>WTJY01000161.1 GCA_011524645.1 Anaerolineales bacterium | reverse complement strand
TTTTAATACAAAATAACACATTTTCATATAAATATTAAAATCAATTACAACCCTGCGACCGTTATCGTCACGGTAGAAAACGCCAATGATGCGCCAGAGGTCACGACGGCGGCCGATGTTCAGGTCATCCTGCCAATGACAGCGACATTAAGTGGCTCGATTACAGATGATGGGTTGCCGGTTAGCCCCGGAACAACCAGTGCACTCTGGACCAAAGTTTCCGGCCCCGGTACGGTCACCTTTGCTGATAATACGGCCGAAGACACCAGCGCCAGCTTTAGCAGTGCTGGGACTTATGTCTTGCAACTCGCCGGGAACGATGGGGAACTGAGTAGCAACGATCAAGTCACGATTGTCGTCTTGCCCGCCAATGTCGCCCCGACGGTCGATGCCGGTGTCAGTATCGCCATTACCTTGCCCAACACGGTCACATTGGATGCGACCATCAGTGATGATGGTTATCCGCTTACTCCCGGTACGATTAGCACCCAATGGACGCAACTGTCAGGGTTGGGCGTGGCTACATTTGCCGATAGCTCGGCCGTGGACACCAGTGCCAGCTTCTCGACTGATGGTGTGTATGTTCTGCAACTGTCAGCCAATGATGGCGAGTTGATCACTACCGATGTTGTGACCATCACCGTAGCCCCAGAACCGACCAGTTCAGGTGGAGAAACTGGGGGCAACGATGAAGTCATCGCACCGGACGTAACCCCAACCGTGCCGAGTGAAACGGGCAATCCGGTCTTGGGTTGGGCGGCCGATGACAACGCCTGTAACTATCAGGTCCATCGCAGCACCACCCCATACTTCACCCCATCGCCCACCACTGCGCTATCCGGCTTGCTCCCCAGCACCGCCACTTCGTACACAGACACAACGACCGGCGAAGGGGGGTACTTCTACATCGTCCAAGCGATCCAATGTAGTGGCGGTCAAGCCAACTCTGATCAAAGCGGGGTGTTTAACTTCGAGCTTGAACCGGGCCAATAAAAACCGAAAACATAGCGTGCTATGCCCCTACGTCCCAATTTGCTAAATCGTAGCAAGCGAGATAACCAATAACGTGTGACGGCCGTTGGCCGTCACACAGTCCAAAGAGGTTGTTTTTGTTGTTTCGCGTCTTCGCCCATCCCCCAACCCCCTTCCCCCAGAAAGGGGGCTTTCCGTTAATTCGCAAATTATTTAAAAGTCCCTCCCCCTAGGGGAGGGATTTAGGGTGGGGGAGAACGGCAAAACCAAGCTAAATTCTAAAAATGAATTTTATTGAAAAGCCGTGTTCTAAATCCCCTATTTTTTGAATTGGAACAAGTTCAGCCTTACAATTTAGAAGTCCAGAAAAAAAGGTGACTATCCAGTAACAAACTAATTGGATTTTCTCCCTTCCTATCAGGAGGGGCTGGGGAAGGTGGATCTAAATATATTTTCCCTCTCCCCCAACCCCTCTCCCTTGAGGGAGAGAGGGGCTAAGAAAACTACTGAATAGTTACAAAAAAACTATTTCTCAATCCAATTCAGGAGTTAAAAATCTAATGGCTGAAGAAAACGGAACAGCAACCGAGGCACAATTAAACAAATACAGTGCCACAATCACCCAATCAAAACGACAGGGGGCATCTCAAGCGATGTTGTACGGGACCGGCATGACGGACGAGGATATGAAAAAACCTCAGATCGGAATCGCCAGCGTCTGGTATGAAGGGAATACCTGCAATATGCATCTCTTGGCGATGGCGAAAAAAGTCAAAGATAGCGTCAATGAATCAGGCTTATACGGGATGCGCTTTAACACGATCGGTGTCAGCGATGGGATTTCGATGGGAACCGATGGCATGAGCTTCTCGCTTCAATCTCGCGACTTGATCGCCGACTCAATCGAAACGGTCATGGGGGCCCAATGGTACGATGGCTTGGTCGCCCTACCCGGCTGTGACAAAAACATGCCGGGCTGTCTCATCGCTATGGGTCGCTTAAACCGGCCGTCGATCATGGTCTATGGCGGCACGATTCGAGCGGGGTATCACAACGGTGAAAAATTAGACATCGTTTCAGCCTTCCAAAGCTACGGTGAATATATCGCCGGCCGGATCGATGAAGAAACCCGCCAAGCGATTGTCCGGAACAGTTGCCCCGGTGCGGGGGCTTGTGGTGGCATGTACACCGCCAACACAATGGCCAGTGCCATCGAAGCGTTGGGGATGAGCTTGCCGTATAGCGCGACTATTCCGGCCGAAGAGAAAGATGAAGAAGTGGTTCGTGTCGGCGAAGCGATGCGTATCTTGATGGAGCGTGACCTTAAACCGCGCGACATTATGACCCGCAAAGCGTTTGAAAACGCGATGGTCGTCGTGATGGCGTTGGGGGGGTCGACCAATGCGGTCTTGCATTTAATCGCCATGTCTCGCTCAGTCGGTGTCGATATTACGTTGCAAGATTTCCAAGCGGTAAGCGACCGGATTCCCCTGTTGGCCGATCTGAAGCCAAGCGGCCGTTTTGTCCAAGAAGAGTTGCACCGCGTGGGTGGTACACCGGCCGTGATGAAATTCCTGCTTGATGCAGGGTATCTCCACGGCGACTGCATGACCGTCACCGGCAAAACCCTCGCCGAAAACTTAGCCGACCTACCCAATTTAGTTGAAGGGCAAGAAATCATCCGTGATTTAGACAACCCGATCAAAGAAACCGGCCACTTGCAAATCTTGTTCGGCAACTTGGCCCCAGAAGGTGCGGTCGCAAAAATCACCGGTAAAGAAGGGTTGCAATTCCGTGGCCCCGCCAATGTTTTCGACGCGGAAGAAGATATGTTGACTGCGCTCGAAGAAGATCGGATTAAGAAGGGTGATGTCGTCGTGATCCGTTATGAAGGGCCGAAAGGTGGCCCCGGCATGCCGGAAATGCTCACCCCGACCAGTGCGATTATGGGTGCCGGCTTAGGGAAAGATGTCGCTCTCATGACGGACGGCCGGTTCTCTGGCGGTTCGCACGGCTTTATCGTGGGCCATATCACCCCAGAAGCCCAAGAAGGGGGACCGCTCGGCCTCATCGAAACGGGTGACATGATTACCATCGATGCGGAAAACAATGTCTTGTCAGTCGATCTCAGCGATGAAGAGCTGGCCGCACGGCGCGAAGCGTGGGTCATGCCTCCATATAAAGCGACCCGTGGCACGTTGTACAAATACATTAAAAATGTGAAATCAGCGTCACAAGGGTGTGTAACGGACGAATAGCCCCCCAAATGTATAACGTAGGGGATAGGCAAACGATGAACAGTTCTGGCATTGTGATCTAGCCAACCATCGTTTGTCTCGCCCCGAGCCCAGCGACAACCAACCTGAACATCGCGAATAAACACCCCTTGCAGGGAATAGCCAAACGATAAACGGCCGCTACATTATAATCTAGCCAACCATCGTTTGTCTCGCCCCGGGCCCAGCGGAAACCCACCCGAACGTTGCGAATAAACAACACATGCAAGGGACAAACAAACGATGAACAGTTCTTGCGTTGTGCACCGAGCCTAGCGAAAACCAGTCGTTGTTTTGATTGGTGACATCAAGGTGCATTTGCTCACCTTGCTGGTCGAAGCTGCCTATCGCGTGAAATCCATCAACACGGGGTGGCTTACCGACGTTTTCGATGGCGAGTGCGGGGTAGGTCATTGGTGGTATCAATGTCGAAAATGACCATGGTCATTGGTGCTGTGTAGCTGACGCTAATTTGAGGAAAAAAGGCTGTGTAGGATGCATAATTTATGCGTCCTACACAGTTTAGAAGCGGTCGCTAGCTACTGACCGGGGGTCAAGGCGAAATCAAACACCCCCGCACGAGTTGATGTTAAATTTCCACCTGTACAATTTGCAACGACGATATAAAAATAGTTCGTTGCCGGATTCCCGACCTTGCCGTTTGCCGTTTGCGGGATGATCGCATTCGCGTAAGTCACCATGCTTGGGGTGAAATACGGGGTCGTCGCTTCATAAATCTGGTATGTACAAGCGGGCCCAGGGTCTGGCCAATTGATTTGGACATCAGTTTGTCCAGATTGGGTAAGTGTCAAAGTCGCATTACCGAGGGTTTCGTATGCCCCACGATCGATGGTGCCGCCTTGGACACGGGTGATGCCGAATAGGTCGGTGGCCACGGTTGTGGCCCCGTTATATCCGGCCGTGTTACCACTATTGATGCCTGGAGAACCCAACATAAGGCGTAGATCACCGGCCGTGGTGGGGGCTGTTGCTGGATCAACGGCCGTCATAAATAGCGGGTCAGCATCTATGTTACTTACCCCAGCTCCGGCTCCTCCTTGAACAATGCTATGGCTGACATTAGACTGGTGGGCCCCATCATGAAAGCCGAGATTGGCGCTAGCTGATCCGGTTACCCCATTGGCGCGATTGTTCCACAAAATGGAGTTTACGATTTCGTTGTTTAAAGAGAAAAAGTTAAATACACCGCCGCCGCTGACACCGGCACTGTTTCCGGTAAAGGTGTTGTTATAAAATTTGGTCAGGGTGCTTCCTAGATACAATCCACCACCTGAGTTGCTCGCTTTATTTCCGCTAAATACCAAATTAGGCATGACAAAGGAGCCACTTTGCAGATAAACACCTCCCCCTCGAGTCGCTTCGTTCCCCTTAAATGCGGTGTTGTTTAAGGTTAAGCCGGTATGAGCCGTGCCATAAGTTGAAAAATAAAGTCCACCGCCATTGTTTACCGCCCGATTCTCTTGAAAGATACTACCGATTATGGTGTAAGAAGAGAATGTCGCGACCTGGTCGTACAAACCACCGCCACTGTCCGATGTTTTATTACGAGCAAAGGTGCTGTTGGTGATGGACCATTCACCGGTGTTGTTATAGATCCCCCCGCCATTACCGGCCGTTGCTGTATTGCTTATGATTTGGCTATTGGTTAGTGTCAGTGTGGCGATGTCATTGTAAATTCCCCCACCGATTTTGCCGGTACTACTTAATATATAACTGCTGTCCAATGTGACGACAGAGGCTACGCTAAAATTATTTTTGCCATTAAATAGCGCACCTCCGTTATTGATGGCTGTACTTTGTTGGATGGTGGAACTATTTAGAGTCAAGGTGGAACTCTCGTTGTAGATTGATCCCCCGTTGCTGCCTGTACTTTGTTTGATTGTGGAGCCATTCACGGTAACAACTGCGTTTCTGTTATACATCGCCCCACCATCGGCCGTGGCCACGTTTTGCGTGGCCACAATCCCTTGATAGGTTGCTGTTGTATTATCATGATAAAAAGCGCCACCGTAGTTTCCGAAATTTTGGGTGAAGGTGCTATTTTCCACAATAATCGGCTGTTTAGCATAGATTGCACCACCGCTCCCTGCGATCCCATTGGTCACGGTAATATGACGTAAGGTGGCTATCCCTCCCCACGTGGTATAAATCGCCCCGCCGGTTTGGCTCGCCTGATTGTGGTCAAACGATACATTCTCTAAGTTTAGATTAATATCGTATGCGTAAATTGCACCACCATTTTGGGCCGATGAATTGTTGTTAAAGGTGCTGTTGGTTAAGGTAAATGTTGGGGTTCCACTTAAGCCCTCGACCCTGAGCAGCGCTGCGCCACCATTAACAGGTGAAAAATTACCTGTAAAGGTTAATCCGCTTAACTCTGCGGCTTGCCGTGCTCCATACTCTAAACCGCCACCATGATTACCACTAAATATCAAATTCTTTAGAATCGCACTACGCTCTTCGGTATTTAGTCCGCTCGCACCGCTGTTATTATGACCCGCTGTAATCGTAAAGCCATCGAGTGTGGTGTCTCCTGAGGTGCTCATAACAACAACAAGTTGGCTATTGGTCCCTACTTGATCGCTGGAATTTAGGACCACACCGGCCGTGTTGGTATCATCATTGCCGATATCACCGCTTAGAATCGTTACATGATTGACCCAATCTCGCTGAGAGCGCATCGTTTCTGTCCCTGCAAAACCGCCATAAAAATTAACGCTTGCGGGAAGATTAAATTGGTCGGTCACATTTGAGCCCGGTGTGTAAACCCCTTGAGCCACCCAAATTTCATTAATGGTATGACTGCACAGTGCCGCTTTGCTTAAAGCTTCCTGTAAATTAGTATGAGCATCTGCCCAGCTTGTCCCATTATTCGCACCTGTGGCCGCATGATTAACATGTAAGATGGTGGTATCGTCACATTGTTTTTCATAAGCCCCTCGATCAATTACGCCAACCTGACGTAAATTGCCTGCGACATCGGTTGTTCCTGAGCCTTCTCCAGGCAATGGACCTACGCCACTACTTTCGGCGGGAGAGCCTGTGCCGATCAGTAAATTACCGGCCGTTGTTGGTGCGACACTCGCATCGATCGCTTGAATAAAAAGAGGGTCGCCATCTAAATTCGAGCCACTGTCTGTCCCTAATGCATTATTCCAACTGCTACTTCCTCCACTATTCGCCACAATTGTATGGCTAAATGAAGGGGTTGCACCATTTGCATTGTAGCTACTAGATGTTGTTAGATCGGTTTGGCCGGCCGTGCGATTATTCCAAATAATCGAATTCGCAATACTAGGCGAGCCACTATCAATATAGATGCCACCGCCATTTGTCGATGCGTTGTTCCCGCTTACAGAAAGGGAATGTAGCGTAGAGGCCAAACTTTTTATGCCAAGTCCTCCCCCATTTGCAGCACTGTTACCGCTAAAAACAACATTGTATAAAATCATTCTGTCAATCTCGATATAGGCCCCACCGCCTGTCCCCGTTGCTTGATTGCCGCGAATGATTGTGTTGAGCATATTAAGCCTGCTGCGACTTCCGCCAGAAGAGTCCGGACTGATAAATGCTAGTCCGCCGCCATTTGTACCCGCTATATTAGATTCTAATACACTTTGTTGAATGCAGTTTTGTACCGCACCATTGTCACTAGCATTGCTTGTGGTTTCATTTATGTGAACCCCGCCGCCACTCCCGTTGGCGATATTATGGGAAATGGTGGTATTGATAATGGTGCATAATCCGAGGTCTAACAGATAGATGCCACCACCATCCAAAGATGCTTGATTCGCTTTGATTGTGCTCGTCATAATGTTTGGATTGCCATCTGAAAGGTATAGCCCACCACCGTGACCAAGTGTGGTATTGCTTATAATCGATGTGTTGACAATCGCCGTTTCGCTCAAAAAATCATATATTCCCCCCCCATTTCCCAGTGAATGATTTTTTATCACACTACTATTGTCCAACCTCACAGTGTCGCCAAATGTCAGGTTGGCGACACCACCGCCTGCGATGGTTGCTGTATTACTGTAAAAGGTTGTTTGATTAAAGTTAATAGCCGTAAAGGATTGTGGCATTGATGTGTTGCTTAAATTGCGTAGGCCGCCTGAAAAAGCACCACCGTAGCGGCCGGCTGTGTTGTGTATGAAGTGGCTTTGATTGACGGTTAATCCCAAGGTGTTAATGGATGACCAATCGAATACGTTGGAACAAGAGCCTCCATCATTACACCAACGGCCGACAAACAGCCCCCCGCCATCTGTTGTGGCTGTATTTTGATTAAAGTTAGTTTGATTTAAAGTCGCCACCATGGTGCCATTTAGCATAATCGGGGCAAGTAAGTCTGTCTCGGTACTCTCATCTATGCCTATCTGGATATCCTCTTCATTGTCTATCCCGGTCAAGACGACTAGATTCGCCATCCCACCCCCATTCGTTGCTTGATTACGTGCAAAGGTTACATGGGTAAGGATCGGCCCCCCTTCGCGGTTATAAAGTCCACCGCCATCAACTGCCGCTTTATTTCCGATAATTGTCAGATTATTCAATGTGGGGGTGCCAAAAGCATTGTAAATCCCGCCCCCGTCACTATTCGCATTACCGCCTGTAATGGTGAACCCGTCTAGCACAGCGGTGCTATCTACATTGCTACTTGTGACCACATGATAACTGTTACTCCCCATGATGTTGACGCTGTCGGTAATGATTCCATTTGCATCTTTGGTATCGTTGTTATCAATGTCTCCGCTCAAAATCGTCAGATTATTGGTGTAGTTTCGGCTCGATCTCAATGATTCATGTCCGGCAAACCCACCATAAACGGCCACACCGCTTTTGAGGGTGAACGTGTCATTGGAATTGGATGTCGAAGATGGGAGATGGACTCCCGATTTGACCCAAATTTCATCGCCACTTACCGCGACACCCAAAGCGGAAGATAATGTGCAAGCATCGGCCCAGCTAGAGCAATCGCCTGTGCCTGTGGATGCAGGGGCTACATAACGGGTCGTGGCGTTAACTGCGGCCGTGATTGGCGGCAATCCTATAAAGAATAAGGCGAACAGCCCCATGCTAGATAAGACAAAAATAAAAACAAAGGACAATCGTCTCATATGACTCATATCTATACTCCGAATCGGTTAAATTCTTGGGCAGGCTGGCTATTGGAGAATCACAGCGGTAAAAAGGGAAACCAAATCTCAGCTAGCTAGGTCATGGCTGTCTACCGCTGAAGGTATTAGGAGATGTGGGGAATCGTTGCGTTTGTTTGGGATTCCCCACACATGCATCAAAACGTTTATTGGCCAGGTGTCAAACTGAAGTTAAACACCCCCACCTCGGCCGAATTAACGGCTAACCCAGCGCAGTTGGCTTGTAGCTTGAAGAAATAGTTTGCCGTGCCGCCTATGCGATCCGGAACCATATTTCCAGAGGTCAAGTTGCTATAAGTGGGGGAAGTGGGTGGGTTGTATGGTGTTGTTGATTCATACAAGTTGTAGTGACACAAAGACCCTAAATCGGCCCAGCTGAGCAATAGGTTTGCCCCGCTTGGAGTATACACAGGAGCAAATGGAATCACTTCTTCATATGCCCCTATGGCGATGGCGGTTCCCGCGATACGTAAATTGCCGTCTAGATCGGTCATGACGGCCGTAGTCGAGGTGTACACGGCCGTGTTCCCCGCATTGCTCACCGGCGAAGTCGCCTGTAAACGGTAGTCGCCAGTTACGGTTGGTGCCGCATTCGAACCTACCGCGTTTACAAACTGCGGATCGACATCGATGTTCCCACCCCCATCAATCACATTGAGCGTGGTATCCCATCCTGTTTGCCCACTCCCTTCAATGACACTGTTGCGCACAGTTGTTGTGCCGGTACCAGAATGAAATAGGTTTTTGTTTGCCCCTAAGAAAAAAGAATAATTGTCACGAATAATTGAATTCTCAACTTCGGCTGTGCTATTGATTATGGACAAACCTTGCGCGACCACATTAAACATTCTGTTGTCTACGATAGAAAGGTTGGTCAATTTGACACCGTTACTGGCGCTGATATCGATCTCATGTCGATTAGGTTGATTGCCCGCAGCCAAAACATTGATAAGCGTCAGGTTGGCTATTGTATTCAGGTTTGCTGTGGCACCATTGGAGCTAATATTGCTGTTCATTTTCACATTGATCAGGGATATATCTTGGCCAAATTCTATCGCTACAGCACTACCGGAATGCGCAAAATTGCCGGTAAATGTGACATTGCTGACAGTCAGGTCATTGACAACCCGAGCATCTAACCCGCCTCCTGTGATCGTACTATGTGAGCCGGTTACGGCGAATCCATCTAGCAAGATATCAGAGGCATTGGTTAGCTCAATCACCTGAGGGTTATTGGTGCCGACACGATTGGACCATAGGGTTAAAATGCCGTTGCTATCGGTTATGTCATCCCCACCGGAGTCTGCACTCAGTACGGTGATATTCTGGGCCGGATTTCGCTGGCTCAACATTGTTTCTGTCCCGTTGAAGCCACCATAGATACGGATACTGTTGGTCCCATTAATTTGTAATACTGCGCCAGTAGCATTGCTATTTTTGTTGATCCCTTGTGCTACCCAAATTTCTATCGGCGAAGATCGAACACAACCATTTAATGTAGCTAGTGCTTGGTTAAGCGTATGGAGATCGTTGTAAGCATTCGCCCAGCTGGCACCAGAATTGGTGCCGGTCGCGGCCGGGTTGACATAGACACGGGACGGGAATGCGACATTACACAAGCTTTCGTAAGGGCCGGGATCGATCGCGTTCCTGAAGCGACTATTCCCGGCTAGATCGGTGGCAATTCCGCTCTGGGCGGTGAACAACGCGGTGTTACCGCTATCAATCACAACAGCGCCATCTTGCAAGCGATAGTCGCCTGCACTTGTTGGCGCACTCGTAGGTGAGATCGCATTGATAAACATCGGGTCTATATCAGAATTGTTGCCGTTATCAGTTCCGGCCGCGCTATTCCAGGCGGTACTGCCACCACTTCCTTCAATTACGCTATGGGCCACTGTGGGGGCGCTGTTGCTGGTATACAGATTGGCCGCCAATGTACCGGTCGCTCCGTTTGCTTGGTTATGCCACACAATCGAATTATGAAGGGCTGGATCGCTATTAACTAAGGCAAGAGCACCACCATCTGTGCCTGCTTTATTCCCGCTAAAGGTTACACCGTTAAAAGCGGCTGAACTCAGCGTAAGATAAGCCGCCCCACCTTGACCCCCAGCCGAATTGCCAGCAAATAAAGCATTGGCAAACTGTGGTGTGGTTACGCCCGTTAGATAGATCGCCCCTCCGTTACCTGTGGCACTATTTCCACTAAAGTTGATATTGGTCAAAACCGGTTGCTGTGCCCCACCAGATTGATAGATCGCCCCTCCGTTGGCGGTCGCTTGATTCCCTACGAATGACGTATGGGTCATTGTCATCCGACTGCCGGAGTTAAAAATAGCCCCGCCATCTTTTGCCTGATTATGGCTGAAGCTCACTTGCTCGAGAGACAAGTAGCTGGCATCTGAATGAATACCCGCACCATCGTTGTTGCTTGCATTACTGGTAAAGTCGACAGAGTAGAATAACGGCCGACTGCCACTATCAACATGAGCCGCACCGCCGTTGTTTCCGACCAAGTTGAGGTGACGCAATTGAGGCCGTGCCCCATTGGTCACAACCAATGCCCCAGAAGTGCCATCAGCCCCAGTAATGGTAAATCCATCAAGAATGGTCCCTGAACCACCGCCATTAATATTGACAATTTGGCTGGAATTTGTGCCTACAATATGGGCTGTATCGGTTACGATGCCGGTTGGGTCATGATCATTATGATCAATATCGCCACTTAAAATAGTTACATTTTGAGTATAGTTGCGAGATGCGAATACTGTTTCATTCCCGGCAAAGCCACCATACATGGCTACTTTGTTGGGGATGTTAAAGACATCACTTGCGGTTGCCCCAGGGACATAAACTCCGGCCGCAACCCAGATTTGATCGTTACTCGAAGCTGACCCCAGCGCTGTTTGCAAGGTACAGGCATTGGCCCAATCGCTACAATCGCCACTGCCGGCTGCCACGGTTTTCACGTAATGGATTGAGCTGTTGGCGGTCATTTGACTGACACAGTTCCCTGCTAAGTCACAAGCCATTACCGTTTGATTCGCTACATGACCATCGACCGTACAGTTGATGTCGCTTTGATAAACGATGCCGAAGCTGGGTGCAGCACTATCGGTATAGCTGGCATTGGTGACACTCGCTACCGTACAGGGGTGGCTTGAATTGGCCATGTCTAACCCAAAGTCGCTAAATGTGAGTGAGAACGAGGTCTGAGGTGTCTCTCCATCCCAGAATTGAGTGGTGGAATGGGTTGTTATCGTCGGAGACACATTGTCGATTAGGCCTCGCCAGTGAGTCCCTTTCTCTGCTGTGTTTCCTGCATTGTCGGTTGTACGGAGTTGAACCTCATAAAGACCGTCTGTGTTGGGGGGGATGGTATAGGACCAATCATTCCCATTGACGACTGTTGCTTCCCAGTTTTCTGTCGTTGTCGTAGCCGCCACACCAAGCGGTGATCTAGAGGCCCCAGCCGCTGGCGCGGAACCGCTTTGATTAACCAGCCGTACCTCGGCCGACTGCACCCCCTGACCTGAACTGTCACTTGCCGTACCCATGAGAGGGGTGATTGTTGAGCTGTTGACCATTGTTGGTGATGTTGAGGCACTTACCGTTGCGGTCGGTGCCAAGGCATCTAAGCGAATGGTGCCGACATCGGCCGAGAGCTTGTTTCCAATTTGGTCTTCAGCTTGTAGCTCAACTGTATACAAGCCCTGTGGTTGCTCATTGGTCATGCGGAAAGTCAGTGACCAATTGCCCCCATTGACGGCCGCCATTTGTCGATTTGAGGATAAGAGATTGCCATTACTGGCCCGCAAGCCGATCATCACACTGTCGGTGACAATCCCGCTACCGGCAACAGAAGTGCCATTGATGTTGCTATCGCTGATCGTCCCCGCCAATGGGAGGGTCCAACCACCTGTGACATTGGGCACGGCTGTTAGCGCCGTCCATGCACCATTATGGCTCGATCCGGCCGTTGGGGCGGTATCATCCACATAGAGGTCATACACACTGCTGGTGGTTTCATTGCCACCCTGATCGACCGCTCGGAATTGGACTTGATAATGCCCTTCCCCTCCCATCGTTGTGGGGTTAAAGGATGGGCACCAAACCCGGCCGATGACCCCATCACGACATGGTGGCGCACCATGCCAACTAAATGTGCTGTCGTTTGGCCCTTTTAAGCCAAAGTCAAGTAAGACCACATTCGAGGTCGGATCAAAGGTGTTGACCGCCAACATTGTAAAAGTGTTTTCATAGTAAGTTTGGTTACCGACCAAGCTGACCGTTGGCTGGTCGGTGTCGACTGTAATTTCTTCAGTGCCACGGTTGCGATACCAACGTAAATCGCGTAAGAAGCGAGTTGTGACTTCGTCTGTGGTCAAAGCCCGATTAAAGATCTGAAGTTCATCAAGACCCCCTTGGAATGGGCGTGTTACCTGGCCGAGACTGTCGATAGAACCACCGATATGAAATTTGGGGTCATCTGTATTGGCGATGGGGAAATGGCTATGGGTGCCAGAACCAGCTGGTGCCCCGTTAATATAGAAGGCGTGGGTCGCGCTACCTCCATTCCGTTCATAAACGACCGTCACATGTTGCCATAGATTCTCATTTACGGCTGTGGTACTTTGTAGATCGGCTACGCTGGCGAGAGACAACCCCAATTTGTCACCTAGCGTGCCAAAGTAGATACCATTATCAGAGTTGGTGCTCACGGGAGCCAGAATCATGCGATAGCCGGTTTCACCTGTCATGCTGATCGGCTTAATCCATCCCATGATCGTAAATGATTCGGTCAAATTGCCATAAGCATTGTTGATATCTGGCACTTCGATAACACTTTGACCATTAAAGGCGGCGATATTGCCGATTTTGCCATCAGTACCAGGGGCTGGGCTGAGAGTGGTCTCAGTTGTTCCCGATATGATGCGGCTTATGGTCGTCGGTGTTCCGATCCAGTTATTTGCTGTCCGATCTTTGAAGTTTACGCGGTCGCTTTCTTCGTCAAAGTCGAAGTGCATGAGTGGCGCACTCCCTTCATAGATGGCTTGCGCATGGGAGGCGTTCATAAAGTTGTTGTTATAAACGCGGACATCATCTAGAAACCCTTTGAATGCTGAGGTGCCCGCCATATTATTCCCCAAACGCCTGAGGGTTCCGAGTGAACCACAAACTGTATAGCCGCCGGAGACGCTACCTGCTAGTTGCCCATTTACATATAGATCAGTCGTGTTATCACTATGACCCAGAATAATATGGGTCCATTCTTGTGGGGTGAGACTATAAGGAATCGAGATGTTACAGCTAAACTCTGTGGCGGCCGTAAACCCACTCATATCGAAGTGGTAGTTAATGGTGGGATCGGTATTGTCTACACTTGCGGCTATTGTTCCTGTCTCTTGCTCCGGTTTTACCCAGAATGCCAGATGTGCCATATTTGAACTGTCATCTGTAAGAAGGTCATCCACACCATCGAAATAGATGCCTCGGCCGGATACTGTTTCGACCCCTGATTCTGGGCAAGTTGCGGCCGTTGCACACGTGAATCCGGTAAATACAGATGCTGTATTTTCATAGGCACCAATATGGCCCGGCCGTTCTTCGAACGGCATGTGGATATGGAGGATTGGAGGGGAGCCACTGAGGTGCGCCGCCAATGAAGGCAATGTCACGGCCGGAATGGTCGTGTCAAAGGCTACATCAACCGTTTGGTCGAAGCGATGCACACTGTTTGGAACCACGCTTGGTTCGATCTGTGCTGTTCCGGTTATGATCCGTGATGAACTGGCTGGCACATTAAAATTCTGATAGGGATTGGCGATATTGATACCGGGATTTGGATATTTCCCTGCAGCTAACAGCTCAATTTCACTCACGTCTAGGGCATAAGAGAAGATCGCGAATTCATCTAGTGACCCGTCATAGCCGATAGCATCTATAAAGTTCCCCAGCACAACGGTGTCATTTGCCAGTAAATTTGGGGTCCGGCTGGTGTCTGAAGCGGCAAGAGCACCATTTAGATAAAGATGAATGCCTGTGCTGTCACGCACAAAGGTGAAATGGTTCCATCCGGCCGGATGAGCAACCTGAAGATTTTGGTTGTTCCCGCTATTGCCGGCCCATACTTTTAAGAGACCGGAATCAACTGTCAGTTGCATATTGTCCGTGTTACTAGAGGCATCGACTGCATCGGCAAACGTATTTGCTAGGAATCCAAGCGTTGTGCCATTGGCATTAAACCAACCAGATAAGGTGAAATCGCCACTTAAATTGACATTCGAGATGACGATTTTCTTGGTTGTATCGTTATTAAAGTTGACGGCTGAGTCAAACTGACCCGTACGGGTCAACGTTGGACAGTTAGCTTGGGCACACTCACCCGCATTAACTGGCACGCTAGATGTGCGTGGCTTGCTTTGGAACATTTCGGGGTAGTGGTTAAAGTCGGCCGCTAAGAGCTGGTAGAAGGTGCCAGCTTGCACGTTCAAATTATCGAGTTGCCCATCAAGGCCTCCAGATCCATCGTTACTGTTGCCAACCGCCCCTGGCCCAATCGTTACGAGCACGCTGGGAGGAACGATCTCTTCTATGAATACTAATGTCCCCGCTTGATCATAAATCCGGACACCATCCACCCCGAAGCCATTGACATCGGTCTCTGTATATTCAACTTTGCGCCATGTATTGATGGGGAAACTGGGGTAACTAACAATGTTAATCACCTCATCGTTTGCTTGTTGTGACCAGCGGGTCTCCATGACCAAGCGGGCGGTTGTGGCTGTATCGTATTCAAAATAGATGTCGACATATTGGAAGTAATACTGGCTAGCAAAGGGCTCGGCGCTATCGAGAACGTACATTTTCTCTCCGACTGCCGGAGCGCGGTCTAAATTGACGTCAAAGCTGATCCGCGTGGCTGACATCGAGGTGATGTCGAAATGATCATCTGCGCCGTCAAGGGTGACTACACCATTGTCTACGGCGGGGCAATCGGCCGCACCGGCCGTGGCACATGTCAGCGTACCACCCCCATTGAAATACCCCCATGAAGTACGGGTCTCATCCACCTCAAACTCTAAACGGGTCTCTGGGATAGGAATCGTTGGAGAAATATAGGTTGATTCAGCAAAGAGCAGACCATCTGCGCCACGGGCTGCGTTGGTGTTGGTCACGGTTGCACTGTATTGCAAGTTATCACCAGGAGAGACGACGAGGTCGTCAAAATTGTACTCTCCGGCCTGTACCCGCTGAACTTGAGCGGCTGTCATCCCGCGATCATAGATCACCAATTCGTCGATCGCGCCGGCAAAGTAGTTATGTGCCCCGCGACTACCAATATGTAAGCGGCTGGTGTTTGCCGTTGAATTGGTTGTGCTATCGGCCATTGAGCCTTCTAATTGTCCATCGATATACAAAGAGAGTGTCCCATTTAAGCGCGTAAAAGCGATATGGTGGAAATCACCATCATTAATCGATGTGGTTGAGTTGATATAAGGGTTATTGGCTTCATCGTATCGACCCGCACTGATTGTGCCAGAGCTGCGGAGATAGCGAATGACAAATGGGTAACCACCGGTGCCGGTGCCCCATTCTTCGATAATGTCATTGTCGGGGTTTGTTGTATTTACTTGTGTACCCACTTTTACCCAGACCGCGACGGTAAAGTCGTCATTGGGACCAAAATCAACCAAATCGTTGTCTTCGATATAGACTGAGTCATCACTGCCATCCAATAAAATAGCGTTGCCGTACCGGCCGGTCACGCCTACTTGAGGGCATTTCCCATTGGTGCGGTCACAAACTGCATCTAGGTTGTTGGTGGCGAGGTCGGTGAAGACATCGGCTGTAGTCGATTCATCAAAGGGCAGATAAAGGATTGGCGCTTTCGTTTCATTGACCGTAAAGTCATCGATTTGAATTAAGGTATCGATTAAGCTTGGGTCGGTATGTACATAAGGATTAAAGCCGAACATGTACTCTTCAAGGTCGCTTAGTTTGTCCCCATCCGCATCACTTAAGAATGGGTTGGACCAGATACGGGTTGTTCCACCCGCGTAAGGAATTAACCATCCTTCCACCGTTTCGATATAGTCGTTCAACCCATCGCCATCTGTGTCCGCTTTTCGGGGGTCGGTCCCTTCACGTATTTCAGCCGCATCAGACAAGCCATCTTCATCTGTGTCCTCATTGCCTGGGTCCGTGCCATGGGTTAATTCGTAATAGTCAGTTAAGCCATCACTATCCATATCCCAACGCGTGTCATCTCCATCCAGACTGGCAATTACTTGGTCATTGTCATAATCGATAGGGACTGGAATTGCTGCGACCGACACGGTCGGAGATATCGCATTGCCATCTCCCAGCCAGCTATACCAATTTGCAAATTCGGCGATTGTGTTGGGTAAAATATCGAACGCTTGGGACGCCCCGATATTGATCGGAATGGAGTCTTTTACATCATCATAGGTACACTGACCCGCAACAGTCCAGCATCCTTTGGTCGGCACCGCAAATGATTCGATCAGGTAGAGATCATTCAACACACGATCACGGCCGGCACCCACATTTGCAAAGTTAACGGTTGTGGTTAGGGTTCGCGTCGTATAGTTTTGTGTGTTGTTATAAGCTTGACTCACATTGCGCCATTCAAACAACATTTGATTTTGAGCCAATCCTGCATGCCCCTCGCGTGAATATTCTCCTAAACGATAGCGGAAGGTCGGCATACGCCCTTCGTTTGGTGTGCCATTAAATGTAATCGTATTGGTGATATTAAAGGTTAATACCCCTGTATTCTGCAAGGTGAATCCATATTTATCATCGCCTAAGGCAAATGATGGCGCAAACTGAAGTCGGCCATTTGGATTGAGATTGGTCACAATTGACTGGATATCGTATAAGGCTTCGGCGATCACTTTGGCTAGCTCTTCCAGAATTGAGAACGGCCGACCCACACCGAACACATGGTAAAGAAGCAGTGTTACTAAATAGACGAGCGCGTCTACTAAATAGATGACCATAACCGCAATGGTGCCGACTAGCGGCCCAGCTAGGCCAGCGACCAAAAGCACCGCCACATAGCCGACTAACGCCCCAAAGGCGAACACAATGACCGCCACCATCGTTTGAGCGATCGCATTTGCGACGGTCAAGTCATAAAGGATCGTCCCATGTCGAATTTGCTTAACGGCCAATGTAATCAAAGCGAATGCCCAAATGGTGGCGACCTGCATCACTAGGTTGCTGGTGGTCAAGGCGTTAACCCCTCCCCCTTTTTTGAGTGTTTGTGCTTTTGCCGATAAGTCCGAGGCACCTCGCGCCTTGTTGAGATGAATCATGTACGAGATGTTTGAGTTTATTACTAATAATGACGAAACAGCGGTTGTGACGTTTAGCACGATAACCGCTTGATCCATCAGTCGCTGGTCACCACTAAAGGCCGCTATTGTAAAAATGACTACACCCGCAAAGGAGGCGGCCGCAGCACCGGCTGAGATCGCATTGGTCGCAATAAAAAAGCCTTTTTTCGCGCCTTGTAACGTCGAGGCACGTTGCCAAGTGCTTAAATGGCCATTCGAAAATTCGCCAAATGATTTGCCCATACCCAATAAAAAGGCGCGAACACGAGCCTTGCCTCGTTGTGCATTGCCATAGGCATATTGCAGACCAAGAAACGTGTAATATGCGGTATATGTCGCCCCAGAAAAGGTTCCTCCCGGGGTCTCTGGCCCGTACCGATACTCAGGCACATCTGGTGAGGGGGACCATATTGTGATTCCATCAATTGATAAAATCGCCGAAGTACCTTTGACTAAACTTAAATAATAGGCTTGCATAAAGCGCACACGGCCGAGTGCTTCATACTGATTCGTCAAGTCGTTTGTAGCTGGTTGAAAGTAAGGAATTTGCTGTAATCGCGTCTTTAGCCCACTCACATACTGAGTGACATTCATCGATTCCCAATCGCTCGTTGTGGTGTTATAGGTGAATGGCCCCCAGCTCATCCCCCCGATAATACGTCGTGGCGCATTGGTGGCACTCATTGTGACGGTAATGCCGGTTCCACTGGTCGGCATGCTGCTAAATGACTCTAAATTTAAAGCACGTGCATCTTGTTCTTGGGCGAACAAGATTGTTGGGTTCATTTGGGTTTTATAGGGGTCGAAATGGGTGTTTAAGATCTTTTTGGTCTCTGTCATCATGATGTGGGACAGAAATCCGGTATGTTCATAATTAAATACGGCCGTAGAGACCGGTTGGGTGTCTAAATCATATTGGCCAACAAAGGTCGCCATATTGGCGATTGTCACATCACGATTCCCATCACTTTGACAGACATTGCTGGCGTCTAAAGAATCACAGTCACGACCGCGCAAAAAGGTGTTTCCCAAGCCATAGGCTAATTGCCATAACGAGTCTTCGCTCGTACGATCACTATCGGTCGAGGGATTCTCATACATAACCGCCACTGACAAGCCATGCTCTTCTTGAACATTTAATCCGGTTAGATTAAATTCATCATTATAGATATGTACCAGTTTTAGTTCTTCCGTGCAGGTCGAATTATTGGTCGGATCTGTACAAGTCTCTGTAATCATTTGTACCAGCCAAATCAGCCGATACTCATGTGCCGCTCCCCAATCTGCTACGCCATTGTTTCCTTGTGACGGGTAGTACATCATGTTCGCACGAAATGCGACGCGGTTGCTTTCGGCTCGGTCTGTTTCGACTTGTACTGGTACAAAAACGGTCAAGGAATTATCGGCCGGATTATCGAGGACCGATAAGCCCAATGGGTCTGTTTTGCTGGTATCTAGCCATTGGGTAGAAGTTATAGCACTTGTTCGTTGCGCTGGCATACCCGTTTTCACTGGTAAATTACCGTAGTGGCCTGCAGCCGCAGGGATTTTGATTTCGAGCAATGGGGTTATACGGACATCACCATATCGGCTGTTGTAACTCACCGTATCCCGAATATTGGGATTGGTCGTTGTGGCAAATGTTGTCGTAAAACGCCGTTGAATTTGTCCTGCTAAATCGGGCGAAGGCCAATCAAACACCCGATCCGCATTGTATAAATTATCTCGATTTGTAGGCACAATTTGTAGCTGAACTTGGGTTGGCTTATCGATTGTCAATTCATCTATGGTTAGCTCAAATGGTGTTGCATCACTAAATCCCCCCGCGGGGCTCCAGTGTCGATTGGGAGACACATCGGCCGCGTCTGGCACACTATCCCCATCATTATCATGATCGAATACATCGGGTGTTCCGTTGTTATCTGAATCGGGGCAAACCCCATTTGCATCATAAGTCGGGTCCGCTTCAACCCAAATCGGACATTCTTGACTATCAAGTAAGCCATCACTATTGGTATCTGGTTGATTTGGATCTAGGTGCCACTGTTGACCTCCCAAAGAAAATCCTTTTACTTCAAGATAGTCGCTTAAACCATCATGATCTGTGTCGGCATGATCGGCAAGGGTTCCTAGCTGGTTGACCTCTTCCCCGTCCGTTAGGCCATCCCCATCGCTGTCTGTCGAGTTCGTTACTCCCGCACAAAAGGTCCCGCTTGGGCCGGAACACAATTCGAGCGATTCTTCAATGACATCACTGACCCCATCTCCATCGGTATCAACCGTAGAGGTAATGGCGTTGCTGGATACGGCCGAAACGGCCGCCGAGCCATCTAGTTCTGCTGATAATTCCGGAAAAGCGAACATGTCTTGCTCGCGTGTTAAAGGATCCTGTTGCGGATGCCAAACATCACTTGCTTGGTGCTCGGCGATCGCTTCATAGGCCGCTTCTTCTGGGGTTTGGTTGTTCGGTTCATTCAAGAGTGGTTGCAAACGGCCATGATAGGCTTGGGCACTGGCCACTTGCAAGAAGGGGCCCGCCAGCATTAAAACTGTAATTGAGCCTGCCACCGCTTTATAGAACAACTGGCTACGCCATGTATGCCAAACGAGGAATGATAGCGCTAGAGAAAAGAGTAAGAGGGCGATCGTGATGGCGACTTGATTCGGTAGCTCTGGGTTTTGCACCGCGACGTTTTGTAGAAATGTTTGAGGGGTAAACCAAACGGCTGTTGGGTTATCGATTAGTTCGGCCGGCTCGGCCGAAAAATCCTTATAGGTCAAAAAGACATCGATTGTCGCTTCTTCACCCGTTTCTAATGTCCCTATGTCTAAATCGATCTTGATCCAAGTGGGATAACCGGCCGAATTGATCGCTATTTCCCCGCTGCCTGTCATTTGATGATAGATCGGTGGGATTTCTGCTTGATGGTCAGGCATTAATGTTCCCGAAGCGATCAATTTTTGGGTCACCTCGTCGGTAATGAAACGGCCGAACTGGTAGCCTGAGAAAGAGAAGGCGTAAAGAGAAAGCGATTCATCACCGTTACTATTTGTTGCTGGCAAAGCTTTGATATAGGTGGCTCCGGCTAGAAAACCGAGTGGGTCGCCACCAGGAATCAGAAACTCATCTAATGAACCCAGTGATTCCCATTCCCCATCTACACTGGTTCGGCCACGTGCTTCTAAGCCATCAATTTCGACTTCAACCCATTGCTTGTCTTGCGTGGTCAACTCAAGGCTCATTTTTTCCGCGATTTGGTCAAATTCACCAATCGCCAGAAAGTTATCTACACGTGGCGGCTTGCCTATATTTTCTATGGCCGGTGCGGGATAAGTGGTTTGTTTGATATCAGATGTGTAGTGGTATGTTGCTGCGTCTTTGGCCAAATCCCATGCGCTTTGAACCGCATCAGCGGCCGTAGGGTCCGCTTGTTGCGCTAAGGCAACTGGGGAAATGGTTTGTAAGATTGCAATACCGGATAAGATGAATGCAAAGGCCCAGAATTTAAGGGATTTATACGACATAATAATTCCTAAGAAGTAGCGACGATAAACAACTAGCAAGAGCCAGCCGGAGGCGACCGTGTAACTAAGTCTAGAGGCTAAAAAGCAAGAAATGTTAAATCGATCTTAAATTTTTTAAGGGGAAATAGGCGTTTTGTACTGTATCAATTGATTTTTTAGCATCTCGTAAAATTTAGTTGACTATTTATTATAAAATAGTTGCGTGACCGGTGCGTGACCGCTGGACAAGCGCGTAAAATCGGTAAAAATGACGCTAGAAATAAATTTTTCTAAATATGCTGGATCGTTATAGAATCCATTAAAATGAGCCATGAATACAACAAATCAACCATCTCAAACACCTCAACCACGATGTTCAACATTAAACTGTTTGGCGACTTATCAATAGAAAAAGATGGACAAACATCTCCGATCATCCGTAGACAAAAGGGCTCAGCTCTTTTAGCGTATCTGATTCTTCAAAACCGGCCGCAATCACGCGAGCACATTATCGATTTGCTGTGGGAAAGAGGGAGTACAAGAAAAGCACAGGCCGCTTTACGCACAACTGTGAAGCGGGTGCGTCAGCTTGTGCCGATGATTGAGTCTTCACGAACGCATCTGAGCTTTATCCCTTACTCAAACACGTTAATTGACCTGCATCAATTAGAATCTCATCTAGAATCTAGGGACGTGGCGCAAATTAATCATGCTTTAGAGCTTTACAAAGGGCCATTGCTAAACAATTTATATGTGGAAGACGCCCCGGTATTTAATGAATGGCTTCAAATAGTTCGTGCACAATGGAGACGGCGCGTTTGGTTCGCCTATGAGGAGGTTTGCCAATCCTATTTGGCGCAGTCACTGTGGCTCGATGGACTAAGCACTGCACAGCGTTGGCTAGCATTGGACCCACTCGATGAAGCGCCGCTGACTTTTGTCTTACAGTTTCTAGGACACACTGGCCAAGGGGAGCGAGCTTGGCAACTCTATGAATTGAGTCGGCGGCAACTCTGGGATGAATTACAACTTGAACCGCAGCCAGAGACTTATCAATTGGCACAAGCGATGCGTCAGATGCAACAGCGTGAGGGGACTAATCGTGTGGTCTCTGTAGAGAACACGGCTAGCCCAGACCGATTGAAAGGACTGCCAAGTAATTCGATTATCCCCTATCAGCGAAATTCTGAATTTGTCGGCCGTGAGCATGTATTGCTAGAGATTGCACAGGCTTTTGAATCTGTTACTGGGACATTTACGGCTATCATTGTCGGGATGGGAGGGATTGGCAAAACGCAGCTGGCTGTTGAGTTTTGCTACCGCTATGGCCATCGTTTTTTAGGCGGTTGTTATTGGCTTAGCTTTGCGAATGAACAAACCATAGAGGATGAGCTTGTCAGAATAGGGGGAGAAAGAGGCATGCGACTCTACCGAGATGCGGAAAAGTTGAGTCATATGGACAAGGTCGGCCGTGTTTGTCAGGCATGGCAAGAAGAGACACCTCGCTTGCTTATATTTGATAACTGTGAATCGGCCGAATTATTGGCAAAATGGCTTCCTGTCACGGGAGGTTGTCGCATCTTGGTCACGAGCCGACGTGGCCGGTGGCCAACCCATTTGAATCATATTCTTCACCCACTAACCACCTTGCAGCCAATAGAAAGCATCACTCTACTCCAAAAGCTTGTTCCTCTGTTAGCTCCCCAGACCGCTAAAAAAATCGCTATAGAATTAGAGCATCTGCCCTTAGCACTTTATCTAGCGGGCCGTTTTTTGCGTCGTTATCAGCGACTCAAGCCTGATCAATATCTGGCGCAACTCAGTGATGGAGATTTATTTCAACACCCATCGCTACAAGCGCATGGGCTAACTGAGTCCCCTACAGGTCATGAGCTCCGTATCACCCGGACATTTGCTTTAATTTTGGAGAAGCTGAGCCCAGAAGATGAAGTGGATGCGATGGCTCTTCTTTTGCTCGCGTGTGTGGTCAATTTCGCCTATGGTATACCTATTCCCCAGTCAACTTTGATAGATTGTGTAGCGGGCGAGTCGGCTGATTATAGAGAAATTTTATTGGCGACGGATGGCTTAAATCGGTTGATTGATCTCGGCATTTTGCATGCAGAGGGGGCTGAAACTGTCCAAATTCATCGCTTATTAGCGGTCTATGCCCAGAAAAAATTTAGCCAACGGGCAACCGAGGCACAAACTATTGTCGCTCAATATCTGATTCGTTTACTAGATGAGCAATATGACAATACCCGTTTCTTGGGCCATTTGCTTATAGATACAGCTCATTTGCAAACGATTACGGCGGCCATGGCGATCCAAAATAATGACTTTGGCACTCGGCTCGCTTTTTTGTGGGCTTGGCATCTGCGGGACATTGGTGACCGGGTTGTTGCACGGACCGTATTAGAAACAGCCATACAACAAAAACGAACCCGACGAAGCGAACCGGATCTTTTGTTGGCTCTCATGCTCAATACATTGGGAACAATTACTTGGGAACTCGGTTCCTTAGATGATGCTTGGCCTTACTATGAAGAAGCCTTGGCTATTCGTCGGCACATTGTTGGTGAAAATCATACGCTCACGGCACAAAGCCTGCAAAATTTGGCGATCCTGTATGCTCGAACCGGCCGTATTGAAGAGGCGGGGGCGCACTATTTACAGGCGCTTGAAGTGTATAACTCAATTGAGCCCTCCGATCTGAAGCAGATCGGTAATACTCTTTACAATTTAGCATTAACCTATTACAAAGCGGGCGACTTAAATCAATCTGTTACATATTTACTACAATCATTGGACACATTAAGGGCTATTTTACCGGAAAATACACCCTATATCACTCAGTCTCTCTCGACTCTAGGACATGTTTATTATATGCAAGGTGCGTATACACAAGGGGTTCCCCCTGCTGAAAAAGCTTGGGTCATTCGGCAAAAGATATTTGGTAAAAGACACCCTAGTACATTAATTACACAGGCAAGACTGGGATTGCTGTATGGTCGGGTTGATAATCATGACATTGCGTTAAGCCATTTAGAAGCGGCTCAATTGTGGATGAACGAAAGTGCCACCGCAACACCACGTCAAATCGGCTTTGTTCATGGTTGTTTGGGTCAATACTATTATTTGACACAGAAGTTTGAACAAGCGGAGCATTGTTTAAGCTATGCGGCCGAATTATTCGACTCAATTAATTTATACAATCGAGAAAGACCACTCATATTGGCCTATTTAATCCGCACTTACACAGCATTGAAAAAGCTAACAAAGGCTCGAGAAACGGTGCGACGTTTAGATCCCCTACAAGGGGAGAGGCCACATATTCTCCCGTTTGATTATGCTTATCGCTTTTGGGCTGAAGGGGAATTGGCTGAGGCCGACGGGGACAGGATATCGGCGAAAGCGCTTTATGAAAAAGCGGCCGTTGTTTTTAGAGATAATGGGCTTGAGTTGCATTCAGATTTTATTCAGCTGATGCGTTATAGGAATGACACAGAGGCATTTTGAGCTTGAGCGAGCCTGTAATTTCGATGTGGTCACGGTATCAATCTAAACCCATAATCTTATTCTCTTGATTTCTACAGACCTTTGTAGAGATGGTTAAACGATGCATGGTCCTGATATTGCGATCTAAATAACCACCGTTTGTTTCGCTACAGGCCCATTGATATTGTCGATTGGTCCGGGGCGAGACAAATGGCTGTTATCTAATTTTAGGGTCAAATAGGGACCGCCATTTGCCTATCCCCTACACCTTTCGACACGGTTCTATTTGAACCCACGCGCCTGCCACGCCCCATACAACATCACCGATCCGGCCACGCCCGCATTTAATGATTCCACTTTGCCCCGCATCGGCAATTGCACAATGAAATCGCAGGCCTGTCGCGTCAAGCGACGCAATCCATCCCCTTCATGGCCGACAACAAGGGCCAACGGCCGGTTCAAATCAACCTCTCCCCAAAGCTCCCCATCCATATCTAAACCAGCGATCCAAATATCCGCCTCTTTTAATTGATTAATCGCTTGCACCAAATTAGTGACTTTCGCGATCAACAAATGCTCGGTCGCCCCCTGCGCATGTTGTACCACAGCCGGGGTCACATCAGGTGCGCGTCGTTCCTGCATGATCACCCCATGCACCCCACACGCTTCGGCCGAACGCAATAATGTGCCCACGTTATACATTCCCTGCACCAAATCAAGGATCAAAATCAAAGCTGGCTCACCGCTGTCCTGCGCGGCCACAATCATCTCGTCTACCTCGACATAGGGGTATGCACTTGTTTCCAGTACAACACCTTGGTGATCCCCTGCCCCAACCAACTGACTAATTTTCCCCTTGGGTGCTTCTTCAATCTTCAGCCCTTGCTTGCGGGCTAAATGGGCCAATTGCTTGGTTTGTTTAGCGGGAAGCCCTTTCTGTAGCCAAAGTTTTTTATTGCCGCGCCGTTTGGCTCGTAACGCTTCTAAAACCGGATTTCTTCGTGAAAGTAATTCTGACATAGTGGAAAGATAGGGACAGAGATAGAGGATAGGGATAACGAATCTCCCTATCCTCTATCCCTATCTTTTAGATTTAACCCATACGCTCTTTGATAAACGCTTCGCGTGTTTTTGCCAACATAAATCGATTGGTTTTCTTTTGGTTACCAATCGTGTCTGTTGCGCTAGGGCCATAGTTGTGCCCCACATAGATAATGGTGTCATCTGGCAAGTTCATCAAACGGCCGTGGATGCTGTCATACATCGCGTTCACGTCACTACCGACGAAGTCACAACGGCCGCAGCCATTAACAAACAGGGTATCGCCGACAATGATATGATTTTCATAGAGGAAACACATGCCACCGGGGGAGTGGCCGGGAGTCGCCAGTACATCAAAAGTGATGTTACCGATAGTCAGCTTATCCCCATCATTCAAATCGATTAGATCGACCTTCGGCCGATATTTTTCATGTTCGTTGGCAGAAAGATAGACCGGAACATCGTGCGTTTTCAACATATCGGCCACCCCGTTCACATGATCCACATGGCCGTGAGTCAGTAAGATCGTGGTAATCGTAAGTCCCAGCCGCTCCGCTTCTTGCAAAATAAAGGGGACATCCCAAGCGGGGTCAACAATCGCCACCTCTTTGCTTTCCGCATCTCCCCAGAAATAGATAAAATTATCGGCCGGACCGATCGCCATTTGATGAACGAATAATTGACCCATCAGCTTTCTCCATAGTGTGGTCGCGCTTGTACTAAAATGATGGTAATTATTCAGCAACCGTCTAATTGGATTTGCTCCCCTCCTATCAGGAGGAGGTGGGGGAGGTGGATTTAAATAAATTTCCCCTCTCCCCCAGCCCCTCTCCCTCAAGGGAGAGATGAGTTAAGAAAGCTACTGAATAGTTACAAATGATGTTCTAATCTAGCGCATAGTTTATCGTGCTAAAGTCTGTGCCGGATGATACCACACACAATTACTATCACTTAGACTCTTATTTGGAGGACAGATGAAATATTTACATGCGATGGTTCGCGTTTTAGATGTCGACAAAAGTATGCACTTCTTTTGTGATTTACTCGGCTTCAAAGAGGTACGCCGCTACGAATCTGAAAAGGGGCGTTTTACCTTAATCTACCTTGAATCTCAACCGGGGGATCCACCGGTCGAACTGACCTATAACTGGGATCAAGAAGAAGAGTACGGTGGCGGCCGCAACTTCGGTCATTTGGCGTTTGAAGTGGACAACATCTACGAAACCTGCCAAATGTTGCAAGACAACGGCATTACAATTTTACGGCCGCCACGGGACGGCCGGATGGCGTTTGTCAAAACACCAGACGGCATTTCGCTTGAGTTCTTACAAGCGGGTGGCGCACTACCGATTGAAGAACCGTGGAAAAGCATGCCCAGCACCGGCTCTTGGTAGTCAGGTAAGCAAGTAGCCCCGCGTTGAGGGGCGGACAGCTTAGTAGGAGCCGTGACGGTCGGGGCATATTTCCCCAGTATCGCAGAACCGTGTGTCAACCGACCGTCCTGCCTGTCGTTTATCCAATTGGCAAAGCTACTTTTTGCCCCCAGTAGCAGCGCGTTTCACCGGACCCTCTAAAAGCCTGATACTGCCGAATTTGGTGGGATAAGCGTAAATCATTCAAAAACAGTCGATTTACAAGGCTGTCATCCCCGCGTAGGCGGGGATCCACCGCTCAAACAGAGTTGGATTCCCACCTTCGTGGGAATGACAATCGTTAATTGATCAACTCCCACCAAATCCGACAGGAATAGCTAAAAACCATTTACTTTTGAACAAACCTATGAACGCAATCAATCTAGCAGAAAAATTCGCCCAATTCAGTGACCACTGGTCTCCCAAAATCATTGGAGAACTCAATGGTCAACATGTCAAATTAGCCAAATTCCAAGGCCCGTTTGTCTGGCACCATCATGACCACGAAGATGAGCTTTTTCTTGTCGTAAAAGGCTCTTTCGATATGGAATACCGAGATCGAACCGTGACGCTCAATGAGGGGGAATTTTGTATTGTGCCACGCGGGGTGGAACATCGGCCGAATGCGGTCGAGGAGGTCCATGTGCTTCTATTTGAACCGGCGGGGACACTCAATACCGGTAATGTGACCGATGATGATAAGATGGTTGCGACGTTGGATGAAATCTAAACAATCATGGGGTGGTAGGGTGTGAAATGGGGCACCGCTACCAGCGGGCAAAAGGGATGACATCTCCAACTTTTGGCACGACTCAATTCGATTACCGCATCCCTTTTGCCCCTACATATGGTTTTACGATGATTGAATTGAATCGTAGAATCTTTCTGTCTCTGTCTCTGTCTCTTTTCTCTTACTCTTACTTATGTGGCATCTTGGAACGGTAGGCTTCGGTTATAAACAATGGCAAGGGATTTTTTACCCGGCCGGATTGGCAACAAAACGTCAACTTTCTCACTATGCGCAGCAATTTAATTCGGTCGAAATCGACACGACGTTTTATGGCCCCCCACGGCCGTCTACGTTGCAAAATTGGAGCCAGCAAACACCGGTCGATTTTACCTTTTGTCCCAAAACACCCCGCCAAATCACCCATGATTGCCGTTTACAGGTCGGTGCGACAGAAAAGATGGCTGAGTTTATCGATGTTTTGCGCACCTTAGGTCCCAAATTGGGGCCGATCCTGATCCAGCTCCCGCCCGATTTTACGCTAGCGGAGAAAGAGGTTTTGCACCGTTTTTGTCAAACACTCCCATCAGAGCTACGTTTTGCGATTGAATTTCGTCATCAATCATGGCATACACCGGAAACGGCCGAACTATTACGGCCGTTTGGCATCGCCATCGTCGCGGCCGATTATGTCATCATGCCCAAGACGATTATCCACACGGCCGATTTTCTCTATCTTCGTTTCCTCGGCCGTCATGGTCAATACCAAACGAAAGACAAAGAGCTACGCGATCCGACAGCCGATTTACGTCGTTGGCAACAACAAATCAAACCGCTACTTGATTCAAATCAAGTCAGCGATATTTACGGCTATTTCAATAATGACTATGCAGGTTATTCCCCCCAAAGCTGCAATCGATTTAAGAAGATGATGGGCTTAGAAACGGCCGAAAACAAGGTGCTACAACAAGGGCGCTTGTTCTAAGTCAGACCCCCAACTTATTTCTTGTTTGCACAGACAAAAGCTGTTTCTACCGACGACTTAATCGTCGGTAAAATTGTCCCCCCCGCATCGTCTTCCAGCTTGCATCGCAAATTCTTGAACATATTTCATACTTCATATTTCCCTATTTTTCTTTTTGCTCCGCAATAAACGCTTCGATTAACTGTCCGGCGATGCTAATCGTTGATGGGGGCAACATCATCGGCATATTGTCGATCGTATACCAGTCGGCATCGGCGATTTCGTCGTCTTCTAGGTTGATTTCGCCACCCGCATAATCACACATAAAACCGATCATGAGAGAGTCTGGAAAAGGCCACGGTTGGCTCCCAAAATAGGTGATATTTTTGACTTCAATGCCGACTTCCTCTTTGATCTCGCGGGCCACACACTCTTCGAGTGTTTCCCCCGGCTCGGCAAAACCGGCCAAGACGCTGTAGAAACCGGCCGGGTGGCGGTTTGAATGGGCGAGCAACAGTTTATCATCGCGACGAATCAGCATGATAACGGCCGGAGATAAACGAGGATAGGCGCGCAAATTACAAGATGGACAAACCTTCGCCCGATCAGATGCGATGTCAGTTCGGGCTCCACAACGGCCGCAAAATTGATTATTGCGATCCCAATCGATAATTTGAACCCCACGGCCGGCCACACGGGTCAATCCATCATCAATTTGCCCATAGAGACGGCGTAAATTGACGGCCGCATACCCATCAGCCAGCTCCGTTTCTTTAGCGATTTCGGCAGCATAACAAGCGATCCCATCTAAATAGCCAAGAAAATGCTCCCGCAAAATATCAAAGCCGAGTGAGCGAATATCTTGCACACGAGGTACACCGGTTGCCTGTTTCGGTTTTTCTGGATCGACCATAACAAGCAAGCGATGACCAGCAAACACAAACCACCAAGATGCTTCAGGATAAATTGCAGGGGATTTTAGAGAGGAATTAAATCGATTTTGCATGAGATTGTTACCCAGATATTTGAATAAATTTAATAAAGCCGATGTGAAACGCGAAGATTACGAAAAATAGACCGCCTCTTACTTTGCATACGCCTGAAACGGTTATAGAATGTTGTGACTTGCTTCTATTTTTACCTCATTTCACTTATTTTCCTATTTTTAGTGAGCAATCACATTAATCTATGACCTATATTATTTTTATCATCCTTTTGGGGTTAATTGTCATTGTTGGCGGGATCGGGGGCGCATATTTACTCTGGCGCTTATTGTGGCCGCAAAACAAACAGCAAGATTTAGTAAATATGCTTGATCACGCAGCTGTTGTAATCGACAACAAAAGCGAGATTATGGTCGCAAACCAACGCGCCACACAACTTCTGCTAGAAATTAAAGACCCTCTAATCGGCAGTCGATTACGGCCATTGTTTAAAGGATCATGGCCCAAATCGCTCAGGTCAATGAGTGAACGCACTCGATTTACAGCCGTCATAGCGGATGATTCGGTCCGTACATACGAGCTACAAATTAGCCCGATTCAAATTTGGCTACACGACATCTCTTATTTGGTCACCCTAACCGCTCAAAATCCTGATTCAACCCAAGCTGAACAACAAGCCTTGCAGGTCAACAAAGACCTCATGACCATCGCCGATCAGGCCACACGTGCCCCTCACATGCGCCATACAGCACCCGCGATCTTGAAAAACTTGATCGATATGACGAAAGCGGAAGGGGGCAACTTGCTGGTCTTTGATCGGCAACAAGATGTCGCTCTCGGGATCAGCATGAGCAAAGGGAATGCTCAAGTTCGCGTCATGGACGATGAAACGGCCGCGCAAGCCACCCATCAAGGGTTTGTACAAGAGGTCCTACAAAGCAAAGAGAAATTACTTGCGGGCGATATCACAACCAGCAAACGGTGGCAGCACCTACATACAAGTCGAGTTCCTCTGCGTTCTGTCTTGGCCGTCCCGTTGATGCACAAAAAAGAGGTTCGTGGTGTGATTACGCTCACCCATACCAAAGCCAATCGATTTGGTGGGGATCAGCTCCAGCTTATCAATACAGGGACCACTCTAATTAGCCAAATTTTAGCGAACTCACAAAATTATGAAGAGCAGGTGAGCTTTAGTACCCGCCAAAAACTGATTGATCATATTTTGCATTTGGTCGGTCAGCCGGGGCAAGCGGCCGATCTGGCTCAAAAAATGGCCGACCTCGTGGTCGAACAAACAAGCTGGATGATGGTCGCAATCCTGAAACAGCGGCCGGACAAAGAACTTCTCTCAATATTGGGGATCAAAACCCGGCTTTATATGCAAAGCAACTATGATTTGCCACTAGACCAAAGCTTTAGCGGACAAGCCTTTACAACGGGTGAAACCCAAGTCATCACAGAGGGAATCAATAGTACCGGTACGATCGAACAGCCCCCGATGATGAGCTTGATTTGTATCCCATTAACACAAGGAAGTGAACGAATAGGGGTCTTAACCATTGGTAGCGACCGGCATGATGCCTTTAGTAAAGAAGATGTATTGCTCGCAGAATCCTTAGGCGAGGCGGTAGGGGTTGCACTCTCTAATGCTCACTTCCACGATCAAGCCCATCAATATGCCAACAATCTAACCGCTCTCTTCGATGCGACAAAGCGAATCAGCCGCTTGCTTAATATCGATGAGATTTTTCAGGAAGCGCTAAACACCGCCATCCGCTTTACCGGATTTGAAGCGGGGTTGATTAGTTTAGAACAGGACGGGAAAAAACTGATATTGGCCCACAAATCGGGCATGAACCGATTTGCGGATAGCTTAACAGCGGAAATCGATCTCAGTGCGACGGTCAGTGGCATGGTTCATCATCGAGCCTCTTATGTCCTGCTGGAAAATAGTCTATTCCCATCACTCACGCGCAAAATGGTCTCGAAAAACAGACCGGAAGCGATGCAACTCTTAAGAGACATGGGGTATATCGCCTATGCCGGAGCCCCGCTGTTTTATCAAAATAAATCATTGGGGACGCTCTGTCTCTTTCATGGTAAAGCCAAAACGCTGTCTGAAGAGGAAAGATCGGTCCATCTTGCTTTGTCCCAACAAACAGGGGCGATGGTGGCGAATGCCCGTTTGGTTAATACGATTCGAAGCGAACGCCAGCGCTTACAAACGGTCATACGGTCCAGCCATGAAGGGATTATCATGATCGGCGAGAGTGGTGAGGTGCAAGTGCTGAATGAAACGGCCGTCTCACTTCTAGGTCTCAAACAGACACCAGATGCGTGGCGCAATCGTCATTTACGTCATCTGGTTCGGGCGATTCGCGAAAATATTTGGGACCTGTTTACCCAATTGCGTCACGCCCAAAAAGCGGCTGTCACCGAAAACTCCCAAATATGGAAAGGGTCAACACGACAAGGTGATCTTTATCTAGATTGGGTCTGTGTACCGGTTGAAGAAAGTGGGCATCGCCAAGGCCGTTTGTTTGTGGTCTACAATGTAAGTGAAAGTCACCAGCTCCAAGAGCTCCGCGAAGATTTAGTCTATACGATGGTGCATGACTTACGAAATCCGATCGGTATCGCCAACATGTCGATTCAATACTTTCGAGATCGCTTCCAATATGAATGGGATGCCGATGATATGGAAGTCTTAAACGGCATTGAAACCGCCCTCCAAAAATCGCTCAATCTTGTCACCAGCATCTTAGAAATTAGTCGGTTAGAAGATCAAAGTATGCCGGTGAACCCAAGCTGGGTAGAACCTGCCTTTCTTTTGACGCAATCGGCCGTAAAACAAGAAACGCTCGCACAGCAAAAAGAGATCAACTTAGACATCGATCTACCCACAGATTTACCGTTGGTGTGGGCTGACATCGATCTCATTGAACGTGTGATGCAAAACTTGATCGATAATGCGATTAAATTCACCCCATCTGGTGGAAAAGTAACCATCAGTTCATATGTCGATGATGACACAAATAGCTTGTTTGTTTCTGTGGCAGACAACGGCAATGGGATCCCTGAAGGGGTGAAGCTATTCGAAAAGTTCTCCAAAGGGGGACAAGAGGAACGTGGTAGTGGCTTAGGGCTCGCTTTTTGCCGAATGGCCCTCGAAGCGCACCAACAAAAAATATGGGTAGCACGCAGTACGAACGAAGGGACAACACTCACTTTTAGCTTAGCAACACAATCTGATGATGCGAATTTAGAATATTTTATTGTTGATAATTAATCACAAAGAGAAGCGACTCTGTTTTCACAAGAAATAAAGACCGCCGTCTAGTAGTAAGAGATTATGTTAGAACCACTCGATTTCGCGAACCTACACCCCCAACCGAATTCAAATATGTGCTTTATTTGCGGCCGTGATAATCCGGTCGGTTTGTATATGAAATTTTATGACAATGGTGCCAACGAAGTGTATTGCGAATATACCGTTGCGGAACCTTATCAAGGGTATCCGGGGGTTGTGCATGGCGGTATTGTGGCCGCCATGCTCGACGAAGCGGTCGCACGCGTTTCGATGATCGGTGATCACCACCACTTAATGATGTCAGTCAAACTGGAAGTGAAGTATCGTCACCCGACTCCCACCAACACGCCGTTGCGGATTGTCGGCCGTATCGTCAAATTACGCGGCCGTCTTGGCAAAGCGGTCGGTGGGGTCTACTTGCCAGACGGAACCCTAACGGCCGAATCAGAAATGACCTTGGCCGATGTCCCGAAAGATGTTTTGGGAGATGGCCTGAATCTAGAGGCTCTTGGCTGGCGTGTAGATGATTAAAAAGCGGGGAGACGAGCAGAAACATCTCGCCCACTCTTCCAGATTCTCGCTTTATCGCACCAATGCCGAATCGATCGCCTCGCGCAAGGTTCGGCATTCGATTGTCTTAATCTCTTTCGGGTATTGAGGTTTCCGTTTGCCAATTGGGAGTGGAATCACACAACGACGGAAGCCCAATTTCGCCGCTTCACGCAAACGGGTTTCCAAATGGCTAACCGCCCGAATCTCCCCACTCAACCCGATTTCACCAACAAACGCCATATCCGCATTAACGGCTCGGTCTTTTGCGCTGCTGGCAATCGCCACGGCGATCGAGAGATCGGCCGCTGGTTCGTCGATTTGTAGCCCTCCGATTACATTGACAAAAACATCCTTTTCATTGAGGTGCAGTTTCACCCGTTTGGTGAGAACGGCCGTTAGCAACAGCAATCGATTGTGATCAATCCCATTCGCCGTGCGTCGTGGGTTCGAAAACGCAGAAGCGGTAGCCAATGCCTGCACTTCAACCAAGAGCGGCCGAGTCCCTTCCATAGTAACCGCAATCGATGATCCCGAAGCGTTTACCTGCCGCTCCGCCAAAAACGCTTCAGAGGGATTGGTGACTTCTGCCATCCCTTTATCGATCATTTCGAATACCCCCACCTCGCTTGTCGCCCCAAAGCGGTTTTTAATCCCGCGCAATAAACGATAGCGATGAAAAGGATCACCCTGTAATTGCAAAACCGTATCTACAATATGTTCTAACACGCGTGGCCCTGCAATCGTCCCCTCTTTCGTCACATGACCGACTAAAAAGATCGTTGTCTGGCCCACTTTTGCCAATTCCTGCAAGCGGGTCGCACATTCACGCACTTGGCTCACACTGCCTGCGGCCGACTTCAAATCATCTGTATAAGTGGTTTGGATACTATCGACAATAACGAGTAATGGCTTTGTTTGCTCGATATGCTGAATCATTACATCGATATTGGTTTCAGTCACCAATAGCAAACGGTCAGATTTAAGATCCATTCGCTCCGCACGCATTTTAATTTGCTGCACGCTTTCCTCACCAGATATATAAAGAACAGGGCCTTGTGTATTGGCGAAAAGTGCGGCCGCTTGCAAAAGCAGTGTTGACTTACCAATTCCGGGGTCCCCTCCCAACAAAACCAGTGAACTAGGAACAACTCCCCCGCCTAAAACACGGGAGAACTCACTAATCGGTAACGGGTAGCGGTTAAATTGTTCAGCCTGAATATCAGATAAACGCTGTGGTGCGCGTGACAAACGCCCAATACCGCTTCGTGATTGGGCTGCAATCGTTTTCGCCGGTGCAATGACCTCTTCTACCATGGTGCCGAACTCACCACATTTAGGACATTTGCCCATAAATGCGGGAGTGATCCGGCCGCAAGACTGACACACATATCGAGTTTTAGTTTTCGCCATTGTATTTTTTCACTTTTTGTCAATTGTTCTATTTGGCGCAATGCCTTCGCCAATACAAATCGTCTAATTTGTTTTACTCCCCTCCTATTATGAGGAGGGGTTGGGGAAGGTGGATTACCCCTCTCCCCAGCCCCTCTCCCGTTGGGAGAAGGGGGCTCTTGATCCGACACGAATGAAAAATCATTGATACTGCCGAATTTGGTGGGATAAGCGTAAATCGTTCAAAAATAGTCGATTGACAGGACTGTCATCCCCGCGTAGGCGGGGATCCACCGCTCAAGCAGACTTGGATTCCCACCTTCGTGGGAATGACAATCGTTAATTGATCAACTCCCACCAAATCCGACAGGACTAGAAAAATCATTGAGCTATTGGCCTGAGATATTTTTAATTCAATGAACAAATTTACCTTAGCATAGCACATTTGTTTCCATTATCACGCCAAAATAAATTTACCCTGAAAAATCTCTCCTTACCCATTGTTTACAATCAGGTTTTGTTATAATCGATACCATCTATGATTGATTGGATACATCTCAGTTTCAGCTTTTGTTGGTTCCTCGGGTTTGCGATACTCCTTGCCACCTTCAGCTATCACTATTGGCTCGCTCAAACAACCGTATCATCCTTACGAATACAACTAAAGCAACCCAAAATCTGGCAGTCGATATGGTCAGCGCTCAGTTTAGCGGCATTAGGCTTTGCGGGAACCAGCGATACTTGGTGGGAAATTGCGATTTGGGGTATCCTTATGGTTGGTAGTTTTTACTATGCGTATGAATCTTGGCAAAAGCTCAGATAAACAACAAACTATTTTACCCCACACTATTTTTGATTTAGTCCCCTAAATACCTCTCATTTTGGTGCAGGATATCATTTATGGAACTTAGAAGATACTTCTTACTCCTCTTACACCGCTGGTGGCTTATCCTTCTGGTAACAATTATCGCCGGAGGAGCGGTCCTCCTAATCAGCCTGAATACAACACCCATATATCGAGCCACAGCACATCTGATGGTTTCGGAAGCGGCCGGAGATGAATCCTATGCAAATGTGCTTCGCATTGAGAAGCTAAAAGCAACATATGTGGAGTTGATCGCCTTCCAGCCTGTATTACAACGAACATCAAAGCAATTAGAAAATGAGAATATCTATATAAGTGCGGAAAATTTAGCTGGTCAAGTTCAAGCTGCTTCGCAAATCGACACACAATTAATGACGATCAGTATCATTGATACTGATCCGGAACGAGCTGCAAGGATTGGAAATATATTATCGGAAGAGTTTATCCAATACTTGGCAGAGCAAGAAGGGAGTCGATTCGAAGAAGTTCTAGGTTTATTTGATGCAGAGAGGGAAGCTGTTGGCGCAGAAATTCAGCAAATAGAGACTCAAATCAATGAACTTAATGATTCAACTGCGCCAGATGGGAATCTATCACCAGAACAAGCGGCACAAATGTCTTCTTTGCAATTACAATTAAATGAACAGCAAAACATTTACAACAAGTTATTTAATGATGCGCAAGACATTCGTATTCAATCATCAACCTCAACTAATTATGTGGTTATCGCAAATGAAGCGAAAGCAACGACTCGGCCTATTAGCCCACGCACAACCAGCAATATGATTCTGGCCATCATAGCGGGAATCCTCATTTCGGTTGGTCTTATTTTATTACTTGACTATTTAAATGACACAGTTCGTACACCGGATCAATTACGAGACTTAATCGGTCGCCCAGCCCTTGGTGTCATCCCTTATATTAAAGATAATCAAGATCGAAGCCAAACGCTAATCACTCATGTCAAGCCGAGGGATCCAACATCTGAAGCATTTCGTATTTTACGCACTAATATAGAATATATGTCTGTCGATGAGCCATTACGTAGCCTGCTTGTCACTAGCCCATCTCCAAGCGAAGGGAAATCGACAACAATTGCGAATCTGGCTACGGTTCTAGCACAATCTGGGCATCAAGTTCTCTTGATAGATGCCGATTTACGCAAGCCATCACAACACAAAATCTTCGATTCGACAAATAACAGTCAAGGTTTAACCACCGCACTACTTGATAATGAGTCACCCCTTAAGTATCACATCCAAGATACACAAGTACGTGGCTTGCAAATTATGACCAGTGGGCCACTCCCACCAAATCCGGCCGAACTGCTTGGCTCAAAACGTATGGAACAAATTCTTGATGAACTAAAAGAACAATTCGATATCGTTTTAATCGATACACCACCCGCATTAACAGTTGCTGATGCCTCCATTCTTACAACAAAAACAAATGGAGCACTCGTTGTCACACGAATCGGACAAACGCGTGAAGATGCGATTGAACGAACCATTCATACCCTAGAAAGCACAAAGTCGAAGCTCTTTGGTGTCGTGTTAAATCGAGCCACATCGCGCGATGGTGGTAGCTATTATTATTATTATCGCTATTACACCTACGAATATGGCGACCAAAAGAGAAGAACAAATCCCAACGGCCGCCGTTGGATTCCCCAATGGCTTACAAGCCTCCTAGGCTAGATCACCAGAGTAGCCACGTTAGCCAATATGAAATCTTCTGGCCGATCATCAAAAGCTCTTATTTACCTGGGATGTTTGTGGTTCGCATTTGGTGTATCTATTATTGTTTATGGTGTTACACAACCGCCTGTCATAACCATTCAATGGCAAACGGAAAGCGAGCAAGATACAGCCGGTTTCAATATTTATCGAAGCGATACACCAGACGGTGAATTTGTAGCGATAAACCCCCAACTCATTCCGAGTAAAGGGGGACCGACTATTGGCGCAAGTTATAGCTATGAAGACACCAGCGTAGAACCTCTGCAAACATATTATTATCAGCTAGAAGATGTGGAATTCAGTAATACACGCGAGCGCCACAATATTTTCGAAGGCTCAGCCGAAACGCTTAGTTGGGCTCCGATCCTTCTGGCTGCAACCAGTTTGGTGCTTAGCTTGGCATTGTTAGTCACAGGCATCAAAGAAATACGCTTGTCATGACTCAAAATTTGCAAAAAATTCCTATCCATCACCCCAATATAGTTTGGCAAGAAGTCGATGATGGGGTAGTCATTGTCACACCGACAGCGGGCAAAGTCCGTGCGCTCAATCAAATCGGGGCAGATATTTGGAGAATGATAGATGGACATTTAAGTCTGTCGGACATCTTACAGCACCTCAACAACAATCACCCATCCATTCCGGCTCAACAGCTAGAACGTGACCTAGACACATTTGTTACAGATCTAAGCAATAGACAACTCATATTATGGCAGTAATCATAGTTTGAATTGCAAGCCGAAATCTCACTATTTTGAGAGCACATTAACGAAATCGCGCCCTTTACGACTTATTACAACTTGAATATAGATGGCTTATGTTTGCCATAAATCTGGTATATTTTGGCTTTTGTAAAGATTAGAATTCAAGTATTCTTCTTTTCAGATAAGCTGAATTGACAGATAAGTTAGAATTGATTCATCATTATAGGTCAATACCTTCGCTATTTTTAGGCCTCTGGTGACAAATAATTTGCCTTTAAGGTAAATTTGCTCATTGAATTAAAAATATCTCAGGCTGTTAGCGCAATTATTTTAATTCGCGTCGGATCAAAAGCTCCCCGCACCCGTTGGGAGAGAGAGGGAATCAACCATCCCCCAGCCCGGCGCAAATCCAATCAGACGCTTTGTATTGGCCAAGGTATTGATAGATAGTTCAGGTTTTTATGTTTATACAAACGCGTTCCTTGACGATTATTCTTGTTTTAGCGATGTTGACCCTAAGCGGGTGGGCATTTTTGCTTAATGTTCAAGCGGCTGAAAACGATTTCTCAGAAGCATCAACGGCCGAACAAGCTCTTGTTTCTCTGCCCATAGGGGAGACTGTCTACAAAATTTCAGTCGAATCAACTGGCATTTATGAAATCACTTATACAGATTTACAAAATGCAGGGCTAACAAGCGCCAACCCCAATAATCTACAGCTAATTCACCGTGGTAACACAGTCGCCTATCAATTCATCGGCAATACAAACACCGTTTTTGAAGCTGGCGAAAAAATCCGTTTTTTCGGAGAAGCTTATCAAGCTGATAACGATGACCGATATTTCATTACCGACAATGTGTATTGGTTATTACCAAATGGGACCGCAAACAATATTGCAGAGGCTCCAACAGTCGGTGCCGGCACAACCATTACTAATTTTCAAGCAACCCTTCGTTTAGAAGAAAATCATATTTTTGATAGCTTAGGATACGATCATTCTAATGAATCTGAGTTCAATTTAGATGCGGTTTTCTGGCAACAAATTTACCGACCAACCTCAGCCGAATCGGTTACGGAGCAGATCACATTCGAGCTCCCTTATCCCGACAAAAACAATGCGGATCAAACTGTTGAAATAGAACATCATATTGTATCCAACAAAATATTCAACACCCCCGGTATCAACCACGATTTAATCTTCGTTATTAATAGTCAACAAACCAGCAGTGCCACACATAGTTTCATTTCATTTGGGGACTTTATGTCGGCACAGCAAACAATCCCGATTTCAGACCTAAATGATGTGGCGCAAACTTTAGACATCACCCTATTACGCACAGAAGCAAGTAACAATTATAGGGCAGAAGTTGTTTATAACTTTATGACGGTTACTTATCCGGCCGAGCTCATCTTACACAACAACAATCTCGCGTTTAGTGCTGATTCAACAGGGAATGTCACATTTGAAGTGGGTGGATTTACCAGTGATGCGGCCGACTCGCTCATTTGGGATGTTACCAACCCATACCAACCGGTCGCACACACGGCATCTCAAGTCTCTAATTCATCTGGTGTTTACAGACACACATTTAATGCCTCTCATCAAAGCGGTGATCGATACCATGCGACCGATGCCAATGGCATCTCATCTGTGCAAAGCATCAATGCCTATACTGTGCCAGATATTTCACCCGCCAATGGAAATGGTGCTGAATGGATCGCCATTACCCATGAAACCTTTCTCACGGCCGTGCAAACTCTCGCCCCCCATCGCGCATCTTATTCCAATCTCGACACACATGTCGTCACAATCGATGATATCGCCAATATACACAATCATGGTTTCGTTGGCCCATCAGCCATCAAAAACTACCTTCAAGAAACCTATGATACTTGGTCGCCCCAACCGAAATATGTCTTATTAGTCGGAGATAGCAGCTTCGACCCTACAGGTGATCTTTGTGTGAATTGCTCTTATGCAACCAACACAGGATTCGACTGGGATACGAATGATGTCAGCTATATGCCCTTCAATTATGCGACAAGCGATCGTTTTCAAGGGGTTGTTCCCTCAGATTATGACTTTAGCTTATTAGCAGGAAATGATTTAATACCAGACATCGCCATCGGCCGTTTTTCGGTAGAAACTTTGACCGAAACAAACAATGTCGTCAACAAAATCATTCAGTATGAAACCAATCTCTTAACAGATGCTGCGTGGCAAGATGAAATCATGTTCGTGCATGATCAACCCGATGGCTATGACTTTAATTCGGAAATCGCCAAGACAACCCCCTACATCCCAGACGAATTCAATATTGAGATCGCGGGGCAATCTACCTTAGGCGAAGATAACGTCTTACCGGTCCAAACCGCCTTAAAAAACAAACTCAGTAGTGGCATGCTCCTCCTCAATTGGCGTGGTCATGGCTCAACTGTTTCTTGGAGCGGTGGCGCAGACACGATTATCGACTCACAAAGTGCCGCCAGTTTCTTTAACAACCTCAACCAGCCGGTTGTTATTTTAAGCATGGACTGCCTAGATGGAAATTTCGCGTGGCCAGATCGTATCTCGGGTAACCAAGCCTATGATTCTTTAAGTGAAACGGTATTGCGCCTCAACTCAGTCGGATCAGCCGCACATTGGTCTTCAACAGGGCTCGGTTTCCCTTGGGAACATGAAGTACTAGCCAAGCATTTCTATCAAGGCTTGTTCGAGTATGGGGAAACAACCATTGGTGATGCCATTAATTATGCAAAAGCAAACTACATGAGCGAAGGTCAACACAAATCTGAGGTCTATTCCTTCTTACTCCAAGGGGACCCTGCCATGTTGCTTTATCGACCAGAACTTGAGTCACCCACAGTGACCAGTAGCCAAGCTTCTTTGGCAGCTGGTCAACAAACGGCCGTTTCATTTACATGGACCAATCAATCTCCTTATACTGCATCAAACCAAAGTACAGTCGAATATACACTACCTCCCAACACAACAATCGTGGGCTCAAGTAGCAATATTACGGTAGTCACAACGATTAATGAAAATGGGGAAACCATCGCGATCATTACCTTTCCTGCAGGGATACCCGGAGAATCAACAATCGCTTTCAATTTAACCCTTGAAGCTAACACCAATGGGGCATCGCTCTCCCCATTGGAAGCTGAATTTAATTCATACGGTATATCGGAATCCGTCAGTACCACACTGAATGATCTTGTTTATCTATCTATAGTCGTCAAGCCATAATTTAATCCTATGATTCGCACCACAACATCACCAGTACGATCCCATTGGCGCCAACTGGCTCTAATGTCTATCTTGGCCGCAATTATATTCGCGGCCGTCTCATCCCTACATGCGGCAGTCACTATCCGCTACTTCCGTGCCGAAGTAACCGATACCCTAGATGCAAAACTTGAATGGGGTGTCGAGCTCGAAGAAACCGCCGGTTACAGAATCAAACGGTCTGGCAATGGGGAAGAGCAAGTCATTATTTCGGTTGAAAAGGATGGCAGTGAAACCGATTTTATACCAGCAGTAGGCGGGGATTTGGGTGCCGATTATGTCGTTTATGACAGAAATGTGGAAGACGGGCAAACATACACCTACAACCTATTCGAAGTCGAAACAGATGGCACAGAGTCGTTTGTAATTAATTTAAGGCTGACGATCGAAGACCCGAATTCCTCATCTCAATTAGGCGGCAATAGCACAACGAACAATAATCCGACCAATACACCACAGCCGACCAATACACCGCAACCGACTAGCACCACAATCCCCACGAATACGCCAATCCCTGCCAACACCTCAGAAACCGCATCGAACAATAATAATGGTTCAAGCGGTAACACAGAGGGGACAGAGTCTAGCTCTGTATCAGAAACGGAAAATACAGGCGCACGGGCAACAATTACCCCTTCTAGCTCTGGAGAAAATAGCGAAGCCACCCCCACAGAAACGTCTAGTTCTGAGGAGAATAACCCACCCACATTTACACCAACGCCAGAAGCGACCGTAGATGAAAATTTTGAAGTGATCGAAGCGACAGCAACCTTTGTCGCCACGGCCGTAGCCAGTGGCAATGTCGCAGAAGCAGGCACAATTAATCAAGAAGAATACCCAGCACCTGACAGTGTCCTACCAACGCCAACCATTGAAGGCTATGACACCTTAAATGAAGAGCAGGACAATCAATCAGAGGAAACAGAAGGATCAAGCGAACAAGTAGAAGTCGAAACCGTTATTGGGAATAGTCAAGAGAATGGGACATCGACAGGGATTGGTGAAGAAAACAATACAGCTGAAGAAAATAGTGCAGCCACAGAAGAAACCCCAAGCGAGAATAACCAAATTATTCTTTGGGGCAGTTTCTTAGCGGCGATATTCTTATTCATCGCAGCTGTTCTTGGCGCGGTTGTAATCTATCGCCGCCGCGAACCACCACCCTCATCTAGCTAGTAGGGGACGAAACAAGCTTGTGACAAAACTTTCTTGGCGTCTCTCAATCATCTTAATCGTCGCCGCACTTTTAGGTAGCGGCGGCCTCGTTTGGTACGGGTGGGGGCTTCTTTTTACCCCACCGGTTCCTCAAGTTGAATTTTCAAGTGGGGGGCTCGTCTTATCGATCGAGGAAGATGGTCTCTACGGAATTAATCTAACTAACCTGAAACAGGCAGGCCTTTCAATCCCAGCGGAACAATGGGCGGCCGATGTTGTCACGCTTCAGTCGAATGGTGATGCAATCCCATTTCATTGGCAAGACGAAACCCTCATATTTTACGGCCGTGGCACAGACAGCATTTACACCCGCTATCGCCCCTACATTCTAACCCTTGTCCCAGCGGTCGAGAGTCCACATTTAGACACAAAATCAGTTCCCCCGACCACAACAGGGGATACACCAAGTACAGTGACCCAAATTATCCATGCGGAAGAAAATTTTGTTTACAAAAGTACCACCCGCACAGATGAATACCTAGATACTTGGTATTGGCATGAAATCCACGTACAACAAAAATTTTCTTTCACGGCCGAATTACCGGAACTAACCGACGGGTCCGGCCGTTTGACCATGCACTTGTACGGCACATCTCAAGATAGAAATCTCGAGAATGACCATGATCTTGATTTAATCATTAATGATCAGCCTCAAACAACAATTGTATGGGATGGCCCAATCCACTACATCGCAGAACAAGAACTCCCTGTAAATACATTACGCACAGGTAGCAATACAATCGTCCTCGATAACACACCAGAGGGCACCACTTTTATCGACATTATGCAATTCGATTGGGCTGAATTTACAGTTCCAACACCGGCAATCGCGCCGGATACGGGTCAGCTTCAGTTCATCGCTCAAACACAAGACATTACTCTAGGTGGTTTTTCAGACAATAGCATTCTTGTTGATGTGACCAATCCAGATAGCCCCCTGCGCCTTATCGATTGGATGAGACAAGACGGCCTCATTCATTTCAATCACACAGTCGGCACAAACTTAATCGCCGCTGAAATTTCCGACCTCCCACTCCCAGCTAAAGTCGAAATCCAACAGAACACAGCCCTTTTAGAGGCAAATAACCAAGCGGATCTCATCGTTATTACAACACCAGAACTCGCAACGGCCGCCGAACCACTGATTATAGCCAGAGAAGCTCAAGGACTATCGGCCACAATCGCCACAACAACTGAAATTTATCACAATTTCGGAGCGGGTGAAGAATCCCCTGAAAGCATCCGTACATTTTTACGATATGCGGCAGAGCAATGGCAAGACCCAGCTCCACAATATGTCCTCCTTATCGGCACGAGCGTTTATGACTATCGTGAATATCTGGACCAATATCCCAATCAAGTCCCAGCACCTCTCGTAAAGGTTGTTCATAGCGGAGAAACGGTCAGTGATGCACGTCTAGTCGATATTGATCAAGACAACAAACCGGATATCGCGGTCGGCCGTTGGCCGGTGAATAGCAGTCAAGAGGTTGCGAATCTTGTCTCTCGCACGCTCGCCTATGAACAAGGAACGGCTGCGCCAGATACGATATTTACGGCCGATGGCACGAGTTCCGAATTTACCGGACTCGCAGACCGTTTATTGGAACATAGCCAATTACCAACATCCAATGTAGAAAAACTATACGGCTCTCCATTTACCGATGTAGCCAATGCTTGGAATGAGGGTTCATGGCTCGTCACATATGTAGGTCATGGTAGCATTAATCTATGGGGGAAAGATGAAGTATTTACCAGAGATGCTGTCTCTCTTTTAAATCAAAGTGAATATGCTCCCCCAATTGTGTTACAATTCACATGTTTAACAGGTTATTTCGCCCACCCTACCCAACGTTCGATCTCTGAACTAATGCTTACCCACGAAGCTGGCCCCGTCCTATTAATTAGTGCCACCAGCCTAACCTATTCGCACGATCAACGATTTTTTGCAGAGCAACTACTAACCGCTGTGCAAAATACAGATCAACTTCGAATGGGAGATGCCTTGCAAAGTGCTAAAGGGGATCTTGATGTTCAAACCAATGGTTCACGAGAAGTCAGTGATACGTTCGGTTTGCTAGGTGATCCCAGCGCCTTAATAATTCGGCCGTAAACCACCATCTTTCCCAATTCACTACGATTAATTTAAAGCAAGTCCATCCAATCTACCATCCGATAGATTATTGAGACTCACTATATATTGGCATATCTCATGAGAATTTCTGTTGTCATTCCTGCTCATAATGCAGAAAACAGCATAGCCCAGTGCCTTACAGCACTCGAAAATCAGACATATCACCATTTTTTGCATGAAGTTATTGTCGTTGATAACAATTGCACAGACCGCACGGCCGAAATTACCCAAACATTCGATAATGTGACCCTGATCCAAGAATCCACTCCCGGCGCAGGGGCAGCACGCAATGCAGGAATCTCTCATGCATCAGGTGACATCATCTGCTTTACAGATGCGGATTGTGCGCCCGTGGCATCATGGCTAGAAGAGGTTTGTCGGCCATTAGAAAACAATCCTGAAATCGTTGCCACAAAAGGAACTTATCTAACTGAACAATCAGAAATTACCGCACGATTTGTTCAAATCGAATATGAAGATAAATATGATTTGCTTCTCCCGCAAACATATATCAATTTTATCGACACCTATAGCGCCGCCTACCGTCGTGACATTCTCGTCGCCAATGATGGTGGCTTTGATGAACGATTTACTTATCTAGAAGATCAAGAACTCTCATTTCGCTTAGCCGCGAGAGGGTATAAAATGGCCTTCCAACCCGCTGCAAAAGTGTTCCACTTACACAGCAATACCTTGCGTAAATACTTCCGCAAAAAATACCTAATCGCCTATTGGAAAGCACAAGTTGTTCGTCGTTTCCCCCAGCGAGGAGTAAAAGACTCTCATACTCCCCAAGTTATGAAAATCCAGATGGGTTTGATCATGCTTTTTTGGGCTAGCTTGATCGCCCTTCCCTTACTTCCGGTCCTGCGCGCAATGATGCCCCAATTACCTTGGGGATGGTTAAGCATCTTTACCCCCCTATTCTTGCTCAGTTTTATCGCAACCACCGTCCCATTCATTCGCAAAGCGTGGCCAAAAGATCGTCTTGTTGCCATCGCATCTCCTTTCTTGCTCATTGTTCGAGCAACAGCACTAAGCATCGGCTATATATGGGGCGTTCTAAACCCGAAACAACTCGACACAGAAAAATTACCCACGATTGGGGGCATTCATTATCTTCTAAAACGTTCAATTGATGTGTTCGGGGCTACGATTGGCCTATTTTTCACAATTTTGCTCTCCCCCTTTATCGCCATCGCCATTAAAAGTGAGTCACGAGGTCCGATTATCTTTACACAGCGACGAATCGGACAAGAAGGCGAGCCTTTTACAATCTATAAATTCCGCTCGATGTACGAAGATGCCGAAAAACGGCTTGATCAGCTTATCGACATTGAAAAGCTAGAAGAACCCGCCTTCAAAATCAAGGGGGACCCTCGTATCACCAAAGTCGGCGCATGGCTACGCCGCTGGAGCTTGGATGAGCTACCTCAATTTTGGAATGTATTCAAAGGGGATATGAGTTTGGTCGGGCCACGGCCGGAAGAAGCACGTATTGTAGAGCTATACGAAGATCATCACCGACGTCGTCTAATGGTCAAACCCGGCATGAGTGGACCTATGCAAATCAACGGCCGTGGAGACCTCCCCTTTCACGAACGTATCAGATACGAACTCAATTACATCGAAAACTACACAATTCTGTCCGACTTACAAATTATTTGGAAAACAATCCCTGCCATTATAAAAGGGAGAGGGGCCCATTAAAATAGAATTATGACTCGCCAAAACGCTTCAACATCGGGCAACATTCGCTGGCCACGCCTCTTTATTTGGGGCGGAATCCTCTTACTTTTGTTAGCTATTGGACAAAAAGGGTGGCGCGTTTTTCGCATCGCACAATCCTTCCGCGATCATCAAACGACGGCCGAATCCCTCCTTGCAAACGGCTGGCAACAAGCGAACCCTGAAACAATTGTCACGCTCACCCATGACCTTCGCGCAGACACAGTTGATCTAATTGCAGAAGCCGAACCTTTCCTCCCCATCACCCCCTACTTAGAATGGGTTCCACGTGTTGGTCCTCTCATGCCACACGCGGAAACCTTAATACGTCTCGGTGACAATGGCACACAATTAGCGGTCACACTAGTGGATGGACTTCATCCGGCTCTCGAAATAATGCAAGCGGACGGAGACTTAACAACCAAGCTACCAAGCTTAATGGCAACAATTGAACAGGCGGAGCCGAATCTAAAAGCGGCAGATCCCTTATTTGCAGCGATCTTAAATGATTATGAAACACTCAAGGCGGATCCGGCCGTTATGGCACTACTGCCCGACAGCATCTTACAACGCCAAGCTGAAATCGATCCCTTACTTCCATTCGCTTATGAGTTGCTCAAATTTGCACCCAATACGCCAGCCCTAGCAGGTTACCCAGAACCGGTCACATATCTTGTTGTAGCCCAAAATTCAGACGAATTACGGGCCACGGGGGGCTTTATTAGCGCACTTGCACCTCTTGTTATTAATCAAGGGCAAATCGACAATATCGATTTTCAAGATATTTATGCGATTGACGAAGATTTTAGCAAACCCCACCCCTTTCCCCCACAGCCACTTTATGACTATATGGGATTGGAACTCTTCCTACTGCGAGACGCGAATTTTTGGCCACATTTCCCAACCTCGGCAGAACAAATCATTGATCGTTACGCTTACTCTACAGACATTGACCCACGAGCAATTAATGGTGTAATTGCGATCGACTTTAACTTGCTTATCTTATTAGTCAGCGCATTGGAACCACTTTATATTCCCGATCTTGATACGACTTTAACCCAAGAAAATGTACGTGATGCCATTTATGGTATTTGGACAGCTGGCGAGGTATCGCAGGAGGAAAATCTAGGAGACTGGTTCCGTAGTCGTAAATCATTTATGGGCCCTATAGCACAAGCGATGCGTAATCGTATAGAACAAGATTTTGGATCTGTCAATTGGATCAAACTAGGCCAAGCGGTAAATCAAGCGACGAAAGGGCGCAATTTACAAATCTACACCACCAATCAAGAACTCAATATCTCCCTAAGCCAAATCGGCTGGCTCGGGGAAATGGTCGCCCCAAACCAAAGTGATGTATTAAGTATTGTTGAATCCAATACAGGGTTCAACAAAGTGAATCCCAATATCGAAAGATTTGTTACCTACTCAATCGATCTACAAACTCCCAATCAATATATAGCAGATCTAAATATCGAGTATACAAACAAAAGCCAGATAACCAGTACTGACTGTCCAAAACTAACCAAAATATACACAGAGGGTCAAGTTTCTTATCTCGACTTAACTGCAGGTTGCTACCGTAACTATTTGCGTATCCTAACGCCAAGCAACACGGAATTATTAGATCACAGTGTACACATTTACCCGCCGGACTACTTTTTCAATGCGCTTAACCAAGGCAAAGCCCAACAAGAAATTGACACAGTAACAGACCATACAGTCCTAAGCAATTTTGTAATTGTGCCCCAAGAACAAACTATTCCCACCTCATTCTCATATCGACTCCCATCAGAAATTGTCAACACCGATCCATCAAACGGGCAATTTTCTTATGCCTTAACCATACAAAAACAGGCTGGAGCAAAGGCTTATCCACTCCATGTCGAAATCAATCTACCTATAGGAGCGACGCTTATAGACACAAGCCATACTCCCGTATCATCATCATCCTCAATCATAAAATTTGATTTGATAATTGATCAGGATCAAGAAATCACAGTTCACTTTGCACCATAGGGATTTATGGAACAATTCTAGGAGAATTCATGTTCAAAAAAACAACAACTTGGCTATTTTTTTTCATACTCATCGGCCTTTTTAGTGCCAATTATCTCTTCGAGGCAACGGTATTAGAAGCACGATGGACAGAGCAAACAATTCCAACGCGTACACCAGTACCAGCCCCCACAAGCTCGAGCGGTGGCAGCAGTGGTAGCAGCGGCAGCAGTGGTAGCAGCGGCAGCAGTGGCAACAGCGGCGGCAACAGTGGTGGTAATGCACCAGCACCAACCAGCACTGCTATCCCCGCGACGGCAACAGCCACATCTGTACCGGTCACCCTTGCGGCAACAATTGACTCGGGCACGATCTATATCCCATCCACATGTGGACAGGTAACCTTTGAATCTAACCAAGGATCAGCCAATGTACGTAGCGGTCCATCACAAGATTTTCGCACCATCAGCCAGCTTGTGTTTCTTGAAGTCCGGCCGGTCATCGGCCGGTCAGCCACGGCCGAATGGTGGTACATCGAGCTCCCGAGTGGTGGTCTAGGTTGGGTAGCGGATATCGCAGGCAACATCACGGGTAATATTACAACGGTTCCGATCGTTGACGAATCTGGAAATATTATTACAGATACACCCACATGGAATCCAACACCAAATCCGGACTGCCCAACAGCGGTACCTACCGCCACGACCATCCCTCCGACGGCCACCCCCATTCTTCCCACCAACACACCCACAAATACACCTGTAGCGGATACGTCTGGCCAAGAAACAACGGACGAAACCGTTGACCAAGAAGAGACAACACAAGTTGTTGTCACAGAAACAGCCACGGCTGAACCATCACTTACACCAGCTCCACCAACGGCCACACCTACCCCCTCACCAACAGCAGAAACGGTCGCCGAAGTTGAGAATATAGACATCTCCGACAGCGACCAAAATGGTGAAGAAAATGTAGAGGAAGCTGAGGCCGAATCGAACGAAGAAACAAACCCAATAGAGATCGTAAACACCACAGCAAATCAAGAAGAAACGCCAACCGAATCTGGCGGAATCAATTGGTTTATTATTAGCGGTATCATATTAATCGGGCTTGGCGGTGGCGCTTATGTGTTCCAGCGTTTCCAAACTGGTACAATCGGATCTGAATAAACAAACACAGATAGGGTATGAGTAAAATCGGACAAGACCCTTCTTACTCATACACCATCTTCTCCTCACCTCCCTATCATGGCTCAAACAATCCTTGTTGTAGACGACAAAACAAGTATTCGCATTCTTGTTCGCGATTATTTATCAGAACAAGGTTACTATGTGGTGACGGCACAAAACGGCCGTGAAGCCCTGATCATCGCGCAACAACAACGACCAGACCTCATCTTGCTCGATATCATGATGCCAGAGCTAGATGGCTATGAATTTGTACGACATTATCGTCGTGAACATGAAACCCCCATCATCATGCTGACCGCCAAGCTCGAAGAGACCGACAAAGTGCTCGGGTTAGAGCTTGGTGCGGATGACTACATCACTAAACCGTTCGCCATGCGTGAGCTGTTAGCCCGTATCCGTGCGGTCTTACGACGCACATCAGGCCAGCGGAATCAATCGACACACAAAATACTGCAAGCTGGCGACATTTCGCTCGACGAGAGCAGTAGGCAAGTTCAGGTTTCAGATCAATACATCAGCTTAACCCCTTCAGAATTTGATTTATTGGCGATCTTCTTAGCCAATCCCGGCCGTGTGTTCTCGCGTGGCGATTTGCTAGAAAGATTGCAGGGTCCACTAGCCGAAGGGTCTGAACGAACGATAGACGTTCATATCCGGAATTTACGCAATAAAATCGAAACAGACCCACGCAATCCCTCCTATGTTGAAACCGTATTCGGCATCGGCTACCGGCTCAATAGCTAGCCGCAAAAATCCATCATGCTAACGCGCATTTTCCGCTTCTTCTCAATCAAATCCCTCTTTATAAAACTCATTGTTTCTTTTGTAATTGTCAGTTTAGTCGGCACAATCCTCAGCGGCTTCTTAACTAGAGACGCCCTATCCCGTACAGTTGGCACGTTTCTAAACACCCAAGAAGAAGAACGCATCAATAAAATCATCATTGACTATTATGAAGAACATGGCGCATTCGATAATTTCGATCCATTCATGGATGATGTCAATCTACAAACCCGCAATGGACTTCCGCCATTACCACTCATCACAGATGCAAATGGCATTGTAATCTCATCAAGTGGTAATACGTTCCAAGTAAATGATCTATTCGATAATTTTAGCTCGATCGAGCAGGGAAGCATTATTATCGAATACCAAGGAGAAGTATTAGCCTATGTCGTACGCCCCCCAAACGGCCGTGGGTTTAATGACGAGACAGATGAGTTTTTAACAACTTTATATAGCTCACTTTGGCGAGGCACCATTGTCTCTTTAATTATCTCGATTCTTCTCGGAGTCTGGCTAGCTCGCCAATTAACACACCCTATCCAAGCACTAATCGAAGCGGCGCAATTGATAGCCAAAGGGAATTTGCAACAAGAAATACCCATCCGATCGCATGATGAAATCGGAGAATTAACCGCAACATTTAATCAAATGAGTCGCGACATTTCCCAAGCTCATGAAATTCGCAAACAGATGACGGCCGATATCGCTCACGATCTACGTAATCCTCTGCTTGTCATTAGCGGGTATATCGAATCACTACGCGACGAAGTCCTTAAGCCAACGCCAGAACGATTTGAAGTCATGCACCAAGAAGTTCAGCAACTCAGTCAACTTGTAACCGATTTACGCACCTTGTCGCTGGCGGATTCAGGTGAGCTACCTCTCTATCAAGAACCGATATCTGTGGCCGAGTTACTAAAGCACACCGTAGCAACCTATAAACAGAAAGCGGCCGAACAAAACATCTTACTCGATATTGATACACCCCACCAGCTACCGCTCATTCATGTTGATAAAAAACGAATTCTCCAAGTTCTTAGCAATTTAGTCAGCAATGCGCTACGGTATACACCCAATGGAGGTCGAATTCGGTTACAAGCACAAACGACTCACAGTTACTTACAAATAGTCGTTTCGGACACTGGTGTCGGCATCGACAGTGAAGATTTACCCAAAATCTTTGACCGCTTTTACCGCGCAGACAACAATCGGGCGCAAGATACAGGGGAATCTGGGCTCGGTTTAGCGATCGCAAAATCAATTATCGAAGCACATGAAGGAAAAATCACCGTTTTTAGTGAAAAAGGACAAGGGACACGATTTGACATTCTCTTGCCTCTAGGATAAAACCAAGCAGGTCATAAGTGCCCTCAAAAACCAACATTTATAAAGAATTTAGAGCAAACACCCTGTGTGACAATGCAATTTAGGTAAAAGGTATCACCAACGTCTCTTGACAACCCCATGACACACAATAAAATTAGGGCAGTATGCGCCAAATTTTTAGTTTTATTCTATAATATGTCGGGGTAAAGAAATCCCATCGTCATTTGAAATCGGGTCGGTTAGCATACGACAACTACTTATACAAAAAGTTAAAGTGTGTCAAACCACTTTTAGAAACATAATTTACTCAACCAAGTAGAAAACTCATTCAACCAACTATCAGACATGACCATGCTTAAATCTGCATCTTTCATTAACTTAAATATAATGTCTGACCAATCGCTGGTTACGAAAATAGCGACCCAGTAGTTTTCACACGAGAGGTAATAATGGACGCCATTGAAGGACAAAAATACTTTTACCCAAATCGCTGGGCCAGAATCATCTTGACTTCGGCAGAAGAAATCGTAGGTGCTAAGGGTGTTACAGCATTGCTTAACATGGCGGGGTTGCAAAAGTACATCAACAACTACCCGCCAGACAATATGAACAAAGAATTTTCTTTTACCGAGATTGGCAAGCTTCAGCAAGCGTTTTGGGATATGTATGGCCCACGTGGCGCGCGTGTATTCGCGATCCGTGCCGGCCGTCAATCCTTCAAAGACGGTCTGACCAGCTTCGGTACTGTGGCCCGCGCCGCACAAATGACCATGAAGCTCGGTACGATGGAACAACGTATCAAAGCAGGTCTCATCTTCTTCGGTAAATTCTTTAACAATGTCAGTGACCAAGTCGTACGTGTCGATGAAGACGATGAGTACTGGTACTGGTTCATTGAAAAAGACCCTCTTTCTTGCGGCCGAACATCGGACAAGCCGGTAGGACATCTAGCAATCGGTGTATTGCAAGGGGCGTTGCATTGGGCGAGCGCAGGAAAAGAATTTCGTATTATGCAAACCCAGTGTATTTCTATGGGTGATGCGGAAAGCAAATTCGCAATTGAAAAGAAGCCGATCGAAGATTAGTTTCAAACGGTTCGCTTCAATTACAATTGCAACCACAGCTTTAATTAAGATCCCAAAATTAATGGTGCTTCTTAACCAGCCATTAGGCTAACAACAATCGAACACCATAACATGTAATATTTCCTCAATCCCGAAAGTTTAAACAAGCTCTCGGGATTCTTTTTTATGTCCACAAAACCAGAATCCTATAGTCTACTCTGGCCAGCTAACTATCCCCCACATCCTACAAGCCACTTAAATCCACGCGCAGTAAACGATTTATCATTAGACAACACACTAGCCGCATTTGATCGCAATCGGCCCATACAAGACAATCTGCGCCAAATTATCTTTAATCTCACCACAGATCCGGCCGTCATACGCTATAGACAAGCGATTTTAGCGGACATAGACGCCTCTCCAGCCCTATTCGACGCCTTTTCCCAAGTGCTCCCCCTCATCAACGCCATCGGTGCCTATCGCCAATCTCATGATCGTCGCAAACTCTCGCTACAAGAAGTCGCTTGGCGCGCCAGCGAACTGGAATACTTGCTGGACAGTGTCACGATCTTACAAAATGCGTTCACCACAGTCGGCCCACACCACTTAAAATCGGCTGGGCTCCAAGGGCTATATCAACTCATCAACCAAGTTGCTCAAAGTGAACCATTCCAACGGCTCAAAAAAGAGCTCCCCGAAATTCTCCCCAAACTCAGATCCAATGTGAGTGTGACAATCGGCGTGAATCTCGACAGAGAACTCCGGCCGGTTGAAGCAACGCTGGTATCGATTAATAAACAAAAGTTTGATACCGCCCCGCTACTCGATCGCTTACTCGGCCGCCGCGACAAAGAATTTCACGGAATCGCACCGATTCACAAAGCCCCAATCGATATTTATGGGGCTTCCGGTTCAGATGGGGAATACAGTCGCCACGGCCGTAATAACCCGTTGCTCGCCCCTCTCTTTCGCGATCTCGCAAATGTCTTGGAGAAAATCAGCAAGCCGATCAGTCAAGCATTACAACATTATGTCAATCTAAACGGCCACTTCTTATCAAATTTGCGCCGAGACATTAGCTTTTATCTGGCCGCAATCCAACTCACCCACCGCCTACGTGAACAAAATCTACCGTTATGTCAACCTGAAATCGTCGATTCTGACTTGCCGGTTTGTGAAATCGATCAAAGCTATAACCTAAACTTAGCCCATCACTTTATGACCACACATCCGGGTGCTCAGATCGCCAATCGGGTGATCCAAAACGACATACGTCTTAATCAGGATGGAGCCATTCAAATCTTAACCGGCCCCAATCAGGGAGGAAAGACAACCTACACCCAAATGGTGGGCATCAACCAAATTTTGGCGCAGGCGGGTCTCTATGTGCCAGGAACGGCCGCTCGCATTACCCCCGTTGACAATATCTACACCCACTATCCGGTTGAAGAAGAGTTAGAGCTGGCAACCGGCCGCTTTGGGGACGAAGCTCAGAGGCTCGCCGAAATCTTTGCGGCCGCGACCCCCCGCAGCCTTATTTTGCTCAATGAATCATTGGCCAGCACAAGCCCCGGCGAAAGCATCTATTTGGCCCAAGATATTGTCCGTATTCTGCGTCGCATGGGGGCTCGTGCGGTCTTTAATACCCATCTGCACGAGCTCGCCGCATCGGTCGACCAACTTAATCGAGACACAGCCGGTATGAGTCGCATTATTAGCATGATCGCGTCTGCTCAAAAAACGGCCGATCACTCAGGCGCGATTCAACGCAATTATAAAATTATCCCCGGCCCGCCACTCGGCCACAGCTATGCGAAAGAGATCGCCCAGCGGTATGGCATCAGCTATGAACAGTTGACCGACACACTCCAAAATAGAGGGATACTTGGTGAAACAGATCAAGATTAATCTGACGGTGCGATCATGATCCCGATTTACTTTCACAAATATCATGCGTTCGGCAATGCTTATACCGTTATCCCTGATTGGCCAAAACAAATCAGCTTAACGACGGCCGGTATTCAAACCCTATGTCACTCCGCCTATGGGTTAGGCGGAGATGGGCTCTTAATCCCTCCAAAATCAGTTGAAAACAACACCGATCGCTTTCCGATCCGGATCTATAACCCTGACGGTAGCGAAGCGGAAAAAAGTGGCAACGGCCTTTCAATTTTCGCCGCATATCTGCATCAAACCACGGCTGCACTCCCCCCTATGTTTGCCATTATGATCGAACAGGCCGAAGTCATCGTACACAACCACCAAACACAGCCCGATCATAGCATCGCCATCACGGTTGATATGGGGGCACCCATTTACTTTCCCCCTATTCAATTAAAAGTTGATGATCAATTATTAACCGCCTACCCGATCAGCATGGGCAACCCTCACTGTGTGATTTTCGGCCGTTTTTCTGCCGACCAAGTCGCCTACTACGGCCCGCTCATCGAAACCGATCCCGCCTTCCCCAATCGAACCAATGTCCAATTTGTCGAAGTTCAAGACCAGCAAAATATCGCGCTACAAATTTGGGAACGTGGCGCAGGCTATACCTTAGCCTCTGGGAGCAGCGCGTGTGCCACATTTGCCGCCTGCCACCAACTCGGTCTGGTTAATCCGGCCGTCAACCTCCATATGCCAGGTGGCGTGCTCCCCGCACAGCTCACCCCAAATAACCACATCGTCATTCAAAATAAGGTCCAGCCCATCGCCAACGGCCGTGTTTATCTGCCAACTGAGCCGATTATTAAGTAAACATTAATCTTTCTTCGAAATTTTCCCTTCGGCCAACATTTCTAACTTTTCAACTTGCTCTCGTGTCCCGATTACCACCAAATGATCACCCGCCAAGAGTTGGGTATCCCCACTCGGTGAGGTCACATTGTGCATCGCTCGATTCAGGACCACAACGGTCGCCCCTGTCCGCCGCCGAATATCCGCTTCGATGATCGTTTTGCCATCTAAAAATGATCCGGGCAAGAGATGGACATCCTCTAACCATAGCTCTAAACCGGAACGAGTCGTCACCACATCGAGCATTTCCAACACTTGCGGCCGGATTAAACTGTTGGCCATACGTTGCCCACCAATACGATAAGGGGAGATTACTTTGTCCGCTCCAGCTCGCATCATTTTGCTTTCATTATGCACATCAGAGGTTCGCGCCACAATCAAAAGATTTTTATGTAAAGCACGAGCCGACAACACGACAAATAAGTTATTGGCATCATCCCCTGTACAAACGAGCAAGCCACGCGCTTTCAAAAGTCCTGCTCTTAGCAAAATATCATCATCGGTCGCATCACCCACCACATAATATAAATCGGGATGGTTAAGTTGTATATCTTCGAACTTGTTTTCGACATTATCGATAATGACGACATTATGCCCTTCGTCTCGCATCGTCTCTGTCGCGTTCTGCCCCACACGGCCGTAACCACAAACGATAAAGTGTCCTTCTAATTTATCAATTTTCTGCGTCATACGCCGTTCCTTCGCGATCTGATTTAAGCTCATCGTAAATAAATATTGGCTAATAATACTGAATCCATAAGCGAAAGCTCCAATCCCCACAATCATTAACAATACGGTAAACAATCGCCCCGCTTGCGACAACGGCTCGACTTCACCAAACCCGACCGTGGTCAATGTAATAACGGTCATGTAAAACGCATTAACTGCGGTCCATTCTTCGATGAGCATATACCCAATGGTTCCAAACATGGATATAACCAAGCTAGATATGATAAAAATCAGAATAGTTTGGCGTAAATTAGAGTCGTTGCCCATGTTGAAATAGAGTGATAGCGTTAGGAAAATTGATAGATCGGGGATGCCCGCCCCCCATTTTATCATGCTCACCTCTGACAAAATAGTGGCACATCAGCCAAACAAATCAATAACCTCAAATTTCTATGTCTGAACTTAACTGGCAAACAGATGAAGATACAGATTGGGATGAAACGATTCCCACATTCACAGATGATCCGACAGAGGAACCAACCACACCGTCTAGTCCGATGTCCGGCCGTATATGGCTTGCTCTCACGCTACTAACCATCATATTACTTGGTGCGGGCTGGTTTACCTTCAGCCGGGTACAAAATCGAATCACAGCCAATATAGAAGCGATCAAAGCCGATGTACTCGCCAGCCATCAACTAACCCTAGAAGCGGTTTCACAACAAGATCAAGAGCTCATGGCCAATTTGATTTCCGGCCGTGATTTATCGTGGGTCGAAAATCAGCTTCACTTGGTTTCAACCGGCTCTTTTTTCGGCCGCACCACGTTCGGACTCTCCCAGCTAGAGACCACATCAACTTATAGCGTGACTGAGTTCTCACCCAATCTCGCCACAGTAACGGTTGTCACCCAAATCGCGTATGAAGCGGAACATACCACCATGCCGATTCAGCTCGAACACACCTCAATTTATAAACAAGGGGTGGATCGTTGGCTTCTATCCCCACCCGACCCGCTCGAAGATGCACAAAATGAAACCTATCAAGGGGAGTATATTCAAGCCCGTTACCCAGCCGAAGAAGCGGAACTCACGCGTCGCTTGTTGGCGGACATGGAGCAAACGCTTCAAGATGTATGTAATCGGTTTGTCGATCTGATGTGTTCACCGAACACGTTCCAAATCCAGCTCTCATTCTCCCCCGATCCGGCCGCACTTTGGGCGGCTAACAACCCCCAAATTACTTCAGAGCTTCTTCTCCCGAGTCCCCATCTACTCGGGCTTCCCGCCACAGAACAAGATTACTGGGGCCTCTATCAAGCTTATGCAACGTATATCAATCCCGATTTTCTAGATATGACGTTACGCGAGGATTGGGTAAATAAGAACCTGTCTATAGTGGCAGTCACAACCAATAAAGACGGTCACGCCCTCACAGATCGGCCGTAACATTATCGGGGCAACATAGTTAACGGGAGCAAATCGGATTGCTGTTGCTCAACAACCGGCATCGATCCAAACATACACATTTCGTAGGTCAAACGAGCCATATACTCGGGCGGATAAGGCATATCATTGGCTAACCACCAATAAACTTGGGCAAACAATGTGCCAGCCACATGCTGTGCAATCAATGGAATCGGGATACTCCCCATTTCAGCAACACCCGCTTTGTGAAACTCATTTTCGATCACGGCAGCCGTATAACTAATCACCCGCAAAATTACAAACCCTACCGCATTGGGGCCCAACAACACTTTATACAGCTCCGCATTCTCAGCCACATGCTCAAAAACCAAACGCTCCGCATCATAGCTCTGCCACGGCTGTAAATCGGCCGAAGCTTCAAGCTGGTTAATCTCTTCCACCAGTGGGTCAAAATGGGACTCCAGCAAATCGATCAATAGTTCATCTTTATTGCTGTAATGCAAATAAAAGGTCGCTCGATTTAATTCAGCACGGTCTGTGATATCTGCAATCGAAATCGGCGTATATCCTCGTTCTTTAATCAGTTGGACCAACGCATCGGCCAAAAGACGGCGTGTTCGGCGCACTCGGCGATCTAGTTTTTTTTGTCCCATCAAAATCCTCCCAAAAATTAAATTACACGTGTACGTTAAGCAACACATACACAATTTTCGTGATTGACAACCCACTATTTCCCTTGTATTTTGTAGATATAAAAGCAGTTTGTCAACAGAGTGTTGATTATCTTCAACAAATGACCTAAGGAAAAATAACCATGACACGAGAAATACCTATCCATTACGGCGATAGTTTTTTTGCAAACGGTAGCTCATTTACCAATGCCCCACTAGACTTTTTATTGGGCATGGCTGAAACATATCCGGAAATATTTAAGTTTCGTTTAGGACCAATGACAGTCACAATGGTCACAAAACCGGAATTGGTCCGTGAAGTACTGGTCACAAAATCAAAACGCTTCCCCAAATGGGAACGGGATGTCAAAATCTTAGGCCGTTTCCTCGGCCGTGGCCTTGTCACCAGTCAGGGAGACCACCACAAAAAGCAACGCAAAATGTCCCAACCTGCGTTTCACATGAAGCGAATCATTTCGTATGCCGACATTATGTCAAATTATGCGACCGATATGGTCGATACATGGGAAGATCAATCTGTCATCGATATCAGCCAAGAAATGTTACGCGTCACGATGTATATCGTTACCAAAACGATTTTCGATGTGGATAAAGAAGTGATGGTCGATCAAGCGAACCGCATCGGGGAAGCGATTCATCGTTTGCAACAGCTCACCGATCAAGACATGAGCACACCGATCGATTTGCCAGAATGGCTCCCAATCCCCTTAAATATTAAACGGCGTCGTGAGCGGAAAGTCCTAGATAGTGCGATTCATGACATTATCACCACCCGTCGCCAACCGGGGCCAGACGGCCGGATCGAAGATCGCGGCGACCTGCTTTCGATGCTACTCCTCTCTCAAGAAGAAGATGACAGCTTCCTGACGGCGCAAGAGTTACGCGATCAAGTCGTCACCCTCTTTGGAGCAGGACATGAAACCACCTCAAATGCGCTCACCTGGACGATGTACGCGCTGGGACAAAACCCAGATGTCATGGCAAAGCTCCAAGCGGAAATCGATGATGTACTAGACGGCCGGACACCCAATTATCAAGATCTCGCTAACTTACCCTATACCGAAATGGTGATCAAAGAAGCGATGCGTCTTCACCCATCAGTCTGGTCCCTCAATGCCCGCTATGCGACAGAAGACACCATGATCGGCGATTACAAAATCGATGCGGAATCGGTCATTTTCATCGCACCGTATGTGTTACACCATCTATCAGAACATTTCGAAAACCCGAAAACGTTTGATCCGGAACGCTTCTCGACCGAAAACGAATCCAACATTCAAAAATACAGCTACCTCCCCTTTGGGGCTGGCCCACGGGTCTGCATCGGCCAAGCGTTCGCTATGATGGAGGCACGTCTCATTTTAGCCACTATGATCCAAAATTATGAGTTCGAGATGGTTCCCGATCAAACGATCACCCCTCTCCCACTCATTACGATGTCGATTCAAGAAGGGCTAAAAATGAAGGTGACCAACCGCGCACAGGTACCAGCTTTCGCTTAGTGCCGACTCCCATGTAGGCCTTTACCTTTTACAAAATCCGATCCCTAGGTCGTGACAATCTGTCGCGACACTAGGGTGACAACGGCCGGGCCAACAAAGCCTGCACACCAGCCAAATTTTGCGACCAATCGGTATCGGTATGAGTATAAAACTCAACCGCAATCGTTGGGATTCCTTGTGTTGCCAACCAGTTTCCAGCATCTCCCGTAATCGGGTACGCACTAAAACCACCCCCAACAGGATAACCGGAAGCCTGTGCATAAATTTCAGCTAGCGTTACAGAAGAGGTAAACACGTCCTCGCCACACCATGACGCATAAATCGCCCCAGCAGCGCTATGCCAAAACGTTACCGACTCCGGCTCAATCTCTAAAATAAAATCCCGTAGCGCGGCCGTCTCCGGTTCAGAAAACGGGGCACTGCCTCCACTTACAACCCGATCTCGCCAGTACGCTTCAGGGGACCAATTACAATCCCAATTTCGATTTAGATCGACCCCATTCCCGTTAAAGCGGCCCCAACTCGTATCGGTCCCCACCGGAATATCTTCTCGCCCGATCCGGCCGGTCCGAAATGTCACCGTATACTGTCCATCCGGATTAGCCGACGGAATAATATAAAGGGTCACATCATCCGGTATCTCTTTCGGGTTTGCCGTAAAGTAATCGATCATGTCATAGGCCAACAGAATCGTATTCCATTCATATCCCCCATGAATGCCCCCCACCAACAAAATAACCCGCTCTCCCGCACCAAACTGGGCCACTGTGAGAGGAATATCTTGGGTGCTACGGCCGTATTCCCGCTCATCCCCCCACGGGGTAGGGGTAATGGTTGGCGTATGGGTCGCCGTCGGTGTCGCCGTCTTCGTCGGGGTCTGACTCGGTGTCGCCGTAGCGGTCGCTGTCGGCTCCGGCGTAGCCGTATAAGTCGCCGTCGGTTCAGCCGTTTCCGTATTTGTCGGCAACGGCTCTGTCGCGGTTAACACAACCGCAACCTCCGCCCGATTCTGCGTGGCCACGGCCGAACAGCCCACCACAACAAAAAACCAACACCCTACAAACATCGAACCCCATATTTTGACAGATCGTCTCAAATGTTCCCTTTTTCCTTTTCCCTTTTGCCTTTCTACAAAATTACTTCCCGCGCACGGCCGATCCACAAACGAATCAGATCAACCTTAAAGCGGTAAATCGAACTTTGTTGACCCAAATGGTCCAAAATGTCGCGTGACAATAGAGAATTTAAGCCCGCTTCATAATTTTCATCCCATTCATGGCCACGTTCGTATAAATACGCTTTCAGTTCTTTCTTCGGCACCGCATCTTTACCCATGAGCATATCGGTCAGAGCGCGCAAAACCGTTTGTTCCGCTTCGGTCGATTCCGCCCAAATATACTTAAAGTGGGCTTCACCCCGCTCAACGATCCGTTCAAACACCTGATCCACATCAACCACGGTGAAATAGTTCCGCTCCGTTTCGTTGTGATAGACCATCATTTCATGGAGCACGAGCTGCGTAAAATAAGGATGACCAGCCGTGACTTTGCTAATGTGCTTCACCGCCAAGGGGTCGTATTCGATGTTATACCCTTCGACAGGTGCGGAAATTAAATGCCGTACTTCCGTTTGACTTAAGAAGGTAATCGGTTTGTACACCGCAATATTGAACAAAATAGACCAATATTCCGCCCCGAGTTCTTCTAACTTATGGGTTCCCGAGAATACAAAATCGACATGGTCTTCATGTTGCACCAAATTACGCAAGAACGGGAATATTTCAGGTGACAAACGGCCGCTTTCGACCCGCATCTGCAGTTCTTCAAATTCATCAAAGAGCAACAAAATATTCTTACCCTCTAATTTCTTTTTCAAGCTACGCAAAAAACGAGACCGGAAGAAAAATTCCGGATTTTCCGCAAAATCGTCCCATTCCGGAGGGTCGATATCGATGTCATGTTCTTCAAGTTCAAAGGTAATATCATCAGCGATCGAGTAGAGAAATTCGGCCGTGCTTCGCGCCGGTTTCCCTTGCATATCGATTAAAACAGAGATGTGCGTATCACTCATCACCCGCCCTAAACGATACAAAACCGATGTTTTTCCGGTCCGACGCTGACCATGCAAAATAATCGCATTATTTTGATGCGCCCCAAGCAGATTCTCTTGAATAAAGGAGAATATCTCGTCACGGCCGACAAACACATCATCTGATTTTAACGGTGTGCCGGTCACGTAAGGGATCGGGAAAACTCGCTTAAATGGCTTATCCGGATCAGTAAACTCCATAACATCGGCAAACTCTACGGTTCGTTTGTCATCAACCGCATCGTCGTATAAAACTTCCCATTCTATCCGCAAGCGGCGAACCCCTTCACGTGGCACAATCGGAATGTGGGCTTCAAACGCTTCACCAGGAGGCAAAATATCGACAAACACATCGCTATGACCGTTTTTCACCAAGTGATAATCAGCACTTTCACGCACCCGCAACTGCACCCCCTGCGCCACATTCAACCCACTATTTTTAATCGAATACACCAAGGGGACTTGTGCCGAGATCGGGCAGGTTTGGCATTCAAGATTGCTATTGATCAAAGCTCTTCCTTTTAAGCGTTGCAACACATCGACAATCGTTTCTTGCCAATGGTTCATCACCACGACCACGGCCGAGCGCTCAGGCGAAGAGGCGAGTAGGTTTTCTTTATCTTCGATTAAATTCGCTTCTTTGGCCCGAGAAATCGCTTTCAGTGCATTCTCTAAAAAGATCGCTTTTGTTTGCAAATCATTGACCCTCTCGGTTTTACCGATTTCACGAATAATCTCGGTAATCAAACGGACATTTTTAACGATCGGGGCGGGCAATGAAGTCGTCGTATGCTCGGCCGGTTCTTTAATCTCTAAAATGTCTTCCAAAGTTCGTGCTTCAAGAACTTCGTACAATGCCCAAAAGACCATGCTGAAATCCCGAGCCCAACGCCATTCTTTATGCGCGGCCGTAATCTCAGAAATCCCGCGCACCGCTAAAGCATGTTCTTTCGGCACATCACTCGTCCCCAAGGTATGAAAATAACCCGCTAGCTGAGAAATTTCCGGCTGCGTACGATAAGTCCGATTCGCCAAATGGGCCAACACATCATACGCTTTTTCTTCCGTTTTGAAGATATTATAAATGTCCGGCAAAATCTCTTTTTCACTTCGGCTGATCCGTCGCGCAATCACGCAAGCTTTGTCTACCGGCCGTGGGCTTATCAGTGGAATGATCGTCCCGAAAACAACCCCTTGAATCAATCCAAAGGCCCCCATAAAGACCAATGACAACAATATCAAAAGCCAAGGCATGACGAAAATCAAAGTCCCAAAGAATTCCGGCCGCAAAACTTGTCCACCGAAAATATAGAGCAAATCGCTCAAAATCCATTCTTCAAGCATCAACTCGCCCGACAGCGGATCAAGCCATTGATGGACCACAAAGTAGGGAGCCAAGCCCAAGAAATAAGCGACAAAACGAAAGGTGAGAAGCAATATCGGGATGATCGTAACGTTATAAGCCAAAACGACGCCACCCACACGATCCCGCCAGCGTGTATGAGGGTTATGAATTAACCACACAACCACTCCGCCCAACAACCAGGCGGAAAGGGTCGCAATCGGTGAATAAACCATATCCGCAAACGCGGCTTCCCCGATCACCACATCACGCCCGATTTCACCGAGCCGATTAAAGAGTTCTAGATTGGCCAAACTGATTAAAACGCCCAACGCTAAACCGCTCAATGTTGCCACCGACATCGCGTGCGTATTTTCCCCAAGCCATTGGCGTGGACTTCCCCCAGCCAAAATATAATTGCCTAAAGATTCTTTTTTCTTAGGCTTATCTTCTTTATGCCGCCAACCATAAAGTGCCCCAGACATCGCCCCCACAATCGCATTTACCAACAGGCTGGTAAACATCCAATCTAACGGCCGCCGTAACATCTGGTCTCGGTATCGACTAATCACGGCATGAGAAGGCAATTCCCCATCAACATGGGGCTGGAAATGGGCGATATCTGCAAACGCATCAAGCGCCAATAAGGGAGACAAAATAGTGACGAATGTCACAACCCCGACCAGCAAACCGGCCACAGCCCCCGCTTTAGCCCCGAAACGCCAATCGGTTACACCGGCTATACGCGCCGCAATAATCCCGAAATCGAGCAAAATAAACACGGCCGCAGCGGCCGAAACCATCAGCGCGATCCCATGCCATAGCTCGTTTTCAATCGGCCGGATCAGCGAAGGAATCGTTGTCGGTGCAATCAAGCTGATGGCTGGATAGAGAGCGGTCAGGCTCATTAAAATACCAGCGATTAATCCTGTGGTTAGGACACGAATTTTCATAAAATTTAAAGTAAGTCATTAGCACTTAACAACTCGTAATCGTTAAGAAGGAAAGAAAAACGTCCCCTCAACCATGACAAGTTATGAATCACTAACCACTTTTCTAGCTTGGGCGACTTTATCAAAGGCATCCGCCATCGCTCCGGCCGTGCTGTATCGCAGCAACGGGTCTTTGGCCATAGCGGTATTAATAATTTCATCTAAAGCCCGTGGCAAATGGGGCACACGGGAAATAACAGAGGGAGGGTCTGCATCGATATGCTGTAACAGCACCGCAACCGGTGTATCACCGCGAAACGGCCGTTCACCGGTCAACATCTCATAAAGCACAATCCCCAACGCATAAATATCGGAAGCGGTCGTGGCACTTTGCCCACTCGCTTGTTCAGGGGACATATAATCAGGTGTCCCCACGGCCGCGCCCGGCTGGGTCAAAGCAACCCCTTCAAGCATCCGAGCGACACCAAAATCAGTTAACACCGCCGTAAATGGAATACCACCGGTCAGGCGAGCCAACTGCTCTTCTTGGCGCAACATAATATTGGCCGGTTTTATGTCCCGATGCACAATATTGTGCGCATGGGCATAATCAAGCGCATCCGCGATCCCGCGCAACACACGGGCCACTTCATCGATCTCGGGCAATTTCGTTTTATCGACAAACACATCAGCCAAACGATCTTTCAATGTCAAGCCATCGATAAATTCCATCACCATATAAGAAATGCCATCGTGCAAACCGAAGTCAAACATCTGCACAATATTGTTGTGGCGCAATTGCCCCACACTGGCCGCTTCACGCTGGAAACGATCAACAAAGCTCTGGTCACCCGCCAACTGTGGTGACATCACTTTGATCGCCACATAGCGATCTAGCGCGGATTGATACGCCCGATAAACGGTTGCCATCCCCCCACGGCCGACCGGAGCCAAAACCCGATACCGGCCCAATGTTTTGCCGGTCAAATCGGTTCCAGAACCGCTACTCGGTTGATTAAACTGCACCGGCACTTTACCGGTTTGGCTACCGGAAACCGGCGCATTGGTGTCTTGTCGTTTAAGGAATTGATCAAATGAATCGCTAAACGGGGCATACCGGCCATTCGCCTTTTCAACAAGCAACGCTTTCGACTGCAACCGCTTTAGCAAGGCCGGATCAGACGAATTATGTCGACGCAGAGCCAATTGTTCATCAACCGACAGTTGGGCCCATAAATAACGGAAATGGTCTTCTGATTCAGCCCGGAAACGGCGACGCACCCGATCTAAATCATAACGGCCGTTATTTTGCTGCTTGTCCACAAAAATCTGGTGGCCCGCAACTTGTAAAAAGAAGGGATGGAACCCACCCAACTCATGCAAAACATCCAATTCAACATCGGTGAACGTTTGCCCACCGTGCAATTCTGACAAATAGCACAACAAACTCCGTGCATCCTCTATCGTCAACAAATTCAAACGAACTTCGGAAAAAATGTTGAAGAAAGGGGATGACAGCGTATCTTCGTGCTGATAGGTCAATTCATACAAACTAAGCTTAGAGATCGTGATGTAAACCACACCGATCTCACCGGCTAAGCTACGCAATTCACCGTAGAAGCTGGCATCAAATTCAGCGTTACGAGCCAAACTTTCAAACTCATCCAGCATCATCACCAACGTGAGTCCCGCTCGATTAATACGCCTAAATAAGCGGCGCACCTGTGTAAAGCGAACATCGGTACTGTCTGCCAAATCGGCCGCCATCTCTTGTAATTTCGGCTGGCTATCGGGAAGCGCTTGTTCAAGCAAATCCATAATCTCCGGCCAAAATTCATCATACGAAATATTGGACAATCCTTCTAAATCGACGTAGAGGAAAATATACTGTGCAGGGTCTACCCCGTGAGTTTTCATGACCGAGGGGCAAGAGAGCTGAGTCATGAGTGAGCTTTTGCCAATCTTTCTTTCACCAACAATCGACCGAGACTGACGGGTAATAATGGCACTATAGAGCGATTCGACTTCTCGCTCTCGACCATAAAAATAGACCGGATCAGTGATTCGCTGGCGATTAAAGAAAGGATTTTGGCGTCGTTCTTCTAGCATGCCTAAATATCCTGTGCTTTTGTTGAAACTAAGCGATAAATGTTATAAATATAAACGGCTTACATTAAAAATAGCTTATGCGACTCAAAATGTTCACATTTGTTTAACATAATTCTACGATGATACAAACGATTTCGGTGCAAATCGAAACCGTACGGGAATGACGAATAACCATTCGTAGGGGCACATCCCATCCATATCCTCAAAACGCCAGACCGCATTCCCTGAACAACCGCCTCTGTTCGGATTTGCGCATCCAATTTATCCATAATCGCGGTCACATGAAATTTAACTGATACTGCCGAATTTGGTGGGATAAGTGTAAATCGTTCAAAAATAGTCGATTTACAGGGGTGTCATCCCCGCGTAGGCGGGGATCCACCGCTCAAACAGAGTTGGATTCCCACCTTCGTGGGAATGACAATCGTTAATTGATCAACTCCCACCAAATCCGACAGGGCTAGAAATTTAACTGTATGGGCACTAATCCCTAATGCGCCAGAAATCCCCTTATTGGTCATCCCTTGGCCCATCAAGTGCAAGACCTTACTCTCACGCGGCGTTAGCCATTTCTCCCAATCAACGGCCGTTAAATCCGCCTCCCAACCAATATCCCACACAATCACCGTCGGCCGATCTCATTAGGAGATAGTTGGGCAACAACGGTCAACCACTCTTCCTGATCCAGCAACAGCCCCAAACCGGCCTGAGTCAGCGGGGCCGAAACAATTAAAATACGATGATCCACCATAAAATCTGATTATCCCGCCAAATCCCGCAGAACCAGATCGGCCGCGACCTTGCCCGACAAGGTCACCATAGGCACGCCACCACCGGGATGGGTGGTCCCACCAGCGAAATACAGCCCAGCCACATCAGGGCAACGATTGTGAGGACGCTGGAAAGCGGCCATGCGATCGTTTGAAGAACGGCCGTAGAGCGCCCCGCGAAACGCCCCTGTATTCTGCTCTAAATCATGTGGTGTCATGATCTGCTCATAGCGAATCCGGCCGGATAAATCAACGCCGTGCTTGGCGAGAATAGCCAAAACAACATCACGATACCGCGTAGCTTCCGTCTGCCAATCCCAAGCGGTACTCACAGCCGGCGCATTGACCAGCACAAACCAGTTTTCACACCCTTCTGGCGCATGATCCGCATCACTTTTGCTCGTAATCGAGACATAAACGGTGGGATCATCCGGCATCACCTTATCCCCAAATATCTGGGTAAACTCCTGCTGATAATCTTGGCTAAAAAAGATATTGTGATGTGCCAGTTGAGGGAATTCGCCCTCGATTCCCCATAGCAAAATAAAACCGGAGCATGATGTATCAGCCCGCCCCATTTTGGCCGCCTTACGGCCGATTTGCCCCACCTCATGGGGCAGTAATTTCTGATAGACGGTCGTCACATCGACATTGGCTACAACCGCAGTGGCCGGTATAACAGCCCCATCACTTCGAATCCCTTGTGCACGGCCGTCCTGCACCAAAATCTCTTGAACCGGCGCATTTAGCTGAATCTCAACCCCCAATTCTTGAGCCAAACGAACCATACCGACCGCCAACTGATAAATCCCCCCCTGCGGATACCAAACCCCACCATTTAGCTCGACATGCGCAATCACATTTAAGGTCCCTGGTGCCAGATAAGGACTGGCCCCCACATACGTAGCGAAGCGCATCAACATCTGGCGCAAATGTTTTCCTTTAACAAACCGTTCGATCGAGCGACTCATCGTTTTCAACGCATCGATCTGTAAAACATGATGGGGCGGTGTCTGCAAAAACGTCCCGACAGTCGGCGGTTCATCATAGATAAACACCGGCCCTGTAATCCGATGAATCTTGGCAGCATGGGCCAGATAGCGCAAATACCCTTCCCCATCACCGGCCGACAACGCCTCGATTTGATCGAGCATACGGGGTAAATCTCGTGTGACATCTAACACCGTTCCATCTTGATAAAAATAGCGTGTTAATGGCTCCACCGGCAACAGCGTAACATAATCTTCTAGCTGTCGCCCCGCCGCAGCAAATAAATCGGCCAAAACATGACGCATCGTAATCACAGATGGCCCTGTATCCCAGCGATAGCCAGCGGCCGTGACCTCGCTCATCTTCCCCCCCACCGTCCCATTCTGCTCGTACACAACGGCCGATTTACCGGCAGCCGCCAAGCGAATCGCGGCACTCAATCCAGCGATCCCGCCACCAATAATAATTATTTTTTCATTGCTATTCATATCAAAAATAAAATATGAGGTATGAGATATGAAGTATGAAAAAGGGACTCCTCCCCCCTCATACTTCATACTTCATATTTCATATTTCCTACAGCTTGCGCCGTTCTCCCCCATACTCTAATTCTTTAACTGCAACCTTAGCATCTCTCTTCTGCAAGGTTCTCCCCTTCCACTCAGGTCCACTGCCCAAATGCCAACGCAACGCTTGCCCCGCAATCAATGTCATCAGAAAAACCCCGATCGGTAGCGCAAAAGCCATAAGCAGGGTGCGCCCCCAGCGGCGATTAACGACCCATTCGCTCAAACCACGCAAAACCAACACCAAAGCCACCAGAGATAAGGCGGCCCAGCCCCCACCAAAGATGAGCCACAGCCAAGGCCCCACAAAAACCGCCCAGTGAAAAATAGTAGATAACAGCAGCAAGATGAGACTATTGCCATGCCCCGCCAAGATGTTTTTACCAAATCCACGTCGCACGGCCGTCCAGCCCCGATACATATGGCAAGCGACCAAACGAGCCCCGTCCGCCATCCATAACCGCAAACCGGCCCGCTTAATCGCTTTGGCCAACATCACGTCTTCGATAATTTCTTGTCGCACAGCCGCATGTCCACCAATCAACTCATATGCCTGACGTGAAAAGGACAAACATTGACCATTTGCGGCCGCAAACGCGGTAAAAGGGGTAAAGTGCACGCCCAAAATCGGCAAATAGCTAATAATCGAAAATTTCATCAGTGGCACGACAAAAAACTCCGCCCAGCTAGAGAGAATTTGTGTGGGCCAGACGGTCAACAAAGATGCTTTGGTTTCCGCTTGCAGAGCCAAAATCGACGCCAGCGTGTATCGTCGCCACTGGACATCAGCATCGATAAAGATAAGCATCTCTCCGGTGGCCGCTTGGGCCAACTGGTGACAAGCCCAGTTTTTCCCCAGCCAACCGGCAGGCAATGGCTGACCCGATAATAGCTTTACTCGAGGGTCTCGTTCTTGCCAGTTACGCACAATCGCGGCCGTTTCATCACTAGAATTATCGTCTAAAACCAGTAGCTCAAAGCCGGTATAGCTCTGCGACAAAATACGATAAACGGTATCTCCGATAATCGTTCCTTCATTCCGTGCCGGTATCAAAATCGAAATCAATTTATCCGATTCGGGAAAACGGCGCGAATAAAGGCGCGGAAAAAAGACCCAATTCAACAGCGTTGTTGATAATAGGGCCAATAATACAACCGCAACACCGGCCGTATATAAAACCGGTAACCAAGTAATAGAAAACCAAGACCACAACATATCGCTATTTTACCAATTTATGCCCTGCTGTTGACCCAATCACGCCAGGCAGGGCGCGCTTTCAGATCGCTTCGATGGGTCCAAATGACGAGTAAAAATTGTCCCGCCCATACCGCGCCGAAGACCGGATCGGGCAAGAAAAAGCAAAGATAAAGCCCCATGCCAATGGCGCTAAAAACAACAGACCAGCCATCTGTTTTTAATAGAAGAAACCAAAAGAGCAATAAGCCAATAATAACTGAAGGCATCTCGTATAGGGTTAGCCCGATCCATGTCCCGAAAATAGTCGCTAGAGCTTTGCCACCACGGCCGCGTAAAAACAGACTCCATGCGTGCCCCACGGCCGGAGCCAAGGCGATCGGAACGACCGCCCAACCTTGTACCCCAAACACCACATAGGCGAGCCCGACCGGAACGGCCGCTTTGCTAAAATCAAGCATGTATGCGGCCACACCCCACGGCCAACCGGCGGTGCGTAGTAAATTGGTCGCCCCTGGGTTTCGATCTCCTTCAGCCAGAATATCGATTCCGGCCACCAACCCAAGCCAATATGAAAGCGGCATCGCCCCCATTAAATATGCCAGTAACATCCAAAATCCGATCATACGCGCCTTAACCGATAGGCGGCCCCCCAGACGAAGCCCCCCATGACCAGACCACCGACAAATGCGGGGCCGAGCAAGCCCCAAAAGAGCAACAACCCAAAAGTTTCAAAAAACCAAGTCAAGCCATAAATTAACCACAACGGCCGTGTCACCCGCTCGTCCCATGTGGTTAAAAACGGGTAAAAAACGGCCGTCATTCCGGCCGCACCGATAAACCAGCCGAAATAATTGAGCCAAGGAATGCCAAAATAGGTCCATACCCCTGGTTCAAGCCAAATCCAAAACCCCCAATTAACCATTTGCGGATCTAAGAAGAGGTCCCATGCGGTCATCGCACCGGCCGAAACCAAGACAAAAGGCCAAAATCGCTCACGGCCGACTAAAATCAAACCGACCGCCCAAGCGACCGGCATCATCATAAACCACGCCAAAGGGATCAAGATCGGCACGTGAAAAACCTGCGGCCGTAGCAGCTCTGTATAGGTGTACACACCAAAGGGCCAGCCGGTTTGTGTCCCCACAACCTCTAGCCCCAAGCCCATCGCCCCCACACCGAAAAATACAGCCAGTGCATGTCGCTCGCCGATCATACGCCACAGAACCGTCCCCACAAACAAAGCTTGCATGGTCACACCCAGTAGCATCGTCACCGGAATAGAACGATCTCCGATTGTCCAAATCCCGATCGGGACCGCCGTCATCACCAAAAACCAAACGGCCAGCAAGGCCCACAAGGAGGCTGACAACTCAATCCTGAATGAATCGATCTGCCCAAATCTTTTCTCTAAAATCATGAACGACCTCATAGTTCAGCATGAACCAGCGTGTCAAACGAATCAGCTCGCGTTACACGTACCCGATCCGGCAAATATGGCCCTGCCCGCTGATGGCTCGCCTGCGCCAGAAATAACACCATGCCGAACACCACCAAAACGTTTGTGATCAAGAAAAAGAGAAATTCTTCTAAGGGGAGTACACCGGCCAATAAAATACCGACCGTTTGTCCATCACTAATCGTCCATGTTCCTGAAAGAATGGCGAGCGCATCGGCCGTGGCTAGATAGGCGGTCGAAGGAACAATGCCAAGGAGCAGCAAACGGCCGTAATGCCACAAAATATCCCCGCCAAATATCGTCTGGACTAGAATCGGCACCAACGCCCATGACAGAATCAGGGTCAAATAGTTGTACTGATCCCCAGCAAAGAACAAGGCCCAAGTCGATACGATCCAAATCAAGGTAATCACGGCGGTAATCCCCCAACGAGCGATGCTGTTTGGCTGAAACGGCCGTAGCCCTAGCCATGAAAACGGCCGTTGCATCAACCAAATCACCCACATCCCAGTTAACCATGTCTGCAAAACAAAAAATGTATACTCTTCAATCGGGACATATCCCAATGTGAGTCCGGTCACCAACGCCTCGTCGTACCACCATACAGAGGTCGCGACCAGATAATTATCCCATGGGGTTGTATACACCATCGCCAAGCCGATTAAGCCAACGACAACAGTCCACGCAGGCCAAGTCCGAAACGGATGGGCAACCGGCCGTGCCTGTTGCTGGTCACGCCACAACAAAAACAACATGATTCCGATAGGGATCAATAAAAACCGTGCTAAAAAACCGAAATAGGTCATTCCAAATTCACTCCAAGCTAAGCTAATGAACAGCTTTAATTTCAGCTTACTTGTACAAAAAGCACAAGCGGCACAGCTATTGTAAAACTATTGTCTAAGCAAACAATAAATCAAATCATTAAGTAACCCGCAGAAACGACATTTACATGACACAAGGAACCCTGAACCGGTCGCAAGGCGGTTTTGACAAGCTCAACCACCCTTCTGTATCAAATCAATAATTGCCGATTCCTTAAATCAATAGAAAACAGCCTGTTATCAGGCCTGATAACAGATTAAACCCGCTTTTCTCTGTGAACATGAGAAAAATGCTATTTACAGACAAAAACTTTTTGGTATAATGCTCCGCCTAAAACGGATGTTCGACCTTATGCTGTTCAAACTTATTGTAAATGGCATTTTTTATAGCAAATCAAATATCTCATGCGCGTCAGCAAAACAATCATTCACGGGGATCTATTTATCTCATCTATCTCTAGCCCCCATCAATTTATCCTAAAAATTCATTGTTCTGAATGACCTTACACATCATATTGCACAACTCTCTTATGAGTAAACATGTAGATATAAAACTCGAAGGTAAAGGTATTAAAAATGGTTAAACCCTATCTACTCACCAAAGATGGTGTCCAACGGCTCAGCAATGAGCTTGATAATCTTAAAACGGAAGGCCGTGAACGGCTTGCAGAGCGTCTCCAACAGGCGCTGGAAGACGGCCAAGATGATGACTTTGTCGATAACGCAGAGCTTGATGCCGCTCGACATGAACAATCATTCCTTGAAGGACGTATCCAAGAGCTCGAAGCGATTCTAGGAAACTACCAACTCATCGGCGAACTCACGGTCAAGAAAAGTGTCATCGGTATCGGTGCGCATGTCACCGTTGTTGAAGTCGGTTATGAAGATGAAGAAGAGACATACCATCTCGTTGGCCCGGCCGAAGCGGACCCTGTAGACGGCCGGATTTCTAATGAAAGCCCTCTTGGTAAAGCACTTCTAGGCAAAAAGAAAGGACAATCGGTAACAATTTCCGCCCCGAATGGTGAAACAGAATTCAAAATCATCAAAATTAAATACTAATCATCACCGTTAGGTGCTCTCAAACGACAAGAAGCTCAGCTTTTTAGCCAAATCTCAACGATTTTGCGAACAAACGCTGAGCTTCGATGCTTTAGACAACAGCTTTCAGCACGAGTAGCCTCTCATCACGTCCGACAAAACAAACAATACCCCTCAGCGCATAACCCTTGTAAAATTCCTAAGTCCCTTGTGGATTGAGAATAAAAGTAAGCACAATACAGGAAATGTAGGATGAATACAGATTTAGCCGTAGTCATATTGGCCGCCGGTATGGGCAAACGCATGAAATCAAAAACGCAAAAGATTCTTCATGCGGTAGGCGGAGCCCCGATGGTCATGCATGTAGTCAACGCGTCACGCGCGGTCAGCCAACACCCCCCCACAATGGTCATTGGCCCCATCGGGGGAGATAAGGTTAAACAATTGGTGGGAGAAGATGCTCACTATGTCGTTCAAGAAGAACAGCTAGGCACCGGACATGCCACGATGGTCGCAACAGATGTCTTGCGGGGCAAAGCGAAACAGGTCGCCGTGACCTATGGTGATATGCCCCTTCTTCGTGCCGAAACACTCCAGCAACTCGCAACAATGCAGGTAGAAAGTGGCGCGGCCGTGATTATGACATCGGTCATGGGGGAGCCATCCTCAACCTTCGGCCGTGTCGTACGCAACGCAGAAGGCCATGTCATCGAAATCGTTGAAGTTGCGGAAGCCAAGCAGCGAGACAACACAGATGAACTTCTTAATATCCGTGAGCTTAATGTTGGCGTCTACTGCTTTGATGCCGATTTCCTGTGGAAAAATCTGCCCAACCTCCCCCTACGCCAAGCGAGAAGTGGCGTGGAATATTACCTGACCGATATGGTCGCCACGGCCGTAATCCAAAACCGCCTTGTCGATTCCGTCATTATCTCCGATGTAGATGAATGTCTAGGTGCAGGCACCCGCGCAGAACTCATCGATGTGGATCGCGCCTTTCGCCAACGAACCATTCGGCATTGGCTAGACAATGGAGTCACCATTATCGATCCAACCAGCACCTATATCGATGCCTCGGTTACGATCGGTCAAGATACCATTATCTGGCCCAACACCTATCTACAAGGCAACACCCACATTGGTGAAGATTGTATCATTGGACCAAACACCATCATCTGCGATAGCACCCTCGGCCGTGCCATTACCGCACAGCAAGTCAATATCGCCGGAACATCGCTAGCGGACGATGAAGTGATTCCGCCGCTCACTCACAAACACGAAGACCAAATATGAAGTATGAAGTATGAAGTATGAAGTATGAAAAGAATCGCGAGGCTCTTTCATACTTCATATCTCATACTTCATACTTACGAAAAGCCATGAATACTGATCAAAGCTTAGAAGTAGAAGTTAAATTTTGGACGGCCGATTTCACCCCGATTAAAGCCGTCTTAGCCGATATAGGGGCGACCTGCACCAAACCGCGTTACTATGAAAGAAACGCAGTCTATGACACCCCAGCGGGTACATATCGAAAAAAACATGAAGTGGTTCGCTTGCGTCAAGATCAACGCATTCGGCTCACATTTAAAAGGCCAGCGCCCACGGCCGTGCAAGCTCAAACCGAAGCCAAAGTACGCGAAGAAATCGAGCTTGAGGTATCTGACTACGGCCGTATGGAACAAATTTTGGCAAAATTAGGGCTGACAGAACAGCGTCTCTATGAAAAGTATCGCGAAACATGGGTTTATGGCGCGGTCGAAATCGTCCTAGATGAAATGCCATTCGGCTATTTTATTGAACTAGAAGGGGCAGAAAATGACCTCAAAGCGTGTGTAGCCCAGCTCCAGCTGAATTGGGAAAGCCGTATTCTCGCCAGCTATTGGGACTTAATGGAAGATGTACGCGACCGTTATCCATTCACATTTGACGATATGACCTTCGCCAATTTCGCCAAACTAGAAATGGATACCAACACGATCTGGGGAGGCAGCTAGGATACACGCAAGATCGCTTTCCCACATTAAACAATTGGGGGCTTAGAATCAACCGGCAACAAAACCTGAAATGTCGTCCCCTCCCCGATCTGGCTGCGAACGCTAATCCGCCCTCCTAAAGCATCACAAAAACGCTTGGTAATCGTCAAACCCAAACCGGTTCCCGTGTAATTACGCACGTAGCTATCTTCCGCTTGCCAAAACGGCTGGAAAACCCGATTTAACACCTCTTGCTCCATACCTATCCCTGTATCTTCAATCGTAAGACAGACAAAAGAATCCCCCGCCTCAACAAATATATCTACACCTAAAGAAACCCCTCCATTCTCCGTAAACTTGATACCGTTCCCCAGTAAATTGACTAAAATTTGGCTAACTTTAAGGCGATCGGTACGCATTATAACGGATGCATCGATGCGATCATTCAAAGTCAAATCGAGATCTTTCTGCTCCGCCAACGGTTTTATAATCGCCCATATATGTTGGATGATTTGCTGCAACTCGACTCGGTCCAGATGCAAATCCATCATATCCGCTTCGATTTTCGACAAATCGAGTACCTGATTGATGACCGATAATAAATGGGTCCCAGAGTGAGTAATCCGATCTAAATCTTCAACTAGGGTAGGCTTACTAAAATCCTCATCATGAACATATTCCACCAGCAATTGGCCATAGCCGATAATCGCATTGAGGGGGGTCCGCAGTTCATGACTCATATTGGCCAGAAAAGCACTTTTCGCTTTGTTTGCCTGCTCCGCCTCTTTACGTGCCGCCTCCAATTCAATCGTTCTTTGTGTGACTAACTCTTCTAAATCATCGCGATAGGTTTCCAGCTCACTTTGCTGACTCTTTAACTTATCCGCCTGATCCTGTATACGTGAAGAGCTTTGCTTCAATAAATTAATCGTAAAATTGAGATAAGACATCTCGATCACAAACCAAAAGGCGATCAATATCAGTTCATAGAACTTAGGTTGCACACCGACAATCTCGATCCAGCCGAATCTACCTGCAAAATATAGCCATGCATGAAATGAAATACAGGCGACTCCCAAAGGGATCAAGCTACTGCTGGCAAAAAACGCGCTAATAATCATTAAAATGTAAAGTAACTCTAGCGCGGAGTTATAAAAACTCGTATCAGTTGCAGATACCCACAAAACCGTGAGTATGAAAGTGCCCCAAACAAAGGCAAACGCAATGCGACCAATGCGCAAAGATGTTAAAAACCGCATCGAAACCAAATCAAATATCAGAAAAAAAACGGAGAGCGAGACACTGAAAAAATCACCCAACACATAAAAGATGGGAATAACACTGACACAGACGAACAAACCCATCACCAGAAAAACATACATCCGCCAGCTTCTAAGGTATGTTTCAGGGGGCAGATTCTCCTTCGAAGGTGGGGGAAAAATATGAAACCACCACCGAGCAAATTGTCTATTGGCTAGAGAATTCATGTATCCACTTTGTAATTTAGTTAAAACTATCTTTTGTGTTGGAAAGTGACAAAAGACAAGGAGGTCAAAATAATAAGCAATACCCTATATATTACTTTTTCCTCTGAAAAAAAAAGTAGCTCTTCCGTCCCAAACAAACCACATACCCTTTAGACAAGCACGTCTATCTCATCATTCACTTGTCTCAAAACCAGCGCATTTTTCTCATTGGCCAGCTGAATTATCTTGACCTGACGAAACCCCAATCTCTGATATAGGCGCAACGCCCCCAAATTGGTAGTCAGCACCCCTATTTCTAACGGCCGCCACGCCCGCGCCGTCGCAATATCACACAACTCACGCACCAAAGCACTCCCCAGCCCACACC
>WTJY01000496.1 GCA_011524645.1 Anaerolineales bacterium | reverse complement strand
GATGTGGGGGGTATAATTTTGGTTGCGTGTGAGAACGATATGGGGGCGGCCGGGGAGGGGTTGGTCGAAGTTGGCGAATGTTTTGCGCCCCATGATCATCGGTTTGCGGCGGGTTTGGCGAGAGAAGAAGCGAAGATCGTCTTTGATCGCTTCACCCCACGGCATACGGCCGTCGGTGACGCCGATGACGCGGTTGCTGCCCATAGCGGAAATCATGGCGATGTGGATTTTCGGTTCAGTACTCATACGGCGACCGCTCCTTTGATGTGAGGATGATATTGATAGTTCAGGAGCTTGAAATCTTCATATTTGAAATCAAAGATTGAGGTCACGGCCGGATTAATTTCCATTGTAGGCAAGGGATAAGGGGCACGGCTGAGCTGTAATTGGGCTTGCTCTAAATGATTGCTGTAGAGATGGGCATCGCCGAAGGTGTGAATAAAGTCACCCGGTTCATAGCCACACACTTGGGCCAGCATCATGGTGAGGAGGGCATATGAGGCGATATTAAATGGGACACCGAGGAAGATGTCGGCACTACGCTGGTAGAGTTGGCAGGAGAGTTTGCCATCGGCCACATAAAACTGGAAGAGGCAGTGGCAGGGGGGGAGGGCCATTTCGCTGACTTGGCCGACGTTCCAAGCGCAGACGATATGACGGCGAGAGTCGGGTTTGTTTTTGAGGTTGTCGACGAGGTCGCTAATTTGATCGACGGTCCGGCCGTCTGGTGTGGGCCAAGAGCGCCACTGGACGCCATAAACAGGACCAAGCTCCCCATTTTCATCGGCCCATTCATCCCAAATCGAGACTTTGTTTTCTTTGAGATAGGCGATATTGCTGTCACCGCGCAAAAACCAAAGTAGCTCATGGATAATCGAGCGTAAATGTAGCTTTTTGGTGGTGACTAAGGGGAATCCTTGGGATAGATCAAAGCGCATTTGGTAGCCAAACACACTGCGTGTACCGGTCCCGGTCCGGTCCATTTTGTCGGTGCCCGTTTCGAGAACGTGGCGCATGAGGGTGAGATAATCATTCATAGTTAAAGGCGGAAGGATGAAGGCGGAAGGCGGAATGGGATTGCGAGGGGCCTTATGGCGCGATGCAACCCAATCCAAAATCCGAAATCTAAAATCTAAAATCTTTTGGTAAAGGCGGAGCCACGGAGTTTCGTTTTTTGTTGGCGGGATTGACGGCCGTTGTCGAGGGCGCGGAGGTGTTGGGCGAGCTCTTCGAGGCTGTTGAGGTTGTGTACGGGAAGGAAGTCGTCGATGAAGGGGAGGGCTGCTTGCATGCCTCGGGTGAGTGGTTCGTAGGAATCCATGCCGAGTAGCGGGTTGAGCCAGACGGTGCGGTGGCTGAGCCGATGGAGACGGGACATTTCACGGCCGAGTAGCTGGGGATCACCCCGATCCCAGCCGTCGCTAATGAGCATGACGATCGCGCCGCCACGTAAGACGCGTCGGCTCCAATCGTAGTTAAAGGTTTTGAGGGCGGCGCCGATGCGGGTGCCGCCGGACCAGTCGTTGACGGCCGAGGTGACATCTGTGATGGCGCGATCGATGTCTTTGTTTTTGAGCTGGCGGGTGATGCGGGTGAGGCGGGTGCTGAAGGTAAATATTTCGACTTTTTGACTCATCCCTTCGGCGAGACTGTAGAGGAAGTGGATGAGAAGGCGGGTATAGCTTTCCATGGAGCCGCTGATGTCGGCAATGATGATGAGCGGCCGTGGTTTGATTTTCGGCTCGCGGTAGGACCAGTCGATGAGTTCGCCTCCGTAGCGGAAGTTTTTGCGTAGGGTACGGCGGAAGTCGGGACGGTTGCTGCGACGACCCGGCCGTTGGCGGCGGGTTTCTTTTTCCCCCAGTTTCCATATTAATTGGCTGATGAGATGCTTGATTTGATGCATCTCCTCTTTGTTAAGTTCGCCGAAATCTTTTTCTTTGAGGATTTCGATATTGCTATAGGTTTGGGTCAGTTCGATAATTTCTTGGGCTTCCGCTTCATCCTCTTCGCCGTTATCTTCTTCATCTTGATTAGGGTCGAAGGAGGGGGGGACGATGATCGTCTCTTCTGAGGCGGTTTTGTCGTTTTGTTGCAACATTTGCTGGAGTGAAAAATCGATCTGTTGCCCCTTTGGTTTGCGCCAGAAGAGTTCGAACGCTTCATTGAACTTTTCTAGGTCGGATTGACGAGTGAGGAGGAGGCTACGGAGGGTGTAGTAAAAATCAGCTTTGTGCCACATGTCGATATACCCCAACGCTTTGGAGAGTTCGATCATGCTACCGGGGTTGAGTTCTACACCAAGTCCACGGAGGATACGGCCGAAGAGGATGAGGTTGTGCAGCAGTTGTCCGCGCAGATGTTCAAGTGGGATTTCGTTGAGTTGGTCGATTTTGTCGTGAGGATTTTCGAACATAGAGGGATTTTAGATGATCCGGCCGGATTGACCATCTTTTTTACGGAATCGGTTATGATTTGAGGCTAGGTAAACTAATGAAAAATGAGTGAGTATAGGTATGGATCAAGGTATTTTAGCTTGATGAACTTGAGATAGCTTCAGAGATGAGATAACAAAAAAGGCGACTGAAACTCAGTCGCCTTTTGATTTCTTAGGTAAACGCTTGGTTTAGATTTTGACCGATTTAGGATCGATGCCGGCCGCTTTCAACGCTTTCTTATAAGCTGATTTCGCTTTTGAGTTGGCGATTTTCGCGGAGCGTTTTTCGTCTTTCGACATATCATCAGTGATTTCGATCAAAACAGGTGGCTCGATGCCTGCTGGTGCGGCGGCTGGTGCTGGGGCCGCAACTGGTGCGGCTGGAGCCGGAGCGGCCGCTGGAGCAGGTGCAGTTGATGCGCCTGTCATATCAACTGATTTAGGATCGATACCGGCCGCTTTTAACGCTTTCTTATAAGCTGATTTCGCTTTTGAGTTGGCGATTTTCGCGGTCCGTTTTTCGTCCTTAGACATACTGTCGGTGATTTCGATCAAAACGGGTGGTTCGATACCGGCCGCCGCCGCTGGGCTTGGTGCCGTTGCGGCTGGTGCTGCTGCGGTCGCGGCTGGTGCACCGGCCGTTTGTTCGACCACTGGTGCGTCATCGGTGTAGAGATCGCCAGAAGCTTTGAGTGCTTCCATCGCCACGTATTTGTTTTTGGCATTGGCGACACGGGTTTTCCGTTTTTCTTCCAATGACATGGCGTCTGTGATCGGGGTGATTTGATAATCTTTGCCGGGGACTAATTTGCGACGAACCCGTTTGACCACGGTTTGAGCCACGGCCGTGCCACCCAGCGCGGCTTCTTGCATAGCGGAGAAGTCGCCCATGCCGTTCCACCCTTGTTGTTCAGCGATTTTAAATGCTGAAATCGGGTCGTTGGCGAGGTTCTTGCTGGCTGTTTTTAGCTGCTCTGCCCCTTTACGGCCGATGCCCATGTTGCCACCCCGTGGCAATGAAGCGGCCCGTTTGGCCGCTTCTTTACGTGCATCAAGAAAACGAGCGGTTTGGTCTTGATTTTGCGCAATTTCAAACCCCATGGTTTGTTCCGGTTTGAAACGCTCTTTTTGTTGTTCGATGACGACTTTGTTGTTGGTGACGGCCGCGTCCATGCTGGTCAATAACCATGCAAATAGACCGGTCATAATGACCATGCTGATACCAACGATGCCGATGACGTAGAAAATCATACTAAAATCCTCAAGTTTATAAGGGTGTTCCTTTATCAGGCCTTGATTATATTCGTTTGTGCAAAATTTCTCAAATGGATTTAGGGGGAAGAGAAAGGAAAAAGGAATAGGAAAGTAATGAATGTTTAAATAGGGGCTTAATTGTGTGATGGGGAGGTTGTTTGTGATAGGGGGCTTTTTTGAAAAATGCCGAAGGTGGGAGTCGAACCCACACGAGCTTAGCTCACTACACCCTGAATATAGCGCGTCTGCCAATTCCGCCACTCCGGCTTGAGGGTTTAAATTCTACTGGGTCTGCGAGAGATGTCAAAAAATTAGGGGATCGGTTTGTTGCCGCTTTGTGGGCCATGCAGAGAAATCGATTGATTCATCGAAGTGACGGCCACTTTGTTTGTTCCACTCGTTGATGAATTCTAGCGCGGTTTCGTTGGTGCGGCAGATAAATTTGCGTGCGGCCGGCTCACCCATGAGTGATAGACGAACTTTGATTTCTTGTTGGATGCTATCGACGACCATGACGACCGGGTAGATAGTTGTGTCAAGATTTTCGTTAATTGATTTGCTTGACTTAATGGCAACCGGATTATTCCCGACTGTGAATTGGGTGACTTCACGGAAATCGAAAATACTGCCACGAAAAGCGTTGACATTAAACCAATGCATGCCGTTGCCTATCCATTGATACATGACACGTGTGACATCTGGGGTGACAATATCGTGGTAGCTTTGATAGACAAGGCGGAGTTCTGGATCGACAAAGCCCTTCGCATTTTTAGTGTCTAGGGGGAGGGGCATGTCTTTGATCGGGTTTAGAGAGTACATGATAGTTTCTGATATTTAATCAAATTAGTAATAGAGTACTGTTGATACTGATATGATTGTAACGAGATAGAAAAGGAAATGTCAAGTCACAATCGCATTCTGAGCGTGTGGATTTTTTGTCGATTGGTTCTGCAATTCTGCCCCCCAACGGCCTTTGCCGTTGGGGGGCTTTAAAGAAGGGGTTTTGTGGGGCGCGACGTGCCTCACACGACCCTATTGACCAGGATTTATGATATGTCATGGTGAAAATAGTCTGCTTTACTATCGATTTGATTTAGAAGGGGATTGCCCTAAATATCAAGTGTGTTTCTGCGTGCATCTCCAGTTAAAATTGTAAAGAAATGTAAAGAGGTGATTGATGACGAAAAAGATGAAAATTGTGAATGAGAGCCAAGGGGAGACCTTGGTTGAGTCAGCCAAGTGGTGTGATTCATTTGGGAGTAAACTGCGTGGGTTTATGTTTAAATCGAGCCTAGAGACCCATGAAGGTCTGGTTTTGGTTGAAGGGCGGGATAGCAAACTACAAACCTCGATTCATATGTTGTTTGTTTCGTTTGATTTAGGGGTGATTTGGGTTAATAGTGCCGGTGTTGTGGTTGATACGGTGGTGGCTAAGTCGTGGGCGCTGAATTATGCGCCACAGGAAGCGGCACGGTATGTTATTGAAATGCACCCTGACTTGCTGTCCCAAGTAAAGATTGGCGATCGCATCGTATTTGAAGCGGTGGCTTAGACGGCCGGTCGTTCCCTAAGCATTGAGTGAAAGACGGCCGTGGCTAGGTTATAATTCTGATATGACACAGCAAGTTTCACCTGAAATTAAATTAGATGATATTGTGCGCTTACGTAAAAAACATCCCTGTGGTAGTTTCCATTGGAAAGTGGTTCGGGTTGGTGTTGATGTGGGGCTGGTTTGTTGCGGGTGTGATCATCGGGTTATGTTGCCACGTGGCAAATTTAACAAACAATTGAAGCGGATTGAGCAGGATGATTCGTGGAAGAAATGATGAATCAGTGACGAGCGACGAATCACGTGATGTTATTTATGAATCGCGAATAAGGCTTAGCCTTGATTTGCGTTAAAAAGAGAGCCTGACTGCTTCCTGATTGAATTGACATTTTAGTTTGATAGTGTTGAGGGATAGAAATGTGGAAATCACCTTTGGTTTTGATACGGATGGTGATGCCCTATTTCTATCGCTTGCCCCTATCTATTTATGGAAAAAGATATGTTGACGACCATTATTGTCACAATTTATGTAACTGCACTGGCTGGGATGGGGGTATTTGGCTTTTTGGGGTATATCACCCTGTGGTATTACTGGCTCCATCATAAAAACAGCAAAGCACGGCCGTCGATGCCGACTGATCAAGAATTGCCTCCGGTTACGATTCAATTGCCGGTTTTTAATGAACGGTATGTCGTGGAGCGCTTGATTACGGCCGCGACCAGTTTGGATTATCCGGCCGATAAATTGCATATTCAGGTGGTGGATGATTCGACTGATGAAACGCAGGCGATTGTGGCGGGGCTGACGGCCGATTTGCAGGCCAACGGGGTGCAGATCGAGCATGTGCATCGTACTGATCGATCTGGGTTTAAGGCGGGGGCGTTGGCGGCCGCGACAAAGCAAGCGAAAGGGGAGTTTGTCGCGATCTTTGACGCCGATTTTCAGCCGGGCCCCGAATTTTTGCAGCAGACGATTCCTTATTTTACGGCCGATGACAATTTAGGGATGGTGCAAACCCGTTGGGGGCACTTAAACGACGACTTTTCGGCGATCACGGCCGCGCAAGCGATGGCGATGGACAAACATTTTGTCATCGAACAAACGGTGCGCCATCGGGCTGATTTTTATCCTAAGTTTAATGGAACGGCCGGAATCTGGCGCAAATCATGTGTTGAAGATGCGGGGGGCTGGCAAGGCGACACGGTATGCGAAGATTTGTGTTTAAGTACCCGCGCGATTTTGAAGGGGTGGGATTTTCAATTTTTACCGGACGTGGTGACCCCAGGGGAATTGCCGACCAGTATTTCCGCTTACAAAAACCAGCAATCTCGCTGGGCCAAAGGCTCTTTGCAATGTTTGTTGCGTTTTGGTTGGGATATTTTGACTGATCGGGAGCATAGCTTGATCGGCCGGATTTACGCTCTGATTACGATGTCCGGCTATTTGGCACATCCGTTTTTGATTACGATTATTTTATTACAAATCCCATTGTTGTTGCTCGGTTATCCCCTATCACCCCGCCTGTTCGCCTTTAGTTTGCTAGGGCTCGGGCAACCTGTGCTGTTTGTGATTAGCCAGCAACTGATTTACCCCGATTGGCGGCGGCGCTTACGTCATTTTCCCACATTGATGCTGTTGTCTCTGGGGCTTGGTTTATCTGTGACACGGGCGTTGATTCAGATTGTGACGAGCAAAACGCATGATTTTGTACGGACTCCGAAGGGAGAAGCTGGGGTGCGCCAAACGGCGCGCGAGAAGCTCGGCCGTGGGCTCGATGCCTATCGCTTCCCCTTTGATTGGATTGTGTTAGTTGAAATCGGGATGGCTCTATATGGGATTGCCGGATTGGTCTTGGTGGCCATTACCGGATTGTACAGCCCTGTATTTTTGCTTCTGTTTTGTTTAAGCGGGTATGGGTTTGTGGCGTATTTGAGTTTGACGGAGTAGAGAGAGACAGAGAAAAGAGTGAGAGGATTGTTCTGCGGTTCGAAGTGATATTGTTGAGGCAGGTCTATCTCTTACTCTAAGCGAAGCGTCTCTTATTCTCTCTCTACAGGTGGTTGTTGAAACTGGATCGTATAAACGGTATGCTTTGGAGCGG
>WTJY01000042.1 GCA_011524645.1 Anaerolineales bacterium | reverse complement strand
TTTTAATACAAAATAACACATTTTCATATAAATATTAAAATCAATTACAACCCCTCACTAAGCTCTTTTAGTGAGCGAATTTGTTGTCCGTCGGCCGTAAAGTTCTCATGAGCCAACCATGCCTCAAACGCCGCCTTGCGCGCGGGCCATTCATGATCTAGCAGTGAAAACCACGCCGTATCCCGATTCCGCCCCTTGTACATCAAGTGTTGACGAAACACCCCTTCAAACTGAAATCCAAAGCGCATCGAGGCAGCCCGTGAGGGCGCGTTCAAGCTATCACATTTCCATTCATACCGGCGATACCCCAAATCATCAAACACATGGCGCATCATCAAATACATCGCTTCTGTAGCGGCCGCCGTCTTTTGCAACACCGGCGCAAAAGCGATATGCCCCACTTCCAGCACCCCGACCGCTTCATGAATACGCATATAACTCGCCATGCCCACCGCACGGTCGCTATCTTTTGCCACAATCGCATAAAACAACGGATCGTCCTGCGCCACAGCCCAAGCCACCGTCGCTTCTAGTTCTTCAATTGTCTCAAACGGACCATAGGGCATATAGGTCCACATCCCATCTGAGCCAGGTGCTTGAAATGCATCAAACAGATCGGCCGTGTGTTCAACCGTCAATGGTTCCAAGCGACAAAAACGGCCGTTTAATCGCATCAATGCCGGCCGAGGGCACGCTTGCCACGCTTGCATATCAAATCCAATCGGTTGCCCAAATTCATTCAACCCTACTTCTTTTTTATCCATCTTCATCACCTCCTAAAAACGATAATTCAAAAAGATTCTACCAGTTTCACGCCGACGCAAACCACTAGTTGATAGACAACCAATAACATTATAATCCCCCGACCTAGCAGGGAAACAAAAAACGGCCGTGTTCCAAAGAAACGGCCGTTTCGCATTCAAATATATCGACTCAAAAAAGGAACTACATCACCGGTTCCGCAACCAGTTCGCCAAGTTCAAACATACTTTCTGCACAAACCATCTTCGGTGATAATTCAACCAAAGTAGCAGCCCAAGTCAAACCTGCACCAAATGAAACCATCAAAATCGTATCATCAGGTTTAATCTGCCCATTGTTCAACCCTTCTGCCAACGCTAGCGGGATAGAGGCGGCCGATGTATTGGCATATTGATCGATATTAATATAAAACTTTTCAAGCGGAACACCCATGTCACGCGCCGCAGACTGTAAAATCCGCATATTGGCTTGATGGGGCACAATCCAATCCACGTCATCCAATGTTTTGCCAGCTTGCTGCAACACTTGCGCACAAGCGGAGCCCAACACACGGCTCGCAAAGCGGAATACAGCACGGCCGTCCATATAAATCGTCGCTTTAGACGATTCACCTTTAATCAGCTCCGTCAAACCAAGCTTTAATTTTTCAGTCTGACTCCCATCAGAACCCAACTGGAACCCTTTTAAGCCACAGGGCTCATCGGTCGCTTGTACCACAACAGCCCCAGCTCCATCACCAAACAAAACGGCCGTTGCCCGATCATCCAAATCAACAAATTGGCTAATATGCTCTACACCAACCACCAAAATGTTTTCATACGCCCCAGTGGCGATAAATTGATACGCAGTACTTAGACTATATAAGAATCCGGTACAGCCGGTGCTCACATCAAATGCAGGAACATCTTTAGCTCCCAATTGATGTTGTACGTAGCTAGCCACGGCCGGAGCTAAAGATTCAACCAAACTGGTCCCCACAATAATCAAATCCAAATCATTCGGATCGAGTTGCGCCACTTCAAGAGCCTCACGCGAAGCAGCAAGTGCCATGCTAATGCCATCTTCACCCTCTTCAGCCCAACGACGTGCTTTAATTCCTGTACGTTGCACAATCCACTCATCAGAAGTATCTAGTATTTTTGACAAATCATCATTGGTTACAACATTGCTCGGCGCATAAGCTCCCCAACCTGTAATCTGACCATATTTTTGTTGCATCATATCAGACATCCTTTTCTTGTTGTTATTTCAAGGTCCCATTTTTTACACATCATTTGTATAAACACAAGGAAAGAAAAAGGGTTACACAATTGGTTAATTTTGGATTAAATATCTAACAAGA
>WTJY01000497.1 GCA_011524645.1 Anaerolineales bacterium | reverse complement strand
GTGGGAATGACAATCGTTAATTGATCAACTCCCACCAAATCCGACAGGAATAGTATTTTTTCTTTACCTGAATCACGTGTTGTCTAGCAGGCAAAAGGAATGACTGCTCCAGCGATCTACACGCCTCCACACTATTTCCGCATCCCTTTTGCCCCTACATTTTGTTGATGCAGCTACGATTGTTGGTATCCACTCATCACTCGTCACTCGTCTTTCCCCCACATATCGCGCCCGCAGCCGAATCAACCGCCTCGTTCCATATTGTTCAATCGCATGGACGATCCAACCGGCCGTGCACCCCACGGCACACAACATCAATGGGGCATTATCCAGCAACATCAACGCCCGAGACATCACCACTAAGCTGAAATCAATTGTCGGATATCGTTCTAAATTTTGCCAAACCAGTTCTTGTATTAGGGTGCACGAACAGCTTGTTGCATTGGGGGCATAAATGCGCCAGCTAAAGCGACGGCCGACGAACTTAGTTAGGCCGTAGACCGCTACTTTAGCCGTGAAATTTATCTCACTGGCGAAAATTTGCGACATTTCTACAGCTTGTTCGTGGGCCTGACAGTCGATCCCTGCTTGCTTCTTCTTGCTTCAATAGAAGCCATGTGCTAAACTGCGCGAGTTATGTGGCAAACAGCGCAACTTTCTCACCACCCAATGCATCATCATGGTCATCATCGCATGGCTCATTCCGCTTGCTTGGATTAAGAGACAGTTGGCATAACGATCTGCAGATCTAGTTCACAAACAACACGAACGCAATTGACAACGCCCTCTTTGGAATATCCAAGGGGGCGTTTTTTATTTCTTGTGTAACTATTCAGCAATAGCCGGTTTTGCTTTACCCCCTCCTATGAGGAGGGGTTGGGGGAGGTGGATTTAAATATATTTCCCCCTCTCTCCCAGCCCCAGAACCCTTGAATTGAAGAAAAGGGGGCAAAAAAAGCTACTGAATAATTACTTTCTTATCACTTAATATCCAAAAAAAATTATGGAAGAAAGAAACGACATCCGATTTGCCATTCCAAGCAATGGCCGCTTGGAAAAAGACACACTCGAGTTTATGAAAGCGTGTGGGCTTACTGTTAAACGGCCGAATAGCCGCAGTTATACCGCAACCATTCCTATGCTGCCCGATGTCAGCGCGATCTGGCAAAGGCAAAACGATATCGTACGTGGAGTACGTGTCGGCAGCCTAGATTTCGCCGTCGTCGGGCAAGATGCACTCGAAGAACGATGTGCAGGTGAACCCACTTGCGAAAATATCGTCATCGTCCACAATGCGCTTAATATTTCTCACTGTGAACTGCACCTCGCCGTGCCACAAGCATGGGACAATGTTTTTACTATGGCCGATTTGGCCCGTAAAGCGATTGAAATAGAAGAAAATACCGGCCGGCCGTTGCGAATCGCAACCAAATTTCCCCGCCTGACCGAGCGTTTTCTCAACCAACACAATATCAATCACGAGCTCTTCAAAGCGGATGGCACCTTAGAAATCGCCCCCGCTCTAGGCTACGCTGACATGATCGCCGACTTAGTCTCGACCGGCAACACGCTCCGTGCCAACGCGCTACGCCAGCTAGACGACGGCCGTATGATTCACTCCCAAGGGGTACTGATCGCCAGCAAACAAGCGTTACAAACCCGCCCAGAAGTGCGCCAAGTCGCCTATGAACTGCTGGAATATATCGAAGCCTATCTACGTGCTCAAGATTGCTACACCGTCGTTTCCAACATGCGCGGCGAATCCCCGCAAGCGATCGCCAACAGAATGTTAGACAAAACACATATTCGCGGTCTACAGGGCCCCACAATATCACAGATTGTTCCTCACAATGGCACAATCGAAAGCAACAAAAACTGGTATGCCGTCCAGATTATCGTCAAGAAAAAGAATCTATCGGCCGCCATTCGCGAACTACGACAGATCGGAGGAAGTGGCGTAATCGTGACCCCCGTTCGCTACATCTTTGAAGAAGTTCCTGAACGATACCAAGCCCTACTCGCCGAAATCGGCCTGTAATCTCGGAGCAAAACCATGAACTATAAATCCTTTATCCGCCCCGACATCATCGACATGAAGCCTTACAAGCCGATTGTCCCGTTTGAAGTCTTGTCGCGACAGCTCGGCCGCCCACCAGAAGAGATTGTCAAGCTCGATGCCAATGAAAACCCATATGGTCCCGCCCCCAAAGCGATCGAAGCGATGCAAAACGGCCAATATTTCCACATTTACCCCGATCCGGCCGCCACAGAGCTACGTGAAGCACTCGGCCGTTATACCCAAACCGATCCCGACCTCTTGCTGGTCGGCATGGGAGCCGACGAACTGATCGATCTAGTCCTACGAGTCGTCTTATCCCCAGAAGATCGTGTCATCGATAGCCCCCCATCCTTCGGCATGTACCCCTTCTCGACAGCGGTCAATGCGGGTCAATATCTCACTATTCCCCGCACGGCCGATTTCCAAATGGATATTCCGGCCGTAGAAGAGGCTATCCGCACGACCCCCAATGTGAAAGTGGTTTTCGCCTGTGCCCCCAACAACCCTGACGGTAGCATGATTAGCACGGCCGACCTCGAACGGCTCCTCGCCCTACCGGCTCTCATCATTTTAGACGAAGCCTATATCGAATTTGCAGCCATAGACGGTTGGGAATCCCGCATCGATTGGGTGGCTCAACATGACAATCTCTGTGTCCTGCGTACCTTTAGCAAGCTCGCCGGTCTAGCCGGTTTACGGGTCGGCTATGGTGCCTTTCCCCAATGGCTACGCGAACAAATGATGAAGATCAAACAGCCTTACAACGTCAATGTCGCCGCCAACCTAGCCGCCCTCGGTGCCCTCCAAGATAAAGCATGGCTCAATGAAAAGGTCAACGCCCTCGTCACTGAACGGAAAAAGATGGCACAGATACTCACAGAAGAAATCGACTATCTCACCCCACACCCCAGCTACTCTAACTTTGTCTTGTGTGAAGTCACCGGCCGCGACGCAGGTGAACTCAAACTCAAGCTCCAAAACGAATACGGTGTCCTCGTCCGCCACTACAACAAACCGGGGCTCAGTAACTACATTCGCATCAGCGCCGGCCGTCCCGAGCAAACCGAAAAACTCATGGCCGCCCTCAAAGCGGTCTAGCACGTAACGAATGACAAATAACGAGTGACGAATACTCTTCTACGGCAAAAAGGACATACGCGAACCGACTTCGCCTTTCTCCTTTTTCCTTTCTCCTTTTTCCTTTTTCCTTTATGAGAACCTCAACCATTTCTAGAGAGACAAAAGAAACGAAAATCGCCATCACCCTCACGCTTGATGGCACAGGGCAACACAAAATCAGTACCGGTGTTGGCTTTTTAGACCATATGTTGACCGCGCTGGCCGTTCATGGCCTATTTGACTTAGAAGTCGAAGCGGTCGGCGACCTGCATATCGATGCACACCACACGATCGAAGATGTCGGCATTGTGCTGGGTCAATGTCTCGATCAAGCCTTGGGTGATCGCAAGGGGATCAATCGCATGGGGCACGCCTATGTCACCATGGATGAAGCGTTGGGCTTTGTCGCGCTCGACCTGAGCGGCCGTCCTTACTGTGTCTTTTCTGCCGACTGGCACGCCCCCATGATCGGACAATTTCCCACCACCCTCGTCGGCCACTTCTTTGAATCGGTCGCCTTCCAAACGAAAATGAACCTCCATGCCCGTATCGAATACGGCCGTGATGATCACCACCAAGCGGAAGCCCTCTTCAAAGCGCTCGCCCGCAGCCTCCGGGTCGCCGTCGAATACGACCCACGCCGCGCCGGAATCGCCTCAACCAAAGGCACACTCACAAAATAAGCGACGAATAACGCATGGTGAATGACGAATTTAGTTTTGCCGAGAAAGCATATTCAGCGATTTTTTGCCTTTCTCCTTTCACCTTTTCCCTTTACTTATGTCTAAAATAACGATGATCGATTACGGCGCGAGCAATATCCGCTCCGCCTTGAAAGCGTTTGAATATCTCGGTGCAGATATCGAACTGACCAGTGATCCGGCCGTTGTCCGGCAAGGAAACAAGCTGGTTTTACCCGGTGTCGGGGCCTTTGGTTCCGGTATGGCGGCCGTGCGTGCCCAAGGGCTAGACACGGCCGTGCAAGAGCGAGTCGCGGCCGGGGTGCCCCTCCTCGGCATCTGTGTCGGCATGCAATTCTTGTTTGAAACTGGGTACGAAATGGGAACACACCAAGGGCTTGGACTCGTCCCCGGTGATGTACGCCGCTTTGAACTCCCCAGCGACTACAAAATCCCGCATATGGGTTGGAACCAAATCGACCACGATAACAGCCACTGGCTTTTGCAAAATGTCCCCTCTGGCAGCTATGTCTATTTCGTTCACTCTTACCATTGCACCCCCAGCAACGACACGGACTCCATCGCCTCAACCGAATACGGCCCCAAACAATTCACGGCCGTTGTCTCCCATGAAAATGTCTATGGCATCCAATTCCATCCGGAAAAAAGCCAAAAACATGGGCTACAAATTTTGCAAAACTACATCGATAAGAAGTAATGAGTAGAGAGAAAAAAGTAAAGAGTAAAGAGTAAAGAGTAGAGAGAAAAGAAATGCTCTACGGTTCGTATCTACTCAAGCTGGGCAGTTCTTCCTCTTACTCTAAGCGAAGCGTCTCTGTCTCTCTTCTCTGTCTCTTTTCTCTATCTCTCTTCTCTCGTCTCTTAATCAAACTATGACAACCACCATTCAATCAATCTGTGTATTTTGTGGCTCCAATCCGGGAGCTGAACCGGCCTATTTAGAAGCGGCCCGCGATTTAGGGCAGCGACTTGCGGAACAAGAAATCGATCTTGTTTATGGCGGGGCCAGCATCGGCTTAATGGGAGCGGTCGCCGACGCGGTCTTAGACGCAGGGGGCAAGGTCTTTGGGGTCATGCCGACCCACTTGGTCGATCGCGAAGTTGCCCACCACGGCCTAACGGAGCTCTATGTCACCCGTGATATGCATGAACGCAAAAAGCGCATGGCCGACCTATCGGACGGCTTTATCGCGCTGCCCGGTGGCATCGGCACACTCGAAGAGCTGTTCGAAATCACTACGTGGAGCAAATTAGGTATTCAGCGCAAGCCGATCGGGGTGTTAAACACCCTTGGTTATTACGATCTCATGCTTCAATTTCTTGATCACATGGTCGATCAAAAATTCCTGACCGCCGACGGCCGTTCTCTTTTCTTGCAAGGGAACACCCCCGCCGAACTACTCCCCCAATTAGCCCAATTTGAAACCCCCGCCACCATTCAAGCGTGGCTCAATAAAAGCGACCGATAAGGAGAAAAGTAGAGAGGAAAGAGTAGAGAGTAGAGAGGAACGAAATGCGCTCCGATTGGTATCTACGCAAGCGGGGCGTTTCTTTCTCTTACTCTAAGCGAAGCGTCTCTGTCTCTTTTCTCTCTTCTCAAAAAACTATGACTCAACAAACTTTTATCATTTACCCCGCCATCGATTTACGCAACGGCCAAGTGGTCCGCTTGCAATATGGCGATCCCAATTTACAAACCGTTTTCGGCAATGATCCGGCCGAAGCGGGACAACGCTGGCTCGACCAAGGAGCCGAATGGCTCCATGTGGTCAACCTTGACGGTGCTTTTGGCGATAAAAGTGCCGCGAACTGGGAAGCACTCCCGCTGATTACCGCCCTCAACGGCCGTGTCCAATTTGGCGGCGGCATTCGCGGCCTCAGCGATATCGAACGGGCCCTGCAAGCGGGTGTCGACCGTGTCATTCTCGGCACGGTGGCGGTCGAGCAACCGGAGCTTGTTACTGAAGCGATCAGCCAGTTCGGGGCCGACCAAATCGTGGTCGGGATCGATGCCCGTGATGGCGAGGTCAAAACGCGCGGCTGGCAAACCGGCGCGGGAGTCAGTCCAACCGACTTAGCGCAACAAATGGCCGACAAAGGGGTCAAAACGATCATCCACACCGACATCGCCCGTGACGGAGTGTTAACCGGTGTCAATGCGGAAAAATCGGCCGGTATCGCCCAAGCCACCGGCCTAGATGTCATCGCCTCTGGTGGTGTGGCCACACTCGACGACATTCGCCGCACCAAAGCCCAAAATCTGGCGGGGGTCATCACCGGCCGGGCCATCTATGACGGCAAATTTAGCTTAGCGGAGGCGTTGCAAATCTAATGTTAGCCAAGCGAATTATTCCATGTCTTGATGTCAAAAACGGCCGTGTCGTAAAAGGGGTCAACTTCGTCGATCTAATCGATGCGGGTGATCCGGTCGAACAAGCGAAAGTGTATGACAAAGCGGGCGCCGACGAACTTGTTTTTCTCGACATTACCGCCACCTATGAAAATCGAAACACCGTTTTAGAAATGGCCAAAGCGGTCGCCGAGCAGGTGTTTATCCCCTTTACTGTAGGGGGTGGCATTCGCACCGTCGATGACATGCGTGGTATCTTGCGCGCCGGTGCGGACAAAATTAGCATCAACTCGGCCGCCGTCCGTAACCCACAGCTCATCACCGATGGTGCCGAAGCGTTTGGTAGCCAAGCGGTTGTCGTCGCGATCGATGCCAAACGCAAAGCGGACAATTCCGGCTGGGAGGTCTATGTCAGTGGTGGCCGTAAACCGACCGGCCTCGATGCGGTCGAATGGGCCAAAGAGGCTCAGGAACGGGGTGCGGGCGAAATTTTACTAACCAGCATGGATGGTGATGGCACAAAAGAAGGATATGACTATGCCTTAACGGCCGCAGTCGCCTCGGCCGTGTCTATTCCGGTCATCGCCTCTGGGGGTGCAGGGAAATTATCCGACTTCGCCCGCGCCTTTATTGACGGCCGTGCAGATGCCGCCTTAGCCGCCTCACTTTTCCACTTTAAAGAACTGACCATCGCAGAAGTGAAAGAGCACTTAATCGAGCGAAACATTCCGGTACGAAACTAGAATTATCGATAAATAGATCGTTGCACCTTGCGCCTGACATGAATCCGGCGCAAGGCGATATCTTTTATTCACACAACCCTCCAACAATGAACGAATCCATTCCAATCAACTCTCTAAAGTTCGACAATCGCGGCCTCATCACGGCCGTTGTTCAAGACGCCACCACCAAAGATGTCTTAATGGTCGCGTGGATGAACGCAGAATCCTTACGTCTCACCCAAGAACGTGGCGAGGCGGTATTTTGGAGCCGTAGCCGCCAAGAAATTTGGCACAAGGGTGCGACCTCAGGCAACACGCAAAAAGTCCGGCAAATTTTGGTAGACTGTGATGCTGACACCCTAATCTTATTGGTCGATCCGGCCGGTCCAGCATGTCATACCGGAGCCACAACCTGCTTCTTTCGTTCACTAGAAATATAG
>WTJY01000005.1 GCA_011524645.1 Anaerolineales bacterium | reverse complement strand
ACCTAACTAAAGATTATACTGCATGTTGGTCTAGCTAAACACGCAAATTTGCATATTTAGCTGAACATAGTCATAATACCAGTGCGCGCAATGGTCTAAAAATACCCTCTGTTATTGTTTTGTGCATGCTAATATTCATTTTTTCGGTCTTATCCCGATTCGCATTCAGGATAAGATACTAAATACGCGCATTTTGCTGAAATTTCATATTTAGGGTGACTACAATGATTCAAACATCTCAAGCTCCAAAATTACTCGATAGAGTCCGCCACAAAATTCGGCTTAAAAACTATACATTCAAAACAGAACGTAGCTATGTCAATTGGATAAAACGCTATATTCTGTTCCATCAAAAACAACACCCCAAAGATTTATCTCACAAGCACATAGAAGCTTTTCTAACCCACCTCGCTGTTGATTTGAATGTAGCCGCATCAACCCAGAATCAAGCGCTAAGCGCTTTGCTTTTCCTGTACAAAGAGGTTCTCCACATGCCGATAAAGTCGGTCCATGTAGATTGGGCCAAGAAGCCGGAGAAATTGCCTGAAATTTTAACTCGTGCGGAAGTAAAGCTACTGTTTGCCCGTTTACGTGGTAAATCGCTGTTGGTCTGCCAACTGATGTATGGCTCTGGGCTTAGGCTGAGTGAGGCGGTTTCTTTGCGTGTAAAGGATGTTGATTTTGAGCAAAGGCATATTATTGTCCGAAATGGTAAAGGACAAAAAGATCGTGTTACCCCTTTACCCGCCTATGTTGTCCCGAACCTGCAAAAACAGATCGCAATAACGCGTCAACTTCACTATGTGGATCTACAAAACGGCCACGGCCGTGCCCCTCTGCCCCATGCACTTGTACGTAAATACCCAAATGCCGAAACGGAATGGGCTTGGCAATTTGTATTCCCTTCAAGCAAGCTGTCGAGAAATCCCCAAAATGAGCAAAGCTCACTTTATCGGTTTCATATGCACACCAGTACAGTCCAGAGAGCGCTCAAGAAAACAGCCCAAGAACTCGATCTGAGCAAACGGGCTCACCCACACATGTTTCGTCATAGCTTTGCCACCCACTTGTTAGAAGACGGGGAAAATATTCGCACGATACAAGAACTGTTGGGCCACAAAGATGTGCGCACCACAATGATTTACACCCATGTGATGCAAAAACCGGCCGCCCTGCAATCACCTCTCGATAAGCTGATGATTTGAGAGGGGATCGGGTGTGCTAGAAATTCAACTTTGTACGACGGCCGCTTGCCTACGCCAAGAGGGAAAAGTTGAATTTCGTTCTACGGCCGTCATCATTACCTGATACCGCCATAATGGCCAATCGTCAGCACGAAATTCAACTTCTTACTCGCGACATTCCTGCCGTTCGTCAGAACGAAGTTGAATTTCTTCGCCCTGTAAAACTGCACGAAACCCAACCTTCTCCAGAACTTGAGGGGAAATTCATGGAGAAAAGTTGGGTCTCTAGTTATGAGCCTGTTCTAGCTAGTCGCCAGATTCTAAGCCGAAGTGGAAGACACCCACTTCATTGGACACATACAACGCCTGCTCACAGCCCACGGCCGCCACCTGATAATAGTAGTTGGTTTCATCATCAACCGTACCACTATCGGTGTACTCATCGTCAGTTTCATTCAACAAGTTCGAAAGCTCTGTCGATTCGCTGGCATTGAAATAGGGATCGGTGCTGCGATGCATTTGGTAGTTACATCCGGTTTCATTGCCGGTCCAACTGACCAACAAATCGTTTTGATTGCTAAACGAGATGGTGACGGCCGGTGGATCAACCGCTTCATCACCACTGTTATCAATCACTTCCGGTTCAACCGTGACCGTGACCAGATCAGAGGCACTTAGCGCACCGTCACTGGCGGTGAGTTGGAGGACATATTCACCATCAGAGGGGAAGCTCACGGCCGTATCGACCCCATTTGCATCCACAAATGTTGCTTGCCCAATCCCTGAAACCTGTGTCCATTGATAAGTCAACGTGTTGTTTGGCACACCGTCATCCGTCACCGTTCCATCAAGCGTGATGCTCATTGGTAACGTGACGCTGACATCGCTACCTGCGTCAACAACTGGCGCGGTGTTGGCGGGCAAAACATTGATCGTGACATCGGCCGAATCACTCAAGACCCCATCATTTGCGGTTAGGCGCAACACATAACTACCGGCGACCGAGAAGTCGGCACTGGTCGATTCAACTGAATCATCACCAAAGGTGACCACGCCCGGACCAGATACTTTGGTCCATTGGGTGGTTAGCGCGCCCGGTGTGGTGGGTAAACCATCATCACTCGCTTCACCGGTCAAGGTAGCGGTCATGGGTAAGCGAATTTCCAAATCTGCGCTGGCTGTCACCATCGGGCTGTCGTTGGTGTCGGTTACATGAATCGTCACATTGGCGACCGTGCTTAATTCAAGCCCATCGCTGACCACATAAGTAAAGGTTAATTGCCCATACATGTCCGCATCTGGCGTGACTTGGACTTGGTTGCCGACAATGGCTACCGTGCCACTGCCCGGCTGGGTCACCGATTCAATGGTCATCGTGTGTCCATCCGCGTCACTGTCATTGGCTAAGACATCGAATGTCGTTGTACTGTCTTCGTTCATGCTAAAGAGATCATCGACAACGCTTGCGGCCGTATTGTAGTAGATTTCATACGCACCGATATCACAACTGCTGTTTTGCGGCCGTGCGATACCACGTTGATCTGTGAGAATAAACCCATCACCACACCCGCTAGCATTCGCTGGAATCCCATTGTGGGCCACGCTGCCTGAATACAGTTCAAAGGTGACTGTTTGCCCGCCATTATCGCTCAGGGTATCGCTAATAATAGTGGTGAGCGCGGCCGCTGTCGCCGTCATCGTCGTGCCTGAGCTTGTGGGGCAATTCGTGGTATCCGACATCAAGTTGTAGCCTAAATCTTCGAAGGTGCCTGCGCCAGAACAGTCTCCGTTCGCCATAATCGATGCATTGATACGGGCCGTTCCGGCATTCTCGATATCTCCCATATGGGTGGCGAAGTCGAGGATGACTAAACCGCCGCTTTGATTGTTCAGCGTATGGTTGTTGATGGTGGAGTTGCGCAATTCGAATGTCGCGCCATTGCCGTTTTCTAACGCGGTTCCTGAATCCGGCTCAAAGCTGCTACTGCTACTACCTTCCTCTTCTTCTTCGCCGCTATCGCTGCTACCTATGAAGGTGCTGTCAATCATGGTCAGCGTGCCGTTGTTTTCAATAACCGCTTCATTGTTGGTGTTGCCACCTTCGAACTGAATCCCTTCAAAGGTGACATCCGCACCGGCATCAACAATAATGGCTGGCAATGCCCCGAGTTCGAACATGACCGCACTAATCGGCCGTTCTAGCGTCATGTTGCGGATCACGACCGTTCCTGCTTCACCGTCAAAGCGGAACATTTGCCCCAACAGACCTCTCGCATTGATGGTCACATTGTGATCGCCTCCATCAATGGTCACAGATTGATCGATCAAGAAGGTTTGGTCTCTATTACGGATGTTTGTGTCACCAGCAAAGTTAATGGTGGCACCATCACAAATTGTCGTAAGTGCTTCATTGATTGAGCCAGGACCGAAGAAATCATCGGTGGTGACTGTGGCCACCTCTTGGCAAACTTGAATGACCGCGCTGTCTTCACCGCTATAGGTGACATGATCCACAGTCGCCGTATTGGTAATGATGCTGTTTTGCGTAGCGGTGACTTGAACCGGAATAACATAAGTCATCGCTTGACCCACAGCAAGATCAATCACTTCATTGATTTCTGTGACGGCCGTTGTCGGCGTTACACCTACCGGCAAGGTATCACTCACCACGACACCAGTGAGCGCGCGGAGTCCATTATTGGCCACCACAACCGTATAGGTCGTTGTATCATTGGTCGAGACCAATGCGGGAGAAACCGACTTGGCGATCCGTAAGCTTGGTGCTTCAACAATCGTATCTGCACTGGTATAAATCACGCCGGTTGATCCAGTGCCCTCGTATTCACCGGTTAGCATAAACGCATCAATGTCGAAGGAGGAAACCCCTTCAGGTGGTGTCCATTCAACTTCCCAAGACACTTGTTCCGGCGGATTCGAATAAGACCAGGACTCTACACCAACGCCAGACCCGTTTACACGCATATTGACCTGACGTACCCCATGGTTGCTCCATGAATAACCACGAATGGTGATCGGTTCAAAGTTGCTGAGTTGTGTTCCATTGACCGGACTCAGTACCGCGATCCCTTCATCTGATGAGGTTTTCGCTTTCACTTCCGTGGTACAGTTGCCGTGGGCGTCACAGGCGGTCATGGTGCCGTCACTGGTGGTGACAAAGGTGGTCACGGCCGAGGCCAAGCCCACGGTTCGCGTCACTGGACTAAAGTAGTCAACATACCAGTCTGAACTTTGCCGTGTTTCTTCGATTGGTGCGCCAGAGGGGCAGACCCAACCGGTGCTGACAATATTGAGGTCTTCCGCATAACAAAACACTTGGACATTGTCATCTGGCAACGAAATATAATCGAAGGTGAGTTTGGGTCCGGTTAAGTCGATCGGGCCGGTCCATGCGTCTAGATTCACGCGCTCATTGCCTAAGCTATCGGTCGCTTTCACCCCGATGGTGAACAACCCTTCTAGGTCGGGAAGCGTCGCTTGCCATGAAGCATAAGGGGTGTTCGTATTGCTGAGTGTGGCATCTTGCCATGTTTCATGGGTATAGAGTGCCTGAATTTCATCTTCAGTTAGAACCCGATTGAAGATAGCCAATTCGTCAAAGAGCGAGTCTCCTAAATCTCCAATTCGAATCGGGTCGTCGTTTTCGTACAGCGAACCGGTCACTTCTTGCGATGAGGTCAAATTCCCATCGACATAGAACTTCTTGGTTTCGCCGTCATACATGACGACGACATGATGCCAATCACCACCATCGACACGGGCGTTGCTTGATGTGACCCATACGCTGTTGTTATCCGCTTGACGTACTCCTAAGGTTTCAAAGAAGATCCTGCCTTCAAGAAGCGATGGGGACATGTTGAGTTCCCAAGCGGTGGTTCCTTTGGCGATAATCCCTTGGCCGCTGTTGTTACCGTCTTCTTTGATCCAGAAGGAAATCGCCATTTCGCCGAAATGCCAATCCTCACTGCCGGGAATTTCGATGTAGTCATTTCCATCAAAGCGCATGGCGGTACCAAACGCCCCATCAACGCCACCGACCGGACAGCCACCGCTCGCATCATCACAAAAGACCGCTTCTGTAATGACAGAGGTGTTAAAGAAGGTGTTGGAACCCAATGGATCATCTAGCGCGAGATAGAGTTGGAGACCATCAGGATCGACACCGGGCCAAATGGCACCATTCACATGACGGGCTTGTACCTGCAGGCTCGTGATACTTGTCGGCAAGACATTGGCGATGTCGTAAATTTGATCGACTGATAAGACACCGTTGTAGATGATGACATCATCTACTGATCCGGTAAAGAAGCCGCTGGCGCTGTTGCTGGCACCGATATTCAAAGGCAAGTCTGTTGTTGTGCCCACTGTTTGGGTGACCACACCGATCGGAAGACCGTTGACATACCCTTGCCATTGGCCATCGTCTATGGTTACCGCGATATGGGTCCATTGGTTCGGTGTAACCGTTGTGTTGAGCGATTCGGTACCGCTCGGTGTGGTGAGGAACATGCCACTATAGTCGTCGGCGATTTGCCAGCGGAAGTTATGGCTGGTGCCGTTATCAACCGCCAGAACGGTCGGGTTGTACCCGTTGCTACCAGAGCTCCATGTGGGGTAGATCCACGCCGATAGGGTGGTTTGGCTGATGGCAAATGTATCGCTGACGATAACTTGGTTAAGCGGCAAGGAGGAGAGCTTGCTGGTGATGCTGAGCAAATCGTCGGTTCCGTCGAACTGCACGGCCGTGCCATACTGCGCACTCGCACCGGCCGTTGGACATGTAGCACCGCTACAAGTCGCTTCAAACTTCGTTTGAGTGCCATCGATAAAGCTGGTTGAACCGGCCGCTTCATCTAAATGGAAGTGAGCCAATCGGCCACCGGTGATGTAGCGAATATCGCTGACCGTCCCCGAGATTAACCCGCTTTCAGAGATATAGGTGTCATCGATCGTGATATCCGCAACAGGGCCATAGTCGTCGATCGTCAAGGTGCCGATCGTGCGACTAATCTCATTGCCGACAAAGTCTTCCATTGTGGCGACCACATCATAATGCCCATAGGCGGGGCTGGGGAAGGTGTAATCGACTTGCCACGCACCACTGGTGGCTGTGCTGGTGACAACGGCCGTCTCTTGCGGCGCATCGACCGAGATCCCTAACCAGTCTTCAACATCCACCGTCATTGTCGAAACCAAGCGACGATTATCTGAGATGATGCCTGAGACAGTGAGTTCATTCTTATCTTGAAGATTGGCCGGATTGGTGGTCAATATCGGTGCGGTCAGGGCGCTGTCCGTGATCGCTTCTGGTGGCGTATCATCAACATAGATGGTGCCTTGGTTAGACCCTTTATTGCCAACCGCGTCCCAGCTGTCGATATCGACTGTGTATTGCCCTTCGACATCAGGGATGAAGTTGAATAGCCACTGATTGTTGCTATCGGCCGATTCGCTCACCGTGGTTGTATAAACGGCCGTGCTCGGCGACGTGATCGTGACGGCAACCATGCTAATGGTTGAATAGTCATCTTCAACAATGAGGTCGAGAATCATCGGTTTGCTCGGCACATCGGTCCCTAAATTGATAACCGCTTCCGGCCCTGTGGCGTCGATGACAATCGGGTGGGTTTCTTCGACAAACAGCGCGTGCGCTTGGTTGTCTACGAGTGCTTTCACATCTGTAGCACTGATCGCACTATCTAGGAAGACAACCTCGTCCATCCGGCCGACGAATGGGGTGGTGCTGCCATCCCCCAAAGAGAATGGGGTGGTCGTGTCACACACACCGGCTGTGTGTGCCGCCGATTCACGTAAAGTCCCATTGTGGTACAAGCGGATCGTCGCCCCATCATAGGTGACCATCACATGCTCATAGCGATACCGTCTTGAGCTAAAGCTGGTTTCGACCGTGGTGCTGGTTTCACAGCTTGCGCCACCGGTGACGGTCGCTTTGATCGTGTTCCCATCCCCCATTGAGAGATAGGATTCACGGCCGATGAGGAACCGGTCGCCGTCCGTATTGAAGGGGCTTACCCACAATCCCATCGAAAACGCATCGCTGTTCATCTGGCTGGTATAAGCTACTTGCGCTTGCGTTCTACGATCTTCAAATTGGGCACTTCGTACCAGTTTTCCTCGGTCGCCCGATTCTGGGCAACTGGCTATGGCTGTGTTGGTGGTGACTGTACAGG
>WTJY01000268.1 GCA_011524645.1 Anaerolineales bacterium | reverse complement strand
ACACACGATCAAGACATACAAATAGGAAGATTATATGTACATAGAGAATTCACACGTACCTATGCCACGAGCCAAAACATCGTTTTGGCGAATGATTTCATTGACAATAGTCATGACTGTCTTTTTACAGATGGTGACCCCCACACAATTAGATTGGTTGGTGCCATGGAATGAGGTTGCTAGCGGCAGTTCGGCCCCCGTACAGGCACAACCGGTTGAAATGTCTTTCCAACCGCCTCATTTAGCGGCGAATATGGCGGACTTTGCGCCACGTTGGGCGAACCAAGTAACGCTAGATACAGCTGTTACAGAGCTGGGAACGGCGAGCTTGTCACAGTATCGTCACACATTTATCACGGCCGATGAGTCACTCGGCTTTTTGGTCGAAGCGGGAACCTTTGATCAGATGATGAATTTCGAATTCACAACGGAGCATAGATTAACGGCCGATACCTTTTCACTGGCGGAGCAGGGGAACCATACCACTATACTGCATCAATTTGAGGTTGAAATTGTAAATCCAACGACCGGATTGGTTCAGCATGAGTTTGAACAACCGGTGCGGGTCACGGCCGATCTGCGGGATTACGGCATCGATCTAGCCGAAGACGGCGGAACCTTCTTTATCGCCTATCGCAACCCAGACAATCCGAATGAGTGGTTGGATGTGCCGATTACAACCTATGATAAATCGGGGCTGATCGCGGCCGAGGTGACCCACTTTTCAGAGTGGGCGACCGGTTGGCGGCCGGAATCATGGGGGCTACAGTGGGAATTGCCAACAGCGGCTGGGTTTAGCGGTGCAGCGACTTACAACTATCCTATTGAAGTCCCTGCCGGCTACAATGGTCTACAGCCATCTATCAATTTGTCTTACTCTAGTGGCGCTTTAAATGGTGTGTTGCGCGAAGCAAATGTGGGAACGATCGCCACCGGCTGGTCAATCAACCAGATCGCCGTGATTCGCACAGGGGAAATGAAACCTAACGAAGAAGAGGATTATACATTTACACGCCCACTTGAATACCGTTTGGTGTTAAATGGCACGGGTCACCGCTTAATGTCAACCAACACCCAACATGGGTCCTATGCAAACAGTGAGATTTTCCTATTAAAAGACAATCCAGCCGTGCGAGCGATTCGCTTCGGCGATGACAGCCAAAAAGACTCGGTTGTGTACTGGATCGTACAAACAGGTAATGGAACATCCTATCGTTTAGGCTATGATCCGATGGCTACGACCAAGATGGATATCTATCGTATGGTTGTAACGGATAGCGTCGATACAGGGAATGGCTTTTACACCGAATGGCATGTCGATACAGTAACCGATGCCTTTGGCAATATGATTGTCTATGAGCGGGACAATTCTGTAGAAACAGATGATGGAGAGTTTGGTGAATATTCGACCAAAACCTTGGGTAGTCGCGTCAAAAATATTTACTATAACTTTCAACAAACGGCCGGAAGTGCCCCTGTCGACGGCCCATTTGATGACATGGCTCAACTTGAGCCGTTTAACGAAAATGTAGCTCAAGCCTCTTCACGAATCCAATTTATTTACGACACTTACCTAGACGAAAATGGCGATCTACAAGAAACGGGCCAACTCATACGCATTGAAACCTATCATGGAGATATTGCCGATGATCAGGCGACACGTCAATACGATATCAAAACAAGAACGATCAGTTATACGAATGAATGCAAGGAGAAGCATAATGGAGCCCTATTAACAACAAGCACCAAAGTAGTTTGGGCGATCAGTGAGAGTTCTCGGTTGAATGGTCATGGTGCTTGGCAACTTCTACCCATACAGCGTTTTGAATATGAAGCGATGAGTAATTTTGCCGGAAAAGGGTTCTCTGCAGTCCATTCGATCGGGCTAAGTAAAAATGGAGAATGCTTTAACTATCATCGTTTGACCCGTGTGGAAAACGGGTATGGGGGTGCTGTCGAATTTACTTATCAATCGGACGAACGAAATGATGGTGACTACGAAGTGAATAACGTGGGGATTGTTAGCCAGTATCCCCACATAGGGGCGAGTTGGTATGTCACAGAGATGTTGGTGCGAGATGGTGTAGGACACAAAACCCTAACCACTTATGATCGTGAAGGGATTTGCTACATTCAAAGTAACACATCAAACAAATGTGATTACGATGAACAACCCGGTACACCACACTATGGATCCTTGGCTGGGTTTGAAGATGTGACGACCCGTGTTATGCGCTTTAATGAGACGGATGATGCCTTGCAAATCACCGCGACCCGCTACTACACCAACTCTGTTGCCTTCGGCCAGCCTTTCTATCAAACCGTATCCACGGCGGCCGAAAATGGTGATCCGGAACTGTACCAAAAAACTGAAACGAGCTATCATGACATCTTGGTCGATGAGATCCATTATCGGCCGGTCAAAGATGTGACCCAAACCAGTTATAACGTGGGGCCGAACAGCGGTAACGCAACCCATGTTTCTCGAACAGAATACAGCTACAATGCAACAGCATATGGCCAACTTGACGAGGTCAAGACAATTGTCAATGGCCAAACCGAAACGGTACAAGAAACAACATACGACATGGAGACTACGGGGAATCGCTTCTGGGTCAGCCGTGTCGAGAAACAAGAATTGTCTGATGGATCAAACAATTCGATTCAAGAAACAACCTATAACTATGGCATAGACAGCAATAACCAGCTTTTGCCACTCACCATAATTACGGGGCTAGGCAGTGAAACCACGACGGTCGAAACTATATACAATGAGCGTGGACAAACTGAGGCAACAATTGCACCCAATGGCACTCGTACTGAAATTACCTATGACAGTGACTTTGGGCTATATCCGGTTCGGGTCAATACGGCCGTCGGCTTAAACGAAGAGCAATGTACATACTTCGATATCTACGGTGTTTCGGGGGTAGATTGTGCAGGGAACACCATAACAGGCAGTAATAGTGGCCGCTACGGTCTGCTCTACCGCGTCATCGACACAAACAACAATGTCTCTAAATACGAATATGATGCTCATGGCCGATTGATCGCTAGCTATGCGCCAAATGATCAATCCGTGGCGGCTTCAACCATCACCTATAAAGACTTCGCTACCCCATTTCAAATCCAAACTGATGTCCGTGACAGTCTGGCCCCCTCAACCATTCAATATTTTGATGGGTTGGGACGGCCGTTTATGACCGAACAGCTCGATGTTCAAGTCGAAGATCAAGTCAAAGATCTGCTGACCTTGACCGGTTACAACGAGATGGGCCAAGTGGTACGTCAAACCGTTCCGATCGACACGCCAACAGATCTAGAGCCGGGCGTTGCATACACCTACGACCCGCAAAATGACTATTTTAGATTGAGCGCCTTTAGCGATCGGTTTACCGGCTCTTCTTTAGACGAAACCGCTTGGGAATTTTCTCAAAAATCTGGGAATAATGGGAACTTAGATAATGGGGTCACCGTTGGGAATAGCCTTTTAATTCTAGACCGCACAGATGGTGCGGTTAATCTGAGACGAAGAGACCCTGTGACAATCGAACGAGTTGGTGATGATGTATGGGGCTTCGATTTTATGGTATCAAATCCAGGCGATGCTCGCTTCGTTCTCGGTGTTGAATTTGGAAGCTATGTTGACCCAAACATAGGGGATTCCAGCCAGAGTGACTATCGGAGTGTGATGATAGAATCTCCCGATTTGGGTCAAGATGACGGATCATTCCGCGCTTATGCTTGGCAACAATCTAATGATGGACATTACTATCATGATGGTGCGGAAGCCAATCGAGATCTGCTTCCTTGGGTGATCAATACGACCAATACGATTAGTGGGGTTGAGTACCGCAATTCTCACTGGTATTCTGCCAAAATCCGTCGCTCAGAGAGTCAGTTTACGATTGAGATCGCTCGTAAAGATGATCCTGAAATTAATGCAAAACATACCATTGAAACGAATGACAATTTTAATGTTGAGGAGTGGCGGCCGATTTTCCAGATTCAGCAAAGCGAGCAAAATCCGGCGAGAATCCGCTTAGACAATTACTATGAATTTGCGGTCAATGGGGATGTGGTCATCTATCCGGCCGAAACCTCGACAGTCTTCGGATATAGTGATCCAAATGATGATTTGTACCACCCCGGCGATACAAAAGTGATCGCCCCTGATGGAAGCGAAACGGTGACCCTAAATACGATCACCAATCAGTTCAATATTGATGGACACACCATTCATAGCCAACAAATCGTGACCGATGCGTTAAATAACAAAAAAGGGTATTTAACCAATGGGTTAGGGCAGTTGGCGGCCGTTCAAGAGTATGGTCCAAACAACTCAATCTCTACCACTCGCTACCAATATGATGTCCGAGGGAATTTGGTACAGGTGACCGACCCACTTGGGAACCAATCGATTATGGAGTACGATGCCTTCGGCCGTAAGACCAGCATGCATGACCCAGACATGGGCAGTTGGACCTATGGATATGATATTAGTGGTAATCTGACTTGGCAAAAAGATGCCAATGATAAGCTCCTGTGTTTCTACTATGACTCTCTAAATCGGATGACTGATAAAGCGGTAACGGCCGACACCCTATGCCCTACCAGTGCCCCAACCGAAGGCGCAGCCGGTTGGCTCGCGACCTATCTTTACGATGAACAGCTCGATGCGGGCGCAGATCCAAACTATTCGTTCGCCGGAATCTATGGTGATCGACAAGGATTGTTGACTGAAATCCGCTGGGCGCGCCATACAGGTGACGAACCGGTCACCCAAGATACATCATATGAAGTCGATGCGGATCTCTTCCGTTATGATAACTTTGCGCGAATGCGGGCCCATACCCGTCATATTTATGGCAATTCATACACCACCACTTCGCTCTCTTATGATGCGCTGAACCGGCCGACTCAAGTCATTTACCCCGGTGGAGACGTGGTTGAAACGGTTTACGATAGCCAAGGTGCCAACGAGTTGTATATCAACGGCGTCTGGTCAAATAACAACTACCAACAAGGCACACAAATCGTTAGTGACATTCACTACAATGCACAAGGTCAAATGACCAAGTTGGACCGCGCGGATGCAGGCCTGCCTGACACAACCTATCAATATTATGGTGCTACCGGCTCCGCAGGCAACAACAACTTCCGCCTAAAACGGATTCAACATGGTATTTGGGGTGGCGCAGCTACTGATCCGGCCGATTATGAGTTCTACTACGATAAAGTAGGTAATATCACGACCCTCTGGGAGCGCGGACATGAAAACCGTGACTACAATCAACGCTTTAGCTATGACCACCTCTATCGTTTGATCAGCGCCACGCTCTACTCAAATGATCCAAGTGGGACAACATTTAGCGATAGTGTCAATCTATTAAACGCCGAGCTTGAATACCATTTAACCTATAGCTACAACGAAATCGGGAACATGACCGGCCGTACCGAACGGGTGGGCAACAGCCCGACGACCAACACCACCACACTCGTCTACCCCGGTGGATCAAGCGTGCTTAACGGGACCGGAACCGCGTACACCGCAACTCGCCCCCACGCCGTGACATTGGTTAACAATCCGGGGACGGACAATGATCTCAAATATACGTACGATGCCAACGGCAATATGATCACCCGTGACGGCGAGTATGGGGAAAATTATCTTCAAACATTTGACAGTGAAAACCGCTTGGTTCGCGTGGTCGAAGAAAACAGTGGCGAAACGACCCGCTTCGCTTATGACCCCAGCGGACAACGGACCGTCACCATTGAGCCGAACGGCGATGTGAGTGTTTACCCGTTCCCCTCTTATCAACAAACCTTTGAATCTCAAAATGAGCTTGTTTATGAAACCAGCTTTGAGACAGGCCATAATTGGACATATGAAGTGGCCCATGAAGCGACTTGGTTCCGCAATCAACCGGGAGGCAACTCGGCCGCGCGGACCGGTAATCAGGCGATGGCCATTAGCAACCACACATGGGGACGCCTTGAAAGCCCTGCCATTGCGGTCAGTCCGAATCAAACCTATGAGGTTTCATTCTATGCCCGTGGTGCGGTCGATCCAGAGACCAGCTTGAGTGAAAATACCCAAGGGTATCTTCTCATTAATAAGTCTGATGGCAGTAATGAGCTCATTTCGTTGACTAATGGGAAGATTAACGAAATTTGGACCCAATACACCACAACCGGCTTGACCATGCCAGCCAATGCCGAATCAATTGAAGTCCGTTTGCACAGCATGTATCACAATGGCTGGATCGCTTATGACGATGTCGCAGTTAACTTGGCTAGTGTGTCGTCCCCGATCTATGAAACGAGCTTTGAAAACGGCCATGGATGGAGTGAATTTGCTGGACATCCAGAGACTTGGTTCCGCAACGATCCCGGCGGCAATTCTGCGGCTCGTAGTGGCCAGCAAGCTTACTCGATTAGCAACCACACATGGGGACGGATGCGTAGTCAATCGATTAGCGTAACGGGTGGACAGACTTATGAATTCTCATTTTGGGCCCGTGGCGCGGTGAATGAGCAGACCAGTCTGAGTATAGACCCGCTGGCATACGTTAACGTTTACGATGCAAATGGCAATCCGATTGCGGCCAACCCCCAACTTGGCATCTATCCTCAATATCGTCTGGGCACAGGGACACTCACGGCCGATTGGGTTGAATATACCAAATCGATTGAGCTTCCGGCTAACGCCGCTTCGGTTGAACTGCTCTTCTTCAGCATGTATCAAAATGGCTGGGTCGCTTATGACGATGTCAAAATTGTCGATACCAGTAACAACAACCAGCTCGTTTATGAAACAGGCTTTGAAGCGGGTCACGATTGGGTCAAAGAGATAGAATATGAGGCGACTTGGTTCCGTAACGATCCCGGCGGGAATTCTGCGGCTCGTAGCGGCCAACAAGCTTACTCAATCAGCAACCACACATGGGGACGTGTTGCCAGTGAATCGATCGATGTCGTTGGTGGGGAGTCATATAAATTGTCCTTTTGGGCCCGTGGTGCACTTGATGCGAAGACGAGTTTCAGTCAACAACCGCAAGCGTATGTCTCTGCTTATGATGCCAATGGTGTCCGACTCAATATTGATGGGGAGTCTGTCTATCGATTAGGTACTGGGCAACTCCAACCGGATTGGGCGGAGTACAGCAAAGAGGTTGAACTCCCTGCAAATGCAGCCACAATCCAAGTCCGCTTCTTTAGTATGTACCAAAATGGGTGGGTGGCATATGATGACTTGACGGTGGAACGTGTGCGTACCCCTCGGGCGGTTGTGCGGAAGACTTATATGATCGCAGGGCAACCGATCGCAACGAGTGTGCAAGGGCATGTAGACACTGATCAGAATGGATTGTTCTATATCTTTACTGACCATTTGGGCAGTGCCAATACGATTATGGGCTATGATGACACC
>WTJY01000403.1:4658-21247 GCA_011524645.1 Anaerolineales bacterium | reverse complement strand
CCCCAGGACTACTCAAAGCGGAAATGCGCGGCCTCGGCTCGCTGATCATCGAGTGCGCCACACAAACGGCCGTTCCGGCCGGTTCATCACTCGCGGTTGACCGCGATGGGTTTGCCGAACTGGTCACCAAAAAAATCGCGGCACACCCGAACATCACCCTATTTCGCCAAGAGTTAACCGAAATCCCACCCGGTCCGACCATCATCGCCACCGGACCGCTCACCTCTCCCCCCCTCGCCCAAGCGATCGGGGAGCTCACCGGACAAAACTATCTCTACTTTTACGATGCGTTATCTCCTATCGTCAATCATGACTCGATCGATCTCAGCATCGCTTTTCGCAAATCCCGTTACGATACAGGCGAGCAAGACGATGGAGACTACATTAATTGCCCCATGACGGAAGAAGAGTACGATCGCTTTCTCAATGCGCTCACGGCGGCCGAAACGATCACCCTGCGCGATTTCGAGCAAGAGGATGCGAAATTCTTCGAAGGGTGCATGCCGGTAGAAGTCATCGCCCAACGCGGCCGTGACTCGCTCCGCTTTGGCCCCATGCGGCCGGTTGGCCTCATCGACCCACGCACCGACAAACGGCCGTTCGCCGTCGTCCAGCTACGTCAAGACAACATCGCCGGAACCCTTTATAACTTAGTCGGCTTCCAAACCAACCTCAAATGGGGTGTCCAAGGGGATGTCATGAGGCTCATTCCGGGTCTCGAAAACGCTGAGTTTGTCCGTTTTGGTCAAATGCATCGCAATACCTATATCAATTCGCCAGAATTGCTACATCCCACGATGCAATATCGCGGCCGTGCCAATCTCTTCTTTGCCGGTCAAATCACTGGTGTTGAAGGATATAGCGGCAATGCAGCGACAGGACTTCTCGCCGGAATCAATGCCGCACGTCTCATGCAAGGGGATCACCCGATCAATCTCCCGACCAAAACGATGCTAGGGGCGCTCGCCCACTATGTCACTCACGCCGAAGCCAAGACATTCCAACCAATGAAAGCGAATTTCGGCCTCTTTACCCCACCAGAAGGGAAAATGGGCAAGAAGGATCGCTATATCTACTACGCGGAAAAGTCGCTGACCGCTCTGCGTCGCTTTGCACGAGATCGTCGTCTGAAGTATGATCGCAAAATCGCAGAGATCGCCCTGCCTGACTAGTAGTGAATCCCTAAATTTCACTTATCACAGCGTCTCAAAACTCTTCCAATTTTTTAGAATTAGTCTGTTTTGCTCCCCTCTCCCTTGGGGGAGAGGAAAAAATTCCACCTCTCCAAGTCCCTAATAAGAGGGGAGTAAGACCAAGTTGTTTTTATGTCAATCCCCTTGGCTTCCATTAGACTTTATCGGAAATAATTTTATGTCAATTATTTAGATCGTGAGAGAAGATAGGGATTGGAAAATCGCCTCGGCAAAGGCTCCTCCCTATCCCTATCTTTGGTCTCTATCGCTTTATTTCCGATAAAGCTTATTAAAAGCCAAAATTAAATGTAGTTTCTAAGTCCTATCAATCCACGCTCACGAGAGTAGAAGTTTTCATGAATCTCGCAATCCAGCCATGGCTCGAAGAGCAAAAAACCGGTCTATGTGACGATGTCCTTAATGCCGCCCCCCATATCTTTTTATCTGAAGCCGAAGTTGAGAGTTTCTATGACACGGCCGTAAGTGCCATTGACGGCTCTATCGCCGACCAACTCTATGCTATTCAGGGCTGGACCAGCCAGCAAATCGGCAACGATACCACAAGCGCCAATGACTGGTTGCTCATTATCCGCCTCCTCAAAGAAAAGATTTTCAACAAGCTCAAAGAAGCCCTATCGGCAGAACTCGTTCTGGCGGAATGGGCGACCATTGATCGTGTCTTCACATACGCAGTGGTCGAAGTCACAAAAATCGCTAGCAATGTAGACAATGCGCAACTCTTGGGCCATATGGTCGGCTTACGCGAACAGATCGAAGCGGTCGAAAAAAATAAAACCCGCTTTATCCAAGTAGCCGCCCACGAACTCAAAACCCCTCTCACCTTACTTGAAGGGTACGCCAACATGATGCGCAGTTCAATCCCCAAAGATGATACCTTGATGCAAATGTATCTGGGTGGTTTCGACGGTGGCACGCTCCGCTTACGTGAAATTATCAATGATATGATTGATGTCAGTATCATTGAGTCAGGCACGATTCAAATCGCACTGCAAGAGATCTATCTGGAAAAATTGGTGCGCAAAGTGGCTCAAAATTGTCGTCGCGACTTCTTCCAGCGAGAAGTCGAATTAGTCGTTGAACCGTTCCCGCTAAGCAAAGCGATTTATGGGGATCCGGAACGGTTAATGCAGGCATTTGAAAAAGTAATCAGCAATGGGTTGAAATACACCCCAGACGGAGGCCGTGTAACAGTGCAAGCCCATCTCATTCATGCACCAGAACATCCTGATGGGAATGAAGGGTTTATCGATGTACGTGTCGTGGACAGCGGTATCGGTATCGACCCCAAACACCTCGAATCGATCTTTGAAACGTTTGGTGGCACAGGGGATGTAGCACTTCACTCTTCTGGAAAGACCAAGTTCAAAGGTGGCGGCCCAGGCCTTGGCTTACCTATTGCCAAAGGGATTGTTGAAGCGCATGGGGGACATATTTGGGCGGAAAGTGAAGGAGCTGATGAGAAAAGCTTCCCAGGTGCGACCTTCCATATCGAGATCCCTACACACAAGCCAGCAAACATATCAGACATTATCGCATAAACCGTTTTACCCCCACTTCCATTCCCCCAATAGCTTATATCGGGCGCAATGAAGGCAACCCCAGACTATTCTTCTAGCAAATACAAATCTTTGTTGGCAAACCAGTGGGCAGCCAAGAAAAATAGCACGGTCGCATAAATAATTAATAGTGCTGGAGCAAATGCTTGGGTCGCCGTAAAGCCACCATCCAACACCCCATTAATAATCGCTTCAAACGGCCAGCGGACCACGGCCGCTACCCCGTCAGACCAGCTGGCATCAGTACTACTCAACCAACTTGCCGCTTCATTCAAATCCTGAACTGTACTCGGGCTCGTTGAACGATTCGCTAAATCTTGGATTAAATCAGTTAACAATGTAAGAAACCAACCAAGATAATCACCAACCATCAACAACAGAGCGATACCACCAAATATCCAAATCCGAGACCAACCACGCGCTACAAAATCAGACGCATGAATCGCTAGTAAAATAGCCAGTACATTCAATGAAAGCCAAATCGGAGGAATATCTAAGGCACGGCCGAAGGTCAGTTGAGGATCATTCCGTAATAAAACAACGAACATCAAACAGAGTTGCAGAGCTAAACCGACACCGAATGAAGCCAGAAAAACCGATAGCAAATATTCAACGCGGCTCTCTAGGCGCACAAAGAACGGAGCACTTTTCCCTTCATTCGCCCGTGACGCCAGTGTCATCGCCACAAAAAAACTTATACCGGCCCCAAATAGCCCTAGTACCAAAATAAAGTAGTCCGCTTCTGGTGTTCGCGTACGGAACGCAAAACCATAATAGGCGAGCGTCAGCGCAACATAAAAGCCACCGATCCAAGATGTGGCCAAACGGGTAATCAAATAGCGAGTAAGTGTGAATATCCGTTGGATCACGAGCGTACCACCTCGGCGTAAATATCTTTTAAGGTTGATTTTTGATAAGCCAATTGCAGAATGTCGTAATCAGCATTCAGCAATAAGCGCATAATATCGCGCCGTAACGCGAGTGCTTCTTCTTGAATATAGAGAGTATGGTCATCTTTATCAACTGTGATTTTAGAATGTAGCGATGTCAAAAGAGCTTTAATGGTGCTTAGGTTTCGATCGACGCGGATAATCGCTTGCGGCCGTTCATTCAGTGCATCCCGCATCTCTTTATGATAAACCAATTGCCCTTTGTTTAGGATCAGCAAGCGGGTGCAAACGGCCGTTACCTCTCCCAACTGATGGGAGCTAAGCAAAATCGTCTTGCCCTGATCACGTAACTGGCGCATCAACGCCTGTACCTCTTGCTGACCAATCGGATCTAGTCCGTCACTCGGCTCATCAAAAATTAAAAGCTGTGGGTCCCCAATTAGCGATTGTGCAATCGAAATTCGCTGACGCATCCCTTTCGAACAGCGGGAAATACGATTTCTAGCCACATCCTGTAACCCGGTCAGTTCAATCACACGAGCAACTTCCCCAGACTGACGCTGCCACGGAATATTACTGATACCCGCACAGGTTTTAAGATAAGCGGTAATGGTCAAATTTTCTGGGAAAAACGGCCGTTCAGGTTTGTAACCAATCGTCGGCCACCCCTCTTGTAGTGGCGAAATATCCCCTTTTGTCGGTTCCAGCAAACCGGCCAGTATCTTAAACAAGGTCGTTTTGCCCGCCCCATTTGGCCCGAGGATGCCCACAATTTCCCCTTGATGAATATCAAAAGAAAGGTTGTATAAAGCGATTAATGTATAAAATTGTTTTGAAAGTTGATTGAGGCGTAGCACAGAGTGGAACTTAAAATAAAAAAAATAATGCAACAAGAAGTGTACCAACGATTGACCAGCAAGCAACAAAAAGCCACGGCCGATTGGCCGTGGCTTAGCGATAGCTTAGGTCAAAACGCTACCCAACCATTTCGATCGGAATAAAGCTAGAATCGTTCATCAATGTCATAACGCTGACCCGAGCCGCCACTTTCTTGGCGACGTCATCAAACGCACCAGCAGCTTGTGAATTCGGGAACGCCATCACAATCGGTTCCCCTTCATCACCGCCACGGCGGACGTTAGCGTCCATCGGAATCGTACCAAAATATTCGGTGCTATTTTGTTGCGCCAACAGCTCTCCAGCACCAGTGCCAAAGAATTCGCCGCTCATATTTTCCACAACACCTAGAATCGGTACGTTGAGTTGCTCAAATGTCTTTAACCCACGCAATGCGTCTGTAGCCGCAACTAGCATCGGCTGGGTTACGATCAATGCACCGGACAAAGGCAAGGTCTGTGCCAATGATAATTGGGCATCACCGGTGCCGGGTGGCAAGTCGATGATCAAATAATCAAGCTCACCCCATTTCACATCAACCAATAGCTGACGAATCGCACTGTGCAACATCGGGCCACGCCAAATCATCGGTTTGTCGGGGTCTGACAAAAATGCCATCGAAATAAATTTAACCCCATGCGCTTCGGCCGGAATCAATTTGCGATTTTGCGGAGGAGGCATTTTCGGCTGTCCCATCATCATCGGGATGTTCGGTCCTAAAATGTCGGCATCTAACAACCCAACGCTCGCCCCAGTATTGGCCAGAGCGATCGCTAAATTCACAGAAACGGTGCTTTTACCGACCCCTCCCTTACCACTAGCGACAGCGATCGCATGACGAAACTGCATGCCCAGTTGATCAGAGATTTTCTTATTTTCAGGCACATTGGCATCGAAATTAACGGTCACATTGGTGATCCCGTCAACGGCCGCTAGAGCCTGACGACAATCCCCTTCCATTTTGCCTTTCAGTGGGCAAGCTGGCGTAGTTAACATGATCGTGAAGGTCACATCCCCCCCATCAATCGCCAATTCACGCACCATATTCAAAGAAACCAAATCGCGATGCAATTCCGGTTCGATCACAGTAGACAAGGCATCCATGACCACTTTTTCTGTAACTTTCTGTTTTCTTCCAAACATAATTTAGTTTATTTCTATCGCCTCAAATCGAACCAATCTGCGACATAATCATCAAATGTAAAAGCATATAGATTAGTCCAATTTAGCGACGCAACCTCTTAATAAAAAATCCACACACCGCTAGCTTAGCACAGCTATATTAGCTCTGCATTATGCCAACGGTCTGTGGATTTGTTCAAGTCAGAAAAAGGAATTACTTCCGTTTTTTCTTTTTCTTCTTTTCTTCTTCTTCGATACGAGCTTGTTCTTCATCCGCAGCACGGCCGGGTGCAATTGAGCGCCAGTAACTAATCGGTTTAGACAAGCGTTCTTTGTCGTGGATATGAGCGGCTGAACGGTCATAGCTAGCGATTTCGAAGTCATGGTCCATTTTAATCGCGTCAAATGGGCAGAATTCGGCACAATAGCCACAGTTCATACAAATATCGATATCGATGTAGAAATTTAATGGTTCCGGTTTCGGACGGCCGTTCGGCAATTTGCCACGTTCAATCCAAATACATTGTGGCGGGCAAACTTTGGCACAAATCCCACAAGAGGTACACCAGTCTTTCCCAGCTTTTTGGCCGGTAGCTGGATCATCCATCACCAAAAACGGAACAAAACGGAAACGTTCTGGAGCTTCCAGTTTTTCTTCTGGATACATGACAGTAATCGCCCCTTCCGTTTTCAAGCTTTGGCGCACAGCCAAGGCATCGTCATTGTAGTAACGGCCGCCTTTGGCAGACCATTTAACTTCGTCTGAAAATGTTCTGAAAAAGTGCTTTAGGGTAATACCTAAACCTTTTAAAACACCTAATCCATACATATTGTTTCTCCAAAAATCCTAACGGTCTGTTTCACCCAAAACGATGTCGATACTACCAAGTACCACAACCAAGTCGGCAACTTTGTGACCAACACTCATCAACTCTAATGGTGTCAAGTTGATGAAGGAGGGTGCGCGGATATGATACCGTTCTGGATTGGTCCCTTTCGGCTTGGCTGTGACGTAGTAGCCCAACTCACCTTTCGGGTTCTCAACACGGCCGTATGCTTCTCCACCTTTCGGAATACGGACATTGTATTGCGGCTTACCATCTAAAATCGATCCACCTTTGGTCGCTTTCAAATGTGGCAAAACTTGGCGCAAAATACGCAAACTTTCATGCATTTCCATGACGCGAACCATGTAACGATCCCAAACATCACCGTTGTAACGAACAGGGATATCGAAATCGAGTTGGTCATAGTATGAATATGGTTCAGCACGACGAACGTCGTATTGGACACCACTCGCACGCAACATCGGGCCACAAGTACTGTAACTGATCGCTTGTTCGCGGGTCATTTTACCGATCCCCACTGAACGCTCGCGCACAATTTCGTTACCGGTCAAGAATGTATCTAACTCATCCAAGATTTTAGGTAAACGGGTATGAACCAATTCGTCTAAAAATGCGGTTGTTTCTTGCCCACGAACTTCACGAGGCAAATCAAAAGCAAGACCGCCAAAACGCATATAGTTACACATCATACGAGAACCGGCAGCAGCTTCGAAGAAGTCCAAAACCAATTCACGTTCAATGGTCAAGTAAAGCATCGCCGTTTGGAATGCACCCAAGTCGTTGATCAAGAAACCGATCGACCACAAGTGATTGACGATACGGGTCAATTCAACCATCAAGATACGAATCCATTCCGCACGTTCAGGCACTTGTGATCCAAGCAATTTTTCGATGGCCAAGACATACCCATGATTGTTGGACATTGAACTAATGTAGTCCAAACGGTCGGTGTATGGAATGTTCCCTAAGAAGGTGTTCCGTTCACCGATTTTTTCATGGTTGCGATGCAAATACCCCATAACCGGTTTCAATTTCAAAACCGTTTCACCATCCATCGTCACAACCATACGGAATACACCGTGGGTAGAGGGATGCTGAGGTCCGATATTCACGGTGACTTGATCGGTACGGATGTCAGTTTTCGACTTCGGCCGATTAACTGACATACCTGCATAAATTTCATCATCCGTATCGGCATCCAAGTTTTGTGGCATCCAACCACGTGGATAGGCGACATTTTTACCGTAAAGGTTTCGTTCTTCCGCGCGGAAAACTTCCCCACCGGGCCAACGACTACCAAACGGTTTATGATCTTCTTCGTAATACGCTTCTTTCCAGTCTTTACGCAAAGGATAGCCTTCAAAGCCGTCCCACATCAAAATGCGGCGCAAGTCAGGGTGACCTTCAAAGTTAATCCCCAATAGGTCATACGCTTCCCGTTCTTGAAAATCAGCACCAGGCCACAAAGGAACCAATGATGGCACGTTCGGGTTATCGCGCTCGACTTGGGTTTTCAAAACGACAGAGCTACCACCTTTGTCAAGATTGTAGGTGTGATAAACCACTTCTAGCTTGCCGTCGTCGATCAAGTCAACACCGGTTACAGAAGAAAGGTAGTTAAATCCTTGTTCGTCGCGTAAATTTTGCGCCACTTCCAGAAGTTTATCGGCCGGAACCATTAAACCTGAATAGTTTGGACGCGCATCGTCGGTCAATTCGGGGAATTGTTCTTTCAGTGCGGAAACGGCTGCTTCAACCGGATCCATCGCGGGTGCTTCATTTTCGAGCACTTCAATCGTTGTTTCTGCCATAATCTTTACTCCGCAGATTCAGCCAGCGCCGCGTCTTCTTTTTCGGCCGCTTTCGCTTCGGCACGAATAATGTCGAGCTGACGCATATCAATCAAGTCGGGGCCAAGGACAGGAATCGGCAAAAATTCACCGGGATCGTCTTTGCTGTACCATGGCACATTGGTAATAGATTGTTGGTCGATTTTTTCTTGCAATGAAATCAGGCCATGAATCAAAGCTTGTGGGGTTGGTGGGCAACCAGGGACATAAACATCAACAGGGATAAATTTATCGATCCCGTCAACCACGTTATACCCTTCTTTGAATGGACCGCCCCCATTGGCACACGCCCCCATGCTCAACACGTAGCGTGGTTCAGGCATTTGGTTGTACAAGCGAACAATGGTGGGGACCATTTTTTTAGTGACCGTACCAGATACGATCATCAAGTCAGATTGCCGAGGTGTTGCTCGGAAAACTTCCATACCGAAGCGCGAAAGGTCGTACCGGCTACTCGCGGCACAAATCATCTCAATCGCACAGCAGGCCAAACCGAAAACCATAGGCCAGATTGAGTTACGACGTGACCAGTTATAAATCGTGTTCAAACTGGTAATAAATACGTTATCGGCAACTTCTTCTGGGATGGCGATATCAGGAGCGAGTTCTTTTGCTGTCATTACGCTGATTTCTCCTCAAACCAAACAATTTGAATATCTTGCAAAATGCGTTCTGTAACCAGAGCTGGGTCGTCGGCAAAACCGGGCAGAGCTTCAATTAAGTCTGCCAACTCAACAACACCGACCTCTATAGGGTCGAGCTGGGGATGCGTTTTAATAAGGGACATCGCTATGGCGTAGGTAGAGTCCCAATACAGTTTTTGCACAACACCTCAATGCTCTTCTAAAAGTAAAGGTTCATGCAACTTATTTTGTTTACACAGTGACATGAACTTTACCATAATGATACCCGATTTATTAGGGTGTGACTAGGTCATTTGCGCAATTTTTCACAATTAAATGATTAGAAAAATCAATTTTTTGCCCAAACAGTCGCATCCCGCACAGCCCATTCGCCGCCGGTTACACCGAAAAATGTCCAATCGGTACCGCGAAAGGCGATTTTTTCCGTTCCGGCCGGAATATCCATCCAATAGCTACGAAAGAAATAACGATCTTGGCCACTCGGCGCATCTTGTAAAATAGCATTCTGCCAAGTCACCTCATTATCAAAAGACAACTCAAGTGTATCCCCGACACCGGCGAAACGAATTTTGGCACCGGCCGGTGCCGGCCGATCCAATGTCAATACATTATTAGTAGAGTTGGTAATCAATTTTGGAGAAGCATGCACCATCTCAAACGGCTCTGTCGGCCAAAGTATCACATTGTCCCAATGGTATGTGTTCGGGCCACAATCAGCACTGTTTTCCAAAAACTCGCACATCTTATCCGGTGTATAGCTATGGTGCCCAAACTGCACAACCGTTTCAGCCCACTGTTCACCTCGCATAAAATCGGGCACATCCCGCTCGTACCACCACAATCCGAGATCAGGCATACCCACATAGAGCTTTTCACTAAAGACAGCGATCACAAAGGTTGAACGCATCATCTTGCTTGGTGTTATCAAGTCACTATATTCGGTATATACATCGGGTGAAAGCTTGGTTTCTGTCCCGTTGCGGTGCAAATAAATTTCTAAGCGATTTTGTACATCTAAGCGAAATTGCACGGCCGTTTGCGGGGGACCTTGCAAATCCGGTTCAAATTCATGAATCGCTAGCTGCAAATTTTGCTCGTACGGTGTAAGCCAAACATCGATCCAATCCCGTTGTTGATTCGCCCGAAACGTAGACATATCAAAATGGATCGAAAAATCAGAGCTCGTATCTAACAGCCGATTCGGAGTAAAGTAAATTAAACCATACCCCCCATATTGGGACACACCATACAATGCGGTCATCATATGATTACGACAAGTGTAAACTGTATCTTCATATGCGGTAATCGTATGTGTAGCGGGAGGTCCTTCACAATTAGGCCCATGATGGGCCTCCATTTCAAACATATTGTAAAGAACATCTTGGTCGCGCAAATGGACGGAAACATCCCAATTTTCATCGATCCACGGCTCTGGTACGGCCGGTTCTCCATCAAACGTCTCGATAAACGTAAAATGATCAACGACCGGGCTAGACGTAGGCACTGTCAACGGTTGTATAATTGTCGGCAAAAAAACTGACTCTGTCAGATTAATCGCATCAGGCTGGATCACAGGAAATTTCGCTTCGGTTTGGCTCACAACAAACAAAAGGCCACATAATCCAATTAGAGATAAAAAATAGCGAAAAAATCGCGAAGAAAGAATAATATTAAACATAACTTTATATCCTATCATTGTCTATCCGTTTCCTTCCAAATAAACAATCTCGAAAATCACAACACAGACAAGATGATGTAGAGGATTATAGAAAAGAGGAAATGGGACAGCTAGATTAAAATCGCATAGACTATAGATCGTCTTATTATTCAAATTCCATGAATAACAAGTAAGTGGAATTTCTTATCCGAACTAAACAAAAATATGAAAATCGCTATTTTACTTACCACCATTCTGTTACAAATTGGCGTGGGCTATTTACTCGGCTTTAAAACGCTAGATTGGTTTCGTACGCCCCCGAACTGGGAGTTTTTTATTCTCCCTCTCGGATATGCACTAGGTGTATGGCTTGTCGGAGTGATCGCGGCCGTGATACAACGGCGCTTTCGCGTGAGTTTTTTTGTCATCTTAATTGGCACGTTGCTAGGGGGAGTGATCGGTCTTTTCCCGCTACTCACAGGTCAATTTCTGGGAATCCGAGAGCTATATTATCCTCTTATGGGGGCGCTGATCGGTTACTATCTAACTAAAACAGGGATTAATCTTGTCCTCTAACCCGCAACGAGAGAACTCACACACGACGGCCGTATCTGCCGCGTTTGATCGCAAAGCGGCGGTCTATGATGCGTTTGGTGAAGATCACCCCCACCTAAACCAAATGAGACAGCGTGTTTATACAGCCGTAACCCAACATCTCACCCCGAACAGCCACCTACTCGAACTCAATGCGGGAACCGGCCTAGATGCCAGCCAAATCGTGGCGCGCGGTCATCGGGTTCATGCCACTGATTTGGCCCCAGAGATGATCGCGGCAATTAACGCCAAAGTCGAAGCGATGGGGTTGCACGGCCGGTTAACCAGCCAGCAATGCTCATTTACACAACTCGATCAAGTCACAGGCCGATATGATGGAATCTACTCTAATTTCGGTGGCTTAAACTGCATTCCCGATTTAACAACTGTCACACAATATCTTCCCCAGCTTCTCAAGCCGAATGGCGTTGTTGTCTGGGTCATTATGCCCCCGATATGCCCTTGGGAACTGGCTTTATTCGCCAAAGATTGGCGGGTTGCCACGCGTCGGCTCCACCGCAACGGTGTCACCGCCCATGTAGAAGGGGTTCATTTCACCACTTGGTATTTTTCAGCGAGACAGGCAATACTGGCATTCGGGGATCAATTTCGGTGCATCGGGCTAGAAGGGCTTTCCGTGTTGACGCCGACCGGTGATAATAAAACGTTTAATCGCAAATACCCACACCTCTATCGTGGGCTACATGGTTTGGACCAGCGGCTGTGTCGCCGCTGGCCGTTTAATGGCTGGGGAGATTTTTACATTCTTACAATGCGATACGTGCCAAAGACATAAATGATACATGGGGTGATCGCCACGCAATGATTATGCCGATACGATTTTTACTCGTCATTTGTCACTCGAATCACCGCCGGTCATCCCGTTCCAATATGCGAAAATCGGGGCTGGGTTGGGCCAAAACGCGGGCCACCGGCCGTAACCCAAGCCACCATTGATGGCGCGGCCGGCCGTTTTTACGGTCGATTTGGCGTGGCAAATCTTCGAATGGGGTAAAAGCATAACGGCCATCAATCATCCCCACACAAGCACTCACTACAGAATCGCGATCCAGTTGTTCTTCCAAATAGGCCACACATTTCGAAGCGAATCGCGTGGCTTGAATACGATCAAAGGGGGAAGGATTGCCACCTTGCTGGATATGACCCAAAATCGCCTGCCGAACATCAAATGCATCTCCCCCTTCTTCTTCAAACAAAGAGGAGATAAAGTTGGTTGTATAGGTCTCATTGGCTCGCTCACTACGTAAAATAACACCGAGCTTTTTCCCTTGCTTAAAACCGGTCACCAACATGTTAATATCGGCCAAAAGGTCTTGCATATTAATCCCTTCCTCTGGCAAATACACACGTTCCGCCCCACTTGCGAGGGCACTCATGAGGGCTAAATAACCACTATTATTTCCCATCACTTCAACCACAAACGCACGGCGGCTAGCCACGGCCGATTGCTTGATCTTATCCAGTGCATCAACAATATTATTGAGTGCGGTATCTGACCCCACACAGAAATCGGCACCGGCCAAGTCATTATCGATTGACGCAGGAGTACAGACGATCGGTATTTCAAATGCGGGGAAGTTTTGCCGCTGTTGATGGAGCTGCAAGACCGCTTGATAACCGGACCACCCGCCAACCACAACCAAGCCATCCAACTGAAATTCTTCGATGGTGCGGGCGATCGTATAGTAATCTCGCCCTTCTAAGTTATGGCGACTTGTCCCGAGGAATGACCCCCCAACATGGGCCCATCCATTCACATCCATCCACTTTAACTCTTTACCATCACCTGAAATTAAGCCACGGAAACCATTTTGAAAACCGATCACCGTATGGCCTTTGTCAACCGCCAAACGGACGGCCGCACGCACCGCAGTGTTCATACCAGGAGCAGGAGCACCAGCATTGATCACACCCAAACGGTAACGTTTTTTATCGGCCGGTACCACATGGGGTTGTGCCCGCACCAAGGTCCGCAACATCTTAAACGCTTCTTTATACCCTTGACCACGCAATGTCATGGCTGTATCGAAATCTTGATTGGTAACCGCTTCACGTACCGCCCAAGTCTTTTCTAGGCTGGTACGAAGATCGGTTAAGACAAATCGGTTGCTCTGAATCGCGACCAGAGAACTCAAGGGAATATCTTCATCATGAGCGAGGAGTGCATCAACAGCGGTCGCACCCGACATCGTACCTAAATTCCGATCAAATGCGGTCGGTGATCCCCCCCGCTGCACATGCCCCAAAATGGTCACACGTGCATCTTCACCCAAACGATCTGTTAACACATGACGGACATGATCGCAACTGATCGGTTTGCCATGTAGGTCTTGCGCCCCTTCAGCAACGATGACGATACTGTCTCGACGGCCGATCTGCCGCCCCTGACTAAGGACTTCACACATTTTATCTTCCCAATTGTCTAAATTAGGAGGAGCTTCGGGGATCAAAACCCAGTCGGCCGCAGTGGCGATTCCGCTCATCAAGGCGAGATAACCACATTTGCGCCCCATCACTTCAATCACGAATGCACGCTGATGACTAGCCGCCGTGTCCGCAATCGCGTCAACCGCATCAACAATCCGATGAAGCGCGGTATCGGCCCCCAACGTCATATCGGTATCGCACACGTCATTGTCAATCGACCCCACAATCCCAGCGATAGAAAGGTTTGGATGAAGCTCCGCTGTTTCGGGCAAAATGTCCCCTTTTTGCACCAATTCTTCGATCAAGCTCGGCCACTCATCTTGAAAAATAAGTGAGCCGGTCAAACTCCCATCTCCACCAATCACAACGAGCGAATCGATCCCGTTATGCACGAGGTTACGCGCTGCAAGCAAACGGCCGGATCGCTCACGAAATTCCGCACAGCGAGCGGTTCCGATAATGGTTCCACCTTTGTGCAAAATACCGCCAACGTTGCCCCATTGCATCGGCCGGATACAATTGCCGCCCTCAACCATACCCTGATATCCTTCATAAATGGCGTATACTTCCGCCCCGCTGGCCAATGCTGTACGGACAACAGAACGCACAGCTGCGTTCATCCCAGGCGCATCGCCACCGCTTGTTAAAACCCCAATTCGTTTCATCTCAATTTCCTTTTCCTGTTATTGATAGCCAAAGAAGCCATTCAAAGGCTTTGAATGGCCCAAAATTACGGTTTATTTTCTATTATTTTGTTGCTGTAAGCGCGTTAGGTGGACAATTGTGGGGAGTATAGGCCTTGTTTTGTTTGGTTTATGTGGGTTGTTTGGGAAATCAGATTTTGTCACACATTACTCACGTACCCACCTATTATACCCAGATTCAAACACACTGGTAGCTTGCAAAACAGCCAAAACTTACTATTCCTGTCGGATTTGGTGGGAGTTGATCAATTAACGATTGTCATTCCCACGAAGGTGGGAATCCAACTCTGTTTGAGCGGTGGATCCCCGCCTACGCGGGGATGACAGCCTTGTAAATCGACTGTTTTTGAATGATTTACGCTTATCCCACCAAATTCGGCAGTATCAGAAAATTTAATCGAGCGACCGGCCGAAAAGCAAAGACTCTCCTTTTTCACGCCACCATTGAGTCATTCCGTCCGATTGAATTGATCGCAAATACAGCACCCAATCCCCACTTTCAATCGTGGGATATTGATTCCCAATTTCAGGTTTACCCAGATAAAGCCACGCTGTTTTAACTTCAGCGGCTTCTGTTTTCACCTCACGCAAAACACGCTGATAAGGGCTATCCCCGTTTTCTGGATCATATTCTTCAAGCTGATCGATGGTAGACATCACATCTGCGTAATCGGCCGCTGAAACATAAACCAAAACGCCCACAATTCCTGTTTCAGAATCAATATCTTCCAACAACATCGGAAACGCATTGAGTGAAACCAACCGGCCGTGCCCATAAACGGCCGGTTCTGTCTTCAAGACTGACTCCCCCCAATAGGAATCATTTGGCTGCCCTGGAATGAGAGTGCCATATACAAAAAACGGAATCGAGGTATCCATTGTCTATCTATCCCAATTTAAACTGTGCCATTTCCTCATAATAGCGTTCGCACTCAGCCAGCATCGGCCGTAAATGGTCAGGAAGCGGGTCCGATTTCGGTTTATATGGGGCAAAAGCGGTCGATTTCTCGACCGTGCTGTACCAGTGTTGCGCCCAAATCCCATCGCTTTCACGCGGACCGGCTGGCCAAGACAACATTTCCGGCAGAAACGGAATGCCGATTTTGTCACACAAAAGCCCTAAAATCAGCTCCGGGTTTTCAAGAACATCGCGGCTATCAATCACGGCCGGTTGGTGATCAACATGGTGCCGCACATGATGAAAGATATCGATTTGTTGCTTAAAACCGATATCTTCCAACGTCACATTCGGCCGTACTTTGATGTAAGAGGTAATGACTTCGCGTGGATCACGAATGAGGAAACAATTAACCATTTGGTCCAACCAGCCGAGCGGGACATTGGGCAACATATGGTGGGTCATATGCTTCTGATAAAACACAGTGGCATCTGTCAACGGGGCGGTCAATTCAGCGATTACCGTCGCCGCGTCGCACGGATATGCATCAATAATCTCAGCCGCCATCGGGTGATCTAAACCGGTTTGGTCCAAGTAAAATGAATAAAACGGCTCATCGACCACTTGGGTATCCGGCCGGTTTTCCCACGACCGCATCATAGCGGTCGAAATATTACGTGGTCCAGACCACATTGCGATATAAACAGGCTTAGCAAATTTAGATTCAGACATAGCACTTATTGAAATGGGAAGAAGCTGATTTTACGCCACAAAACGAAAACCAATAGGTTTTCAACATCTTGTGACGATCATCTACTAAAAAATTCCGGCCGCGATACGCCAATAGGTGATAATACCGGCCGTGGCTCCTACGAAAAGCAGAGCTGCGGCTAAAATGATCCACCACGTATTTGCCAACCCACCGCGATCCTCAATTTGAGTATCAGCAAAAGGGGAATCGACCACATAGTAGCGCGGGACCAACAAATAACCTAAAGCGAATCCCGCAATCAAACCACCGATATGGGCCGCATTGTCAATCCGCAAGGCGACAAAACCGATCAAGAGGTTAAAGCCGGTGACACGCAAAATCGAATTGAAACGTTGTACGCCAAACTCACCTAATTTCTGACGATAATAGAGGAAAAAGCCGAGACTCACCCCCATAATGCCAAAGATCGCTCCTGAAGCTCCCACAGAAGGAACATCGGTCAGCGCCCGCATCGCGAAACTGACCAAGCTACCAAACAGGCCACTCAAGATATAA
>WTJY01000403.1:0-4558 GCA_011524645.1 Anaerolineales bacterium | reverse complement strand
CAGCGCCCGCATCGCGAAACTGACCAAGCTACCAAACAGGCCACTCAAGATATAAATAGCCAGAAAACGGCCACGGCCATAAAGCCGTTCTATATCACTCCCCATCATCGCCAGTGCATACCCATTGAAGCCGATATGGAACAAACCAGCGTGCAGAAACATCGCGGTAAACATGCGCCAGTATTCGCCAAACAAAACACTAGGACCATGAAGCCACCCCAACGACAAGAGGATGTTATTGCCTAATTGATCGGCCGCAAAAATAAGAATAAGCATTCCTAAAATGCCATAGGTCACATAAGGGGTTTCGTCCCGTTTGTACATGTGAAACGGGTTAACCATCGCCCCAACCGGTAAAGGAGGCGGACTTTCATCTTTAGTTACAGGCTCCTCAGACGGTATTTCTTCTGATTCATTCATATCGCAAAGCGTAACACAAAAAGATGAAGAGAAATAGTCCACGTTACTATCGATTTGATTTAGAATATGATTGCCCTGTTGGCAAGCCGACGTTATAGGGTGATAGGGCACAATGTTGTAAAATGACAAAGCTAGATCAAGCAAATATCTTGATTTGGAAACAAATGTAATTCTTTGAAGTTTGCAACGGTTCTACAATTACTGATCGAGGAGAAAACAGATGGCGGTACGAGAAGGTCGTTGGGATTGTGAATATTGTGGTAGCAAAGGGGTTCTTGGTCGCCACAAAAGCTGCCCGGTCTGCACGGCCGTACGGCCGGCTGGGGTCAAATTTTATCTTCCCCCAGAAAGCGAAACGATCGATGACGCCGAACTGCTTGGCTATGCCCAAATCGGCCCTGATTGGATTTGTGAAGCGTGCACCAATAGCAATGCGGCCGATGTACGGATCTGTAATCATTGTCAAACGCCTCGCAGTGAACATTCAAAAGAACAGCAAACCAAGCGATATAATGTAGGTGAAGCACCCAAAAGTGGGGATATGACCTTTGATGAGGAGCCAGATTTAGCGGCCGCCTCACTCACCGCCAAGCCGGCAACAGGCACACCCAACCTAAGCGGAATCAACCAACGCTATCTTTTTATGGGGCTTGGGGCGATCTTTTTTCTCTGTACGGCGATCTTTCTCTTCCGCTCGTTTAGCACCAGCGACATAACCGGCACAGTTCAAGCATTTGAATGGGAACGGCAAGTTGAAATCGAAGCACTACAAACTTTTACGGAAGAAGATTGGAGTTTACCAACCGAAGCCCGTCTGATTAGTCAGCAAGAAGCGATCCACCACTTTGACCAAGTCATTATCGGCTACGAAACGAAAAGCCGCGAAGTGTCTGAACAAGTTCAAGTAGGTAGCGAAACCTATGTCTGTGGTCAGCGCGATCTAGGGAACGGCTTTTTTGAAGACGAATATTGCGAAGATCCGGTTTATGAAACCCGATACCGCACCGAGACCTATGAAGAGCCGATTTATGAAAATGTACCGGTCTTCCAAACCCAATATATATACGAGATCGACCGCTGGGAAGCGGTACGCACAGTCGAAGCCAATGGGAACAATCGCTCCGCAGAATGGCCCGATCTAAACCTTGGCAATAACGAGCGTGAGGGAGAACGGACTGAGCAGTATACGATTATCTTCCGCACCAGCGAAGGGGCAGACGAAAAAGTCCCTTATGAAAATTATGATGAATGGCGCACCTTTGATGAAGGGGATCAGGTTACACTGGTCTACGATGGCTGGGGTGAACTCCGAGAAATTCAGCGATAACCGCGCTTTATAGGTGGTGGTGTTAGCCTGCCCCCACCTCTCTTTAAACAAATTATGATTCGAATTTTAATCGCCGATGATCATGAAATTGTCCGTCACGGCTTGTCGCTCGCACTGAGTCAGGAAAAAGATTTCACCGTGGTAGGGTTGGCTCAAAACGGCCGTGAAGCCCTTGAAAAAATCAACAAAACCATCCCCGATATCTTAATCGTCGATTGGAAAATGCCCCGACTCGATGGCTTAGAAACGGCCGTAGCGGTGCGTGAAGCGAAGCTTCATACCAAAATATTGCTCCTAACAGGCGCACCAATTGAAACGGCCGTGCTTGACGCGGTCGAACATGGAATCGATGGTTTTGTCACCAAAGACATCAGCCCAGCCAGGCTGGCACACGCCATTCGGCGACTAGCCAGTGGTGAGAAATATCTCGATAGCACCATTCGTGATGCCCTATACGAACACAATACGAAAAAACAGAACACCCCTCCGCAACCCAAAATTACCCTCAGCAATCGCGAACAAGAAGTTCTCGAACTCATGGCGACATCGATGACTTATAAAGAGATCGCTAAGCAATTAATTATCGGCGAAGAAACGGTACGTACCTATGCTAAAAGGATTTTAGCCAAGCTCAACCAGCCCAATCGGACCCAAGCGGTCATTACCGCTCTCCGCTTAAAATTAATCTCTCTATAGGAGATTCACAAAAGCCTACACATCTGCATAAGCAAGAATGCGACTAATCAAAACATCGATAGGCTGTATCTCTTTCACCCCCGAGCGGATATAGGCCACATCAGGCTCGTGAAATGTCAGAGGCTCCACACTACGCTTCACATGCTGATCCAGATAATTCTGTATATCATCAACGAGTTCTTGATTCACCCCGTCCCAAATCTGCATCAATCCAAGCAATGTGTGCTGAATACGAACTTTTTGATCAAAATCACGGGCCAATATCAACGATCGGCTAAAGTAATGAATCGCATCTTTATGCTCTTCCTCGAGAGATGCCAAATAGCCCAGATGGGCCAAAGGTCCAGACGCTTCTCTCATACTACCGATCTGCTGCAAGAGCGATTGAGCCTTATACAAATAGCGTCGCGCCTCTTGGCTCTGTTCATTGTCGAGAGCGGTCTCGCCTAAATACCGATAACACAAAGCGATCCCTCGTAAATCACCCATCGCCTCTCGAATCACAAGGCTTTGGCGAAAATAAGCGGTCGCTTCATCATATCGGAGTTGCGCTTTGGCGATACGGCCGAGATTGGCGAGTGAAAAGGTTTTGCTCCACAAATTACCATTGGGGCCATGTGCCAGCGCCAAGCTTTTTTCACTATGAGAAGCAGCTTCTTTGTATCGCGCTTGCCGAAATCCGATATCCCCTAAAATATTGTATACAATCATAAGATGATATGGGCTATCTAATTGAGCCACTAATCGCTGAGCTTTTTCGGCAAACGCTTGGGCCAGTACCAATTGATTCTCATGAAAATGAATCGCAGCCAGATAGCTTAACGTTAACACAGCTTCGGCCGTATGCCCCGCCTGCTGTGCAATCCCAAGGGCTTGGTTAAGGCGATCCTTAGCCTGCCTAACTTGCCCTAAGTGAAAGGCAAACCAACCACTTCGGGTCAACAACATTCCCCAAAGCTGTGGCTTGATTACAGACGCTCCATCAAGATCAAACATATTATACCCATCACGAAAGAGGCTTTTCATATCGAAATAAAGAAAAAGAGCTTCAATCGCTTCAGCGGTCAAATGATTTTGCTCACAGGCCCAATGCCAAGCTACCGTGATATTATCTAGATCACGGCCGATCACCTCTAACACATCCGCCTTGTTAAAATGACGTAGCTTGGAGAAATAACGCTCTAAAAGGGACAAGTAAAATGATGCATGACGCTGCTGGGTTTCCCTCTCATTTTCCGGTGATAAACGGCCCAGCGCGAACTCCCGAATCGACACCGGCACATCAAATCGTTTCACGTTACCCATGCTCGCATCGACAATCAGAGAACAGTCGAGCAAAAGGAAGAGGGTATTGAGAGAAATCCCCGCCGCTTCGGCCGCCGGAATATCAAACCCACCACGAAAATAGGATAGCTGACTTAACGCCAAGCGATCATCAGCTTCTAACAAAGACCAAGAATAGCTAAAAACAGCTTCTAAACTATTGTGACGGGAGGGGGTATCTACGGCCGAATCCTGTAAAAATTTTAAGCTTGTAGTCATCTGCTCCGCAATCTGTTGCGGCGATAACAATCGCGCCCAACGCGCAGCAAGCACGATTCCTAACGGCAACCCATCAACGAGCTCACAAATACGCCGAATCGCAGCCTCATCCTCCGCACTAAATCCATCTGTTAAATTAAAGGCTCTCGCTTGTTGAGCAAACAATTGCACAGCCGGAGCATCCCTTTTTTCTATCAAGTTCTGCTCTGTATAGTTTAGTCCTGCCAGTGGTAAGCGGTATTCACTGGAAAGATTCAACCAGCGGCGCGAAGTAATGATCAGGCTCAGCTTAGATGCGCGCATCAGCAATTGAGCGATCCACACAGAGGATGATTGTAAATGTTCAAAATTATCAAGGATTAGTAATAAATTCTTATCCCGAACAATATCATACAGTTGCGTTTCTAAATCGATATTCCCAACCGGTATGCCCAGCGATTCAATAATGGCGTGAATCACTGCATTGTGCGTTAGCTGTCGGGTAGATGGCATCACATCGATCAAATTGACCCAAAACACCCCATCCGTAAACAGTTTCTGGTTCACAAAATACCAGCCTAAATCAAGCGCGAG
>WTJY01000064.1 GCA_011524645.1 Anaerolineales bacterium | reverse complement strand
CCCCTCAACTATGAATAATCCCCACAAACCCCACCAAAACACAACTAATCCCCCTGATTTCTCGTAAAATACAATGCACAACAAACATCAATCCAAAATCGCAAATCGCAAATCCAATCGAGGTTCTATGGTTGAAAGCAAACAAGAAATCGAAAAAGTGCCTGAAGTCGAAGTTGTTTCCAAAGCAAAACAGCGCGCCCGCCGTTTAAATCGTGGGGCCTACTGGCTCGGCAAAAACTGGCTTACCGTCTTTAACACCTTTATGGGGCTCCTCATCATCGGGCCGTGGTTCGCTCCGGTATTTATGCAACTCGGCCTCGAAACCCCAGCCCGTATCATCCACCTCTTCTACCAAACACTCTGCCATCAATATCCCCAGCGCTCCTATTTCTTATTCGGTGAGCAAACGATGTACTCGCTCGAAGAAATCGCCTTGGTCTGGGACGATGTCCAAAACCCTTTTGTCATTCGCCAATTTATCGGCACCCCAGAAATGGGCTGGAAAGTCGCTTGGTCCGACCGCATGATCTCTATGTATGGTGGCATTTGGCTATTTGGCGTCATTTACGCCCTTCCCTTTGTACGCTACCGCATGAAACCGCTGTCCGTGATCGGCCTAATCATCTGCTGTATCCCAATGGGGATCGATGGCATTACCCATGTGATCAGCGACTTCGCTGGTTTTGGCCAAGGCTTCCGTTATCACAATCTCTGGTTAGCCGAACTCACCAACTACGCCTTTAGCGAAAGCTTCTACGCCGGAACTGTAATCGGTTCGTTCAACTGGTGGGCGCGTCTCTTTAGTGGCCTCATCTTCGGCCTCGGTGTGGTCTGGTTCTGCTATCCCTACGTCGAAGAAAGCTTTGAAATCAGCAATCGCGCCATCAAACGCAAATTCGACAAAGCGGGACTGGAAATTTAAATCTTATCTTGAATCACGTGTTGTCTCACGGGCAAAAGGAATGACTGCTCCCGCGTTTCTCGCGCTTCGACTTTCAAACCGCATCCCTTTTGCCCCTACATTTGTTGATCACGATGCAATCTTTATTCGTCATCATTTCCCAAACGGCCGTTATACACCAACGCCCCGCTGTCCCGAAAATAACGAAAAACATCACACGCCGCTTCGGTCAGCACCCCATCTTGCACCGTAATCCCCCGCTTTTCTAGCTCACTGCGCCATTCCGGATGAATCGGCCCTTCATCAAAGCCGGTAATCTCCTCTAATTCAGGGCCACTTCCTGCCACCACCAGTGATCGAATCCCGGACCACGGCAACGAGCCAAAACACATGGCGCACGGCCGCCAGTTCACCACCAGCTGATACACAGGCATCCCCGGCCCACCTAAATCAAATGTCCCCAAAATTTTTTGCGCATGCATCAACGCCACAATCTCCGCATGGGCGGACGAGCAATTCAAAGGGACGACCCGATTCACCCCGATCACGACCAAACGGCCGCTATCCCGTTCAAACACACCGGCCGCAAACGGGCCACCTGTATCATGCTCCACATTCAATTGCGAAAAGCGAATCACCGCCGCCATTCGCTCTTCGACCGAAGTCAAGTGTGTCGGCATCGCCGCCAATTCCGTTTGTGCCCAATCCGGCAAACTAATCGATACATCTTCCATCATTTGCTTGAAATCCTCCAAAAATATATCCGCAGTTTAGGTAACTTCTCCCCGCCTGACAAGCAATAGCCGGTTTAGGATGCTCAAGCAGTGCTCTACGATCCAACTCAGGCCGCCGGCCGTTGTTATAACAGGGGCATTTATGCCCTCCGCTCCGCATCCCCCATACAATCTTAGATCGCCACTAACGCTATTGAGAATTTCGACTCAGCCCACTATCATTTTTAGGATCAAGCAAAAACAACGATAGGGCAACACTCTTACAAATGATTCTCGCAGTCTCCCTATCCCATTCGACTTAGCAAAAAAAAACATGTCAAACACAGTAACAACCATCACCATTAGCAGCACAGAAATCCAGCGCACCGTATCGGCCGAATTCAAAGAAGGTCTTATCATGAACTTCGGTCCCCATCTCATGCAGGTCAAAAACAGCCAGCTCCGCTTTTTCTCCAATAGCGGAGCCGAAGCCACATCCCCCCCTTTTATCTATACCATCACCTTCTCCGACCCGATTCTGGTCGGTATCGACACCCCAAATCAAGCAACCATGATTTCCGCTACCGAAATCCAATTGGTCACCCGTTTAGGCAAAGAGCCAAAAATCATGCTGCAGTTGCATTAAAATCCCCACACACATCCCCCCTCACCTTTGTCTATAGTTCTTCAAGTCTCCATTCCCAAATTCCTACACGCTCACGATCTACAATGATCACAGCCTCATCTGCCTAGCCAACTTCAACCCCGCCCGCTCACTCAAGCCCAACGGCTCATATCCCAAATCATGCGCCCCCACATCCCCAAACAAAGCCGCAATCAAAACCGGCTCCTGATCACTCTGCAGATAAGAAGCCAAAACCTCTGTCGTGTAATCTAAATCCTCCTCATCCAACACCCCCATCAAATTCTCCGCACTCGACTCGGCCGTCAAATGCCACGCATACGACTCCTGAGCCAAAATCTCTTGCAGCGTTTCCGCATATCCATGTTCAGCGATATACGCCCCCCGATAAATCCCCATAAACAATGTCTCACCCACCAATTCGGCCGTCGCCGCCTCACTACTCCACAAATGCCCCACCAGCCAACCACGCCGTTGCACCCCCTTCGTCCGGCACAAATACCCCAACTCCGTCGCATACCGATTGGTCCATCCCCCATGCAAATCATCCGCCAGCACCAACGCCGTCCGAAACGCCCCGCTCATCAAACCAAGCCGTTTTTCCGCCACGGCCGTCACCTCAGCACCAATCCCATCCCCCCCCAACGCCAAATAATCATCCAACAAAGCAGGCAAATGCCCCTTCCCCATCGGATTCACCCCACTCAACGGCAACGCCATATCCCCCCTTTCATCCGTCAACGTATCCAAATACTCTTTAAATCGTGCCGGTGTTCTCGGCTTATCATACAAATCCCGTTGCAACTGCAACAAAGGAACATATTCCAATTTCATCGTCTCTCATCTCCACAACATAACCGGTCAGGCGATACCGAACCTTATCAGAAATAACAAACACCCAATCTATACAAAACTGACAACAAAGGGGAGTGAAATCATCTCGGCAAAGGCTCATCCCTATCCCTATCATTCGTCCCTCTCCCTATCCCCTTAACACATCAACGCACACGGCCGTATACCTGACCCAACTCCGCTTGAATCTCAGGCGATTGCAACCAAGACAACAGGGCCCGCAGCTCCCCCTGCGGTTCAATTAAGGTCGTCGCATAAAGTGGTGTCGTCAAAAGATATTGTTGCGTCCCCACCGTATTCGGCTCGGCCGGTATCCCGTCAATCACCAACGGCCGTACCCCATCATAACGCGCCACACTCCCCATCATGCCATAACCGATCGCGGCCGGATCAGCCGCCACGGCCGTCATCATTTCATACTCACTCACCTCAATCTCCGCCGTAATCGCCCACCGCTGTGATTCCAGCACCCGCTCAGTCAACACCGAGCGTCCACCAGAACCGAACGCACGGCCGTGCAAAACAATCTCCCCCACTGGCCCACCCACATCAGCCCAATCTTTAATCTGTCCCGCCAAAATCTCCTGTGCCGCTTGTCGCGACACACCCTGAACCGGATTATCTTGATGAACCACCAGCACCACCCCATCCAACAAAACCGGATTAAACCACCCATCCCATCGCTCAGGAACCTGATAAACAAACGCAACATCAACCTGATCCGCCCCTAAATCATCAAGCAAAATCGGCCCACTCCCCGACACCACATGAAGCACAACACCCTCAACCTGATATCGCTCCAAAATAAAATCAGCAACCGGTTCCGCCCCATCTTCAATCCCCAACCACAAATGAACCGGAATCGGCTCGGCCGTAGACACCACCTGAACCGTAACCGGTTCAGGAACACAAGCGGACATGCTCACCAGAGCAATAGCAAACAAAAGTAAAAAGCCAAATCGGCCGTTAAATCTCACCATACCACTCAATGATACTACGCACCGCCACGTGATCGAAAACATCCTCAACAAAACTTAAACAGAACCATAGACTGTAGCACCAGTATCCCTCTTTTTTGGTATACTCCGCACCACTTACACACCTTTCACAAAGCAAACAAAAAGCAGAAACCCATGATTATTGGACAAATCAATCCACTTATTACCATCGACTACATGCTTCTCGGCTATGCGGCCATGTGGGTCGTCGCCCTGATCTATGTCATTTACCTTTCGGCACAACAGCGCAACCTCAAGCAAGACATCGACCTACTCAACCGCCTACTTGATGAGGAGGAAGAAGATGGCGCAAAAGGATAATCTACAAGAAGAAAGCAGCACCTTCTCAAACTTTATTCAAGCGGCCGGTGTCATTCTCGGTATCTCTTACCCCGTTTTGGCTCTCTCTACCGGCTTCCGTGCCGTTTTCCAACTCATCGAAGGGGAAACGATCAACGCCCCGTGGCTCACCCTACTCGGTGCCATTTTCTATCTAACCGCCACCATCGGCTTCTTCAAGCGGGCCGTTTGGGCCTGGCGACTCTCCGTCGGCATTCTCCTTCTCGAATCGACCTTCACCCTCGTCATCGGCGTCCTTAGCTTCACCCACCCAGATTTAGTCGGCCGTAACGTCTGGCAATTCTTCGGCCGTGACTACGGCTACCTCCCCCTCATCCAGCCCCTCCTCGGCCTCGCTTGGCTCTTTAACCGCCAAATCATGCTCAAGTACGGCATTGTAAAAGACGTATGAAGTAACAAACCTGAATAAGTTGATTATTTCTCCCCCTCTTTCTCTGGCCGAATCACCCGTTTCCCGAGCATCACAACTTCCCAGAACCCAGCTCGATCAACCACAAAATACAACCCCACATACCCCAAAATCCCCAGCGGGACATAAACCGCAATCGGCACCAACGCCGTCCAAAAATCGGTCGGCGGCGCAAAACCGAACACATCAAACCCACGAGCCGCCACAATAATCCCGCCGAGCACGGCCGACGACAAGAAACTCGGCCACAACGACTGCCACACCGCCCGCCATGTCATCGGTGTCGCATGCACAATCCAAGCCATATGAATAAACGCCATAAAGTTCCGCACCCCCACCAATATCCACGCCATCGCTTCCACCGTCCCCCAATACTCTAAACTCACCCAAATACCGGCCAAAAACAGCGGAACCTGAATCAAATCCTGCTTAAAACGAATGTCGGTCCGGCCGTAAGCGGAAGCGGCCGAATTGGGAATCGCCAAAATCGTCAAAAAGATACGATACCCAAAATACGCCCGCAAAATCCACAGTGCCTCTAACCATTCCGTCCCAAAAAACAAGACCGTAATGTAATCCGCGAGCAAAAATGCCCCCACATGCCCCGGCGTACTAATCACAGACACCAAGCGCATCATATCTCCCAAAACTTTGCGAAACTCTTTGGCCGATTCACGCACGGCCGCCAGCGCAGGCAACGCGATCTGCGAAATCGGCAGCCCGATCCCCAACACCAAAAAGGAGGATTGATTCTCCCCAAACGTATAAAGCCCCAGCTTCACCTCACCAAAACCACCGGCCGCCGCATTATCCGCATTGTTATTGATATAACCAAGCATTTCGCTCCCCATCAAATTCCCCGAATAGCGCAACACATCTTTATACGCCTGCCAATCCGATGTCCAACGCGGCCGATAACCCGAGAACCACCAAGTCATAATCATCCAGAACGCATTTTGGCACAAATGGCCCAAAAACAACGCCCAAACATCCCACCCCATCCAGACAAAACAAACCACCACCAGCGTAAACACAATCTCTGCCGCCGATTTCAACAGCTCATGCGCCCGAAACTGAAATGTCTTAAGCAAAAGTGCCGCCGGAACAATCGCCCCCGAGGCCAGCAAGAAAACGACCAGCATCGCCCGAATCAAAATCGTCGCCCCTTCAGATTCATAATAAACACTGATCCACGGAGCCGCCACAAAAGCGATCGCCACCCCAGCCAAACCCAAACCGGCCAAACAAGCGAATGTCGCATGTGTATGTTTTTCTTCCCGAAAATAAATAACCGCATCTCGAAATGGTGCCTGCGCAATCGCACTCAGCAACGCATAGACAAAATTCGCGATCACAAAAAGCCCTATCCCCTCCGGCCCCAAAGCTCGGGTATAGGTCAAAATACCGGCCGTGCCCACAAAAAACAAAATCCCCTGCCGCACTGCGGCCCACCGCAAACCATTCTCGATATTCCCTTGCATGCCATCCTGTGGTGGCAACCCAGCCGTCTTTTCATCTTTATTCATAATGCATCACTTCTATTATGCTGTGGGCAAAAAAACAACTCCGCAAACCATTGCCACACCCCATTTGCCTCGTCACTCGTCATTCCCTGAATCCTACATCACAATCGCTTAACAAACTATGTACATCCCCTTCACATTTTCCACACAGTTCACCGCTATTCTATATTCAACAACAGACAACAAGACAGTCCAAACAAACAATATCCGTTCTTCTCCTTGACTAACTCCGAGGGGAGAGTCGCAAAAGCTCTCCCCTCACCATTTTTCATTATCGAGCTAGAAAACGAGACCAGAACAAAACGCAATTATTACATTGATTCAATTTTAGGACTTATTCGCAATGGCTACAGTTAGCAAAAAATCAAAATCAAAATCAAAAAAGAAAGGAATGAGCGCAACCAAGCGTAACTACTTTTGGGATATCGGCATCGCCCTCGGCTTCTTAATCGCCTTTAACCCAGACGCGACCGGATATGCGATTCATGAATGGCTCTCGTTAGGTTTGCTCGCCGGATTGATCGCCCATGTGGTTTTCCACTGGAAATGGGTGGTTAGTGTGACAAAAAAATTCTTCGGCAAGCTCCCTCGCGCCACCCGCATCAACTACGTGATCAACGGTGGGTTGGCCCTCTCATTTATCATGGCAGGTGTCAGCGGCTTCGCTATTTCGGAAAGCATTACCCCTTTGTTCGGGTTCTCAGGAGGCGGTAATTTCTGGGAAAACATCCATGAACTTTCTGCCAACCTTAGTTTACTTCTTGTCGGGGCACATGTCCTGATGCACTGGAAGTGGATTGTTAACAATACGAAAAAATATCTGTGGGGAGGCAACAAACCAAAAGCGAAAAAACAACCAATGCCCACCCCGACCACATCGGTTAGCAAACCCTAAAAAACAAAGCGTTGATCGATTACCGAAGTGTCGCTTGTCAATAGATAACCGGAGTTGGGACTCCCTCAAGCGTAATTGGTAAGTAATCGACCCCAATCCCACACGCCTTGTGTTGCGAATAGACGGCCGTTGCTCTAACAAGACGAAATAGAGCGCAACGGCCGTTTTGCATTCTCACAACAAATCGCCCACCTACTGAAAATC
>WTJY01000104.1 GCA_011524645.1 Anaerolineales bacterium | reverse complement strand
CCACCTCCCCCAACCCTTCCTCATAGGAGGGGAGCAAATCGAGTCAGACGCTTTGTACTGGTGAAGGTATTGATTTAAACTGACTTAACTTAAAAAAGAGAGTTTGTTTTTTTGACAAACTCTCTTTTTTGTTAACGTGCTTGGTTGCTATTTTGCTCGAGTGACTAGATTTCGCCGAAATGACTAGAGATGCTATTGCTGGATAAAGTATTTTGAGGTGTTTTGTTGGAAACGGCACTCGATTGATAATCTAGAGTTGTGTGAGGGACCCTTCTCTTTTTTTGTGCTTTTTCTATAGATACTGGGAGCGAAAAGATAAAAATACTTCCTTTGCCTACTTCGCTTTGTACATAAATCTCCCCTTGTAAGACGGAACTAATTTTTTTTACTAGCGTAAGCCCTAACCCTAAGCCGGATCGTGATTTTGTGAGTGAATGATCATCTAGCTCAAATGCTTCGAAAATCGTTTCTAGCTTGTCTTGGACGATGCCTATTCCTGTGTCGTGAATTTCAAAGTCGATTCTTGGTGGGTGGCCTGCTATATTTTTCGCTTTTACTTCGATCTTGACCTCTCCGGTATCAGTAAATTTGAGGGCGTTGCCGATCAACTTGTTTAAAGCTTGTTTGAGTAAGCCGCTGTCGGTATGGAGTGCGATATTGGGGGCGACAATCGGTTTGCGGAGGGTGATTCCTTTGGTGGCAAATTGATCTTGGTAGCTATAAAAAGTCTCATTTAATAGGGTCTTGATTTGTACATCTTCGCAATATAAATTGATGCTTCTGCGATCTAAATATGAAATTTTGAGCAAGGTGTCTATTGTGTCTAATAATTGATAACCGGAGTCGCTGATTTTCTGTAAGTCATTGTGAAACTTGGTGAACTGTGAATTGACGGCCGTTCGACTACGCAGGAGTTCGGCATAGCCCAGAATTGTGCTGAGTGGTGTGCGTAATTCATGACTGGCATGGGCTAAGAGCATTTTCTTCGCGGTCTGAGCGACCTCTGCTAGCGTTTGTGCTTTATCTAAAGCTGTGGAAGCTTGAACGAGTTGATCGCCTAGCTCCACTTGTAAACATCGGTTTTGTAGTTGTTTGTGGACTCTGAATAGTAACTCTTTCGGCCGGATTGGCGTTAGGATGTAATCCACTTCATCTGTCATGTAGCCTGAGTGATTAAAGATTTCATCACTGTCATTGGTTAGCAAAATGATCGGTATTAGCCGTGTGTCACTATTTAGGCGTAAGCGATGCCATGCCTCATAACCTAAGTAGTTAGGTTGTGTTAGGTCAATCAAAATTAGATGGGGACGCGTCTCTATTGCATGTTTTACTCCATCAATATAGTTTGTAGGGATTGTCTGATAACTGTGCGTATGTAGAGCTGTGATGACAGTTGCTTGATGTGGTGAGGCATTCCCAATGACCATAATAATGGAGGATGTATTGTTGAGCCAACGCTTCATGTTGTATGACCTATTGTACTATCTGTATGTGATTGAATGGGTAGAGAAACCCATTGGTGTTGAGATGAAGAATGTGCGATTGTCATGAATAAATTTTATTTTAGGGGATTTTGTGTGTAAAGTCTCGGCTGTTATATTAACGTTTCTTAACACTTTGCTAAAAAAGTGCTTTAATTAACTGCTTAATTGCTATTTGTGGGGGTTCCTGTTGTTTTTCAGCACTATGATAGCTGATATGTCTTGGATTTTGGGATGGCTGTCCATCTATTCGATCCAACAAATACAAATCTAATGTGGGTTTCAATACCTTCGCCGTTTTTAGGCATATATGACAACTGTCTTGCCTTTGAGGTAAATTTGTTTATTGAATTTCTCTAGTCCTGTCGGATTTGGTGGGAGTTGATCAATTAACGATTGTCATTCCCACGAAGGTGGGAATCCAAGTCTGCTTGAGCGGTGGATCCCCGCCTACGCGGGGATGACAACCCTGCAAATCGACTATTTTTGAACGATTTACGCTTATCCCACCAAATTCGGCAGTATCAGGAATTTCTCTACCGGACACCTCATATTTTGTGGATCATTATTCACCTGAATGAAGCAGATTCCTGGTCCCAAGGGGGCGTTTTGGTGGCTTCGCCGCCAAAACGCCCCCTTTAAATGTCCTGATTTTTCGGCCGAAGGCCG
>WTJY01000303.1 GCA_011524645.1 Anaerolineales bacterium | reverse complement strand
AAATCGACTATTTTTGAACGATTTACGCTTATCCCACCAAATTCGACAGTATCAGTAAAATTTCAATTTAAGCGGTCAACAGAAACCGCTTTTACACGCACAATCAAAAAAAATGTCTAAGTCACTATCAATACCTTCGCCATTTTTAGATCACTGTGACAAATAATTTGCCTTTCAGGTAAATTTGTTACTTGAATTAAAAATATCTCGGGCTGATCGTGCAATTATTTTTAATTCGCGTCTGATCAAAAGCTCCCCTCTCCCAACGGGAGAGGGGCTGGGGGAGAGAGGTAATCCACCTTCCCCACCCCCTCCTGATAGGAGGGGAGCAAATCCAATGAGTTGATTATGTTGGCGAAGGTATTGTCACTATCGCTGGTTATTTATCACAAAAAACCACACAAGCGACGCCACGCGATGTTTAAGCGACGTTCGCTCTCTACACTACACATATGAACGTTAATCATCAGGCAATCGAATCAAATTATCAAGCTTATTTAATCCGCTGTCACTGGGTATCTAGTCGTCAAATCTGGATGACCACCATTAAGAACATCCAAAACGGCCGTGAACATCACTTTAGCGATGCCAACAAAGCCCTTTCGTTCATTCAGACCCATCTACAGCAACAACAAACCACCTCGGCCCCTATCCTAGCCAATGAAATGAAATAATAAATGGTAAATAGCAAATCAATACCTTTATTCCTATCTGTTTTTCAGTTCTAAACAGGACCATCGTACTTTATGTGTAATTCATTGTCTCTTTCCCTCAAAACAAAACCGACCCTAATCATCCTCTTCCCTCTCATCAGCTTTGTCTTCCTCGCAACACTGGCAGGCAACACCGCCGCCCAAAGCGACACCACCACACCGAGCCAAGAAAACATCGTCACGACCACCAGCAATCTCGAAAACATCGGGGAATACTCCTTTGTCGCCCAAGTCGAACAAACTCTCATCCCACGGCCGATCCCCCTCAATATCGGCGCCACCGAAGAGCGCATCGACTCCCAGCTCACCGCCGAAGTTCGCCCCCCCGACTACACCAAATACACGTGGCAATTCGAAGCCGATGCCGACATCCCCCCCATCATCATGGAGCAAGACGGCCAAAACTTCTACCTACTCAACGGCGATGAAAAAACCGCCATCGAAAACCCCCTCACCGGATTCACCCCCTCAAGCGATTTCAGCACCTACCTACGCGCCTCCCAAAACGTCCGCGTCAGTGACACCACACACCCAGACTATACCATCTATGATTTCGACATCAATGGCGCATCCCTCGCAGAACTCATGATCGCTGAAGTCCGTCGCCAACTCTCTCCCGAACAACTCGCCACATTCAATCCCGACACATCTCACATAGAAAATATAACGGGACAGGGTCAGATTTTTATCGACCAAAACGGCCTCCCTCAGCGTCAAATCCTCAATCTCAATATGCCAGAGGTCAACGAACGTTATGACTCCCTAACGACCTTTACCATCGACTATCAATATTCGGCCGATGTGATCGACACCCTCTCAGGAACCACACCCGCTTCATCCCCATCCTTCCTCACCGAAGCCACCACTCAATTAACGGACAATGCCATTGTCGAAACGGCCGTTCAAGCCTCCCCAATCGATTGGTTAACCCTATTTACTACCATTCTCGCCGCCCTTGGCATTACGATCACCCTCATTCGCGCCAATCGCAAAATTCGCTTTGCCATCCCCTTCCTGCTGACGGCCGTCTTATTTCTCACCCCCATCCTCCAACCGGCTGCCTACGCGCATCAACAGCGTGTCGCCCAAGCCAATGCCCCCATCTCTCTCACCAAAGCCCTTGGCCTAGACAGTGACGAAACGGTAAAAGCGGAAACAGAAGCGGCCGTGGCCGCCACCATGGAGATACAAACCGCTCAAGAAACGCTAGACAGTTGTGGCACCGGCGACAGCGCCGTCGATTCCGATCTCGACGGACTCAATGACTTTGTCGAACGCTGTCTCGGCACCAACCCTTACAATTTCGACACCGACAACGACGGCCTGACCGACACACTCGAAATCAACGGTTTTGTCTTTACCGATACCGTCAATATCACCCACACCATCTACACCAACCCGCATGAAGCGGATAGCAATAACGACGGTCTTATCGATTCAGTCGAATGGCTCGATCCCGGCTTCGCCCTCGAAATCGACCAAGATGGGGACAACCTCCCCAACCCTTGGGACCCCGACAATGACGGCGATCTCGTCCCAGACGCTCAAGACCTAGATCCCTTTGCGGTTACCGACTATCAATCATCCTTCTCACTCGTCACCACCCGCGATGGCGATAACTTCAATGGCTTCCAGTACATCGACATCCAAGTCCAACCGCAAGATTTAGACCATCTCCGTTTATCCACCACCGCACTCGACTGGCCCTACGATGAACAAGGGACTCTCCAAGCCCGTGATCACACCAATCTCGGCGAACTGACATTCGCACCACAGCTAAAAATCACGACAAATAACGCGCCACTCCCCTACCTGCAAACGCAATACGGCATTTCGGTCTTTGAAAGAAACGGCCGTTACGAAATGATCGTTCCCCTATACCCCGTGGGGGACGGGGGACAGATGACCAGCTTCTCCACACGTGTGGTCTACGCTTCTTCAGAACTCAGCAATATTAACTGGTCAGACATCGAGTTGGTCTGGACCGCCTTCATGGACACCTCGATCAACGACGGCGCACGTACCCAAAACGTGCCGGTCGCCGAATTTACCGAGCCGAGCTTTCGCATCACAGGGCTAAACATCACCAAAAACACCGCCCAAGATATGGCGGTTATCGGCACGCCCGCCCAACAAACCGATCATCGTTTGCTCGCCAACACGGTACTGGGCTTAAGCGGCGCGTTCCTCGAAAACAGTTCCTTTGATTTCGACAGCTTGGTCGCTCGCTTAAACAACGCCAGCGCCACAATAACCGAAACGTGGGGAGTCCCGATCAATGATTTAGCGATCGCCAATGTCACAGCCCCTCACCCCGATCAAGCCTTTACCGGTCTATACAGCATCTCTCAGCTAGCTGATAATTTCTTAAAAGCCAACAGCTACAGCACCAGTGATCTCGCTTCTTTTATCATCGCCACCGAAAACGGTTCCGGCTCTGAAAGTCTCTATAGCATCACCGATTTGTCCTCGGCCGATCTCTCTTTCAGTCTCGCCAATATCCCCATGCAGACCGCACGGGGTCTCATCCTCACCCATTATCAATACGATACCGATAGCTGGATTCCAGCCGACTTGCTCACCGTTCTCCCCGATCTGCTGGACTACTACGATGATGCCACTATCGAAACGATTCAAACCGAACTCGCGCAATCCTACCCGCTACTGACAACCGAAGATCTCGCGACCGTCCTGACCGCATTTTATTTAACTTGGGGGTTCGGCATCCTTTCCCCCATCAGCTATGATGCGATCAGCCTCATCGAGCAAGATGCGACCGATGAAGCGATTGCAGACATCTTCTACCTGCCCACTAAAAGCAACTTGCTTACCTATCTGGTTGAATCTTTAGATGTCGCCATTCAAGGGGAAGGTAGCGTCTTAGCCACACCCGAAGGGCTCTATCAACAAATCGAGATTGATCGCACCAAAATGGGGACAAGGGCCGTTTCTAGTTCATTTTGGACCATGATGGAAGGCTCTAATTTGATCATTAAAACAACCGAGAGATTCGGCGTACGGAGTACCCTTGGGCTGGCATGGAAAGCGATCGTGAGAAACGTGAGAACTCGGATTGTGCAACATGTTTACCAAAAACAAATCCAAAAACTGGTAGACCAATTCTCGGACAAAACCGATGCGGTCAATCGAGCCAAAAGGCTCATCGCGAGAAACCAAGCGCAAGCGGCCGCACAAGCGGCCACGCAAGGCCCCAAACAGATATCAAAATGGGCCGCTCGTTGGAAATCCTTTGTTAAATTCTTCAAAATCTTTACCAAAGTCGCGACAGTCATCGTTCAAGTGGCAGCAATCGGGTTTACCCTTTACACCATCTGGAAAACCTATGCCGACTTTAATAGCCCCTATAGCTATGAACGAGATTTCGCCCTCGGTGTCGCCATCATTAGCACGGTCATCGAGGTCGCCTATGCCGCCATCGCCCTGGTTGCTGTGCTGGCGGCCGCCTTTATCGGTCTAGCCGCCAGCGTCGCTGGCTCTGTATTCGGTCTCGTCTACCTCATCATCGAACTGATCGGTATCATCGTCAGGGCGATCTTCCCCAACGCAGAAATCGGGGATAGCCTCACCGCGACCGTCTTCGCCAAAATCTTCGTGGGTGATGTCCACCTCCGTACCGAACTGCGTGACACCAATTTTGATGGAACCGAGGTCAGCTTTAACGGCAATGGCTTTGGGCTCGCCGGTTCGACCCTCACTGTTAGTGACCGCTACACCGGCCAAATCGAAGGGTTTCAATATCGTGATCGACTCGAACAAGCCAATACCTTCGCTTACTATCGCGCCAGCGCGGGGGCCAATATCGATGTTTCTACGGCCGATACCCGCTTCGACCCCTATCGTTGCCGCTACTCCGGCTCTAAAAAATACTGTTCCAATGACCTTTTCGCCCGCTACACCTTCCAAAACGCGGGGCTCAACCAAAAAATCACCTTCAAATACATCATCGAAGCCGATTTGGAATACACCAATTATATCTTTGGTGGGATTCGCAAAGTCGATAAATCAGAAAACATCCTTCTACCCGATGAGCTGGACGAAGCGGATCAATGGGAAGCGGCCGTGCTCTATATCGACATCCTCCCCGCTACCCTCGACGAACTTCTCGCGTGGAACACCCTCACCAATCATGATGTTGATGCGGATGGGGTCATCGACACCACAGAAAACGACCAAGCCCTCACCCTCGCCCTATCTGATTCTGATATCGATAGCGACGGCAAAATCGAAACCCTCGATTGGGACAGCGACGGAGACGGCCTAAGCGACGGCTTTGAACAAAGCACCGCCAACTCACTGCACGCCCTCTGGTACACGGCCGATAGCGACAGCGACGGCCTCGATGACAACAAAGAATATGAACTAGACCTCCAAGCCAACCTGCCCGACAGCGATAGTGACGGCCTGCTCGACGGCGCAGAGGTCTATCAATGGGACGGCACCTCTTGGAACGGCGGCGGCTGGATGGTCGATATTCTCGGTACCAGCTACTGGACCTTTACCGACCCCAATAACGCAGACCGTGATGGCGACGGCGTTAGCGACAAAAGCGAACAAGCGAACGGCACCAGCCCCTATGGCTACAACACCGCCCCCACATTGGCTCTCACGGCCGGTCCCAACATCGACGCCGACAATATCGGGGTCTATGTCCGCAACGGGGACACCCTCAGCGCCACCCTCACCCTCGACAATGTCGGCACCAGCCCGATCAGCGACACCCTCGAACTCTGTTTCCCCACGGCCGTGACCAACCTCAGCGTCGAAACCGGCGGGGATCGCCAACCCACCACCCAAGCGGTCGGCAACTGTCGCCAATGGGACTTTTCGAGCAATCCGCTCCAGCTCTTCCAAACCTTCTTCGTCACCATGACCGGTCAAGCGACCGCCAGCACCATCACCGACACCATCACCACCACCGTCACCTATGACCTAGACGGGGTAGATACCGTCTTGGCCCAACAAGTCGCTTACAACCAAGACAACACCGCCCCCACCATCTTTATCAGCGATCCGCTCCCCAATACGATTTTGACCAGTCAATACTATGTCATCGGCGGCAACGCGCTCGATACCGACAGCTATATCGACCGGGTCGAAGTGACCGTCGATAACGGCACCCACCAAGCGACCTTAACCGATGCCGATTGGGGGTACACGTGGCAACTCCCCACCGATGGGGATGTTACCATCACCGCCGTCGCCTATGACATTGTCGGCAACGCCAGCACGGCCGATTCTGTCCAAGTCACGGTCGATACCGAAGCCCCTCAATTCACCATTAACTTGGCCGAAAACGCCACCATCAGCGCCAACGAAACCCTCTCCACCACCTTCCCGCTCAGCGGCACCATCACCGACAATCGGGCCGGTATCGATCGGGTCCAACTCCGCTACAACGAAGGAAACTGGCGGACGATTTGGAATGATGGCGGCGCACCGCTCAGTGCCAACTGGAACGGCGTTTGGGAAATCCCGACCGTCGCCACCGCCCAAGGGAAACACAATCTCGAACTACGCGCCTATGACATCTATGGCAATGTCGGTACCCTGACCCGCACCGTCTTTATCGATGTATTACCCCCGACCAATGAACTGAGCAACCGCGCCTTTATCCAAACCACCCCGCGCCACGTTCCGGCCGGTCCGCTCGACATCCTCGGGGTCGCTTCTGATGCCGGCAACAACCCACTTCCGGCCGACCCCGCCGACCTAACCGGTTCGCTTAACAGCATCGAAGATGCCACCGTCTGGCTCCAAGTCGATAGCCTAGACGACAACGATGCCGGAGCCACCATCAACTGGATCGGTGATATCAACGGGGACCGTCTTGGCGATCTCGCTGTCGGACTTCCCGCCGCCAACGGGGGCACCGGCCGTGTCGTCGTCGTCAAAGGGGCACCCGGCGGTTGGCCAGTTCCCAACATCGGCGACCTTGAGTTCCTCGGCGACAACAGCCCATCTTATGTCGGTTCAACCGGTGCCGCTATCGGCGACATCATCAAACCGGCCGGTGATGTCAACGGCAACGGGGTCGATGATTTCCTCATCGCCGACCCGAACAAAAATCAAATCAATCTCATTTTGGGTATCCCCTCCCTCGAAGCCGCAGACAACCCGCTAGACGGCTCCGGCTCAAGCGAACTGCTCTTGCAATTAATCGGCAACGGCAGCGGCGAATCGTTTGACCGACTGAGCCATCATCAAATCGCCCCCGCCGGTGACATCAACAACGACGGTTTGGCCGATATTTTGGTCAGTGCCTCAGGGTTCACCAGCACCGTCTATCTCATCGCCGGTGAAGCCCCCTTCCCGCAAACCTATCCGATAGACGGCCGTGCCGCCTTCACCCTCGCCACAGACAGCGCAGGCTCTTCCGTGGCCGGTGTCGGCGATGTCACCAACGATGGCATCGATGACTTCGCCATCGCGTTTAGCAACACCGTTTATCTCTTCGCTGGTGGCGGCGGCTGGGTCACGGGGGGCTTAACCGAACTCACCACGGCCGACGCGATCGCCACCTTCGCCACCACAGACGGCCTAACCACCATCACCCCAGCCGGTGACCTAAACGGGGACAGCGTGGCCGACTTCGCCTACAGCAACGGCAGTACGCCGGTCGTCGTCTTTGGCGACACTCTGACCACGCAAACGCTCAGCGGCTTCCCCGCCGCCCTATCCGGCTTCCTCAGCGGGGTCGAGGATGTCGATCAATACGTTCGTGCCTATCTCCTCATTGGCAACGCGGACGACAACGAATATTCGATCTCCGGTTCTGATTTTAGCAGTTTCTCCTCCACCTTCGATGTGG
>WTJY01000128.1 GCA_011524645.1 Anaerolineales bacterium | reverse complement strand
CGGGATCGACGGGATTTGAACCCGCGACCTCCGGCTTGACAGGCCGGCGTGCTAACCGCTGCACCACGACCCCAACAAGGATGAATAATATCAAAACTCAAACAGGATGTCAAATAATTTGGGGGTCAATTTTGAAATTGGTCTGATTTCGCTTCGCTTAAGCATCCCAGCTGAAGAAAATGGTAAATAGCCGATTGTAAATGAGTGATTTGGCTAGATTTTTTGGCCATCCATTAACCCCTGCGCGGCCGAAATCACGGCCGTGGTATCCGCACCCTTGTCCCACGTAAACTGCCCCGTATACGGCTCCCACACATGAGAGACCTGCCAGCCACGGCCGGGCAACGCCACAGGCACCGACCGGCTCACCCCATGAATCACCACTGTCGGACACTTTTGCGTGACCGCTAAATAGCTTAACCCCGTATCGTTCCCCACATAGAGCTGGGCCAATTCGCACAGCGCACCGATCTCACCGATTGAGAGCTGCCCCGCTAGATTTAAGGTAGGGACAGACAATAGCCCTTCTAATTTGTCCGCATAGGCGGTGGGCAACCCTTGTGGGGTGACCAGAAGGAGATAAGCGTTGTACCGCTTGGAAAGGTGATTGCCGAGCAGGGCGAACCGCTCGATGGGCCATTGGGTTTGTTCCTCGATAACGGCACCGGTCGCGGGGAGACTGACCGGATTAAAGATGAACAACGGCCGTTCACTGTTCCAGCCGATTTGATCGATTAACTGGGTGACCATGTTCCCCCGCTCTTCATCGGTGGGGTAAAAGGCCATTTGGGCGTGGGCGGTGCCAAGACCAAGCGCTTCAGCGAGGCCGAGCTTGTTGGTGATCGGATGGGCGTTCGGCTTGTAGCGCACGGCGGTGCTGTGGGTGGTCCCACGGCCGCGATGGTCGAGGCCGACCCGTTGGGGAATGTAGGCTTGCCAAGCGATGGTGGCGAGAAGCGGGGAACGGCTAGGGATAAAACAGGTATCGTACCCTTGATCCCGCAGTAGCGCGATAAATTCGTGCACTTCTTGGCCGCTTTCGAGCCCGGTGCCGACACGGCCGGCCGGTAAGAGGCGATGAATGTGGGGATGGGTCTGTAACAGCGACCGACTTTCGGCGCGGACCGCCCAATCAAAGGGGGTTTGGGTATAGGCGTTGCCGAGTGCGGTTAATAAGGCGGTGGTGAATAGAACTTCGGCTTGCCCTCCCGGCTGTAAAATTAAGGCCCGTTTGGGTGGCAAAAAGTCGTGACTGGGTGCCGCAACGCGCCACGGCAGACGCAGGCTTTGCTGGAGGAGAGTGGACCAAAATTCAAGCTGGGACATGGAGGATATTGTAAAGGCAAAAGGGAAAAGGCAAAAGGAGAATGGGGAATGGTGTTAGGTTTTAGGAGAGATGAGCTGGCGGATGGAGATTTTGGTGAGTTGCCAGTAGAGGCGGTGGAAGGGGCTGAGCCAGTGGTTGCGGCGACGGAAACGGGTGAGTTTTTGTTGGAATGCGGGGCCCCGCTTGTCGATTTCTGTTTGGCAGAGGGTGTGGGCGAATTGGTAGAGCTGGTGATCGAGCTGGTTGCAGGATTCGATTAGGGTGAGGGTGTGTGGGTCTGGTGTGGTGCGGGGGGTGGGAGTGGTTTTTCCGGTGTTGTGTTTGGTGTAGTAGAGGTAGCGCCAACGGTAGGCTTCTTGCATGAGAAGTAGGGTTTCATCAAATTGGGCCATGGTGCCGACGATGGAAAATCTTTCTTGTAGTAGGATTTTCGCTTGATCGAGATGGGCGGTGGTGCAGCCACCAAAGGGAACGGCGTCCCAGATGCCGGTGACCATGCGGAGCTGGGCGTTATCGAATGATTCTTTGTGGTGCTGTTGCTCGATTAGTTCACCGAGTGTGTGTTGGTTGGCGATTTGGTGCATGGTGTGATGGGGGTCCCACAGGGCATGTTTGTAGAGGGATAACACCCGCTTGACCGGATCACGAAGGATGGTCATATAGGTGCTGGGATTGGGGATTTCTTCGTGTAGTCCGTACCAGAGGTGGCCTCGTACCATACGGGCTTTTTGGCGACGGTCGAACGAGGTTTCTTCGAGAAATTTGCGCGGTCGGTACACGAAGATGTCTTCATCTTGACGATATTGTCGGTCGATAATGCGGTGTAGGGTGGTTCCGGCCGATTTGGGGATATGAAGGAAGATGATTGTTGAAGACATATAGATCGAGAGATCGGCTTAGTTTTAGATTTTCGATTTATAAGGTGAGATGGCTGTAGAGCATGTCGAGGCTGAGATCGCGTACGACCGAATCGGCCGTTTGTAAGGTGAGTCCCGCAGCGGCTGTGCCGAGACGCATGCATTCGACGCTGGGTAAGTTGTTGAGTCGGCCGAGAATAACGGCCGCTGCAATCGCATCGCCGGTGCCAGTGCTATCGACCATGTCGCTATAGTGGGCCGGTAAATAACCGCTTTCTTCGGCGGTGACATAGACCAACCCGAAATCAGATAGGGTGATGATGATTTGATCGACACCGCGTGATTTAATGCTACGCGCCATGTTTAGGCTGGCATCGATGTCAAAGGTCGGGTAGTCGGCGTTGCAGATCGCAGCCGCTTCTCGCTCGTTGGGGACGATTAAGCTGATTTTGTCGAGATGGGGGCATAAGCGGGAGGCCAAGCGGGTTGATGAGGGATCGACGCAGAGGGGAACCCCGGCCGCTTGCCCCATTTCCATGGCGGTGAGAAGGGCTTCAAGGGTTAAGCCACCATCGATCATGATCATGTCGGCTGCTTGGAAGAGGTGCTCTTGTTGGCGCAGATAATCGGGGGTGAGATGGGTCATGACCGAAGTGTCATCTAGAGCAACGGAGAGATGACCGCTTTGGTCGATTACCGCCATATATTGCCCGGTCCGGCCGTGAGGAATTTGGCGCACGGCCGAGACGTCTACGCCCGCTTCTGCGGTGATGTCGAGCAAATAACGGCCGTTGGTGTCTTCTCCTACGGCCGAAATTAGAGCGACTTCCACACCGAGCCGACCCAAGTTTTCGGCGACATTGCGTGCGGTCCCCCCGCGCGTGGAGCGGATGAGGGCGGGATTCGAGGTCGATGGTTCCAATCCTTGGTGTGGAACCCCTTTGGTGTCCATTAAGCTAGCACCGATCGCTAAGACAAAATCGCTCATGTTGTTTCCTTCCTAATTCGGCCGTCGGCCGTTAATTATTCGGCCGTCGGCCGTTAATTGGCCAAGTTGTTCATATGCATCACTTGTATAATTGGCTTCGAATGCATCGTTTCGTGTGACAGATTATATTTTAACACCTCGATTTGTGTAGGATTTGCTGATAGATGACTGAAGAATTTACGGACCCCCTCAAAATAATTTATCAAGATGATGGGCTGGTTGCGGTCCATAAACCGGCCGGTTTGCTGGTTCATCGCACCGCGCTGGCGGCCGGTCAAACGGAGCAGTTTGCGTTGCAGATGTTGCGCGACCAGATCGGCCGTTACGTCTATCCGATTCATCGGCTAGACCGGCCGACTGCGGGGGTGTTGCTCTTTGGCTTGGATGACGAAACAACGCGCCGTTTGCGAGAGGCGTTTACAGACCAGACGATCGAGAAGCGGTATGTGGCGCTGGTGCGGGGATATACCGACTTAAACGGAGAGATCGATCATCCGTTGACCAAATGGGTTGATCATAAAGTGAAGAAGAAAAAGATGGCGCAATTGGCCGAGGGGGAAGAGTTGGAACGGCGTGAGGCGGTGACACATTATCAGCGGCTGGCGACGGCCGAGCTGTCGATTTCTGTCGGCCGTTATCCGACGAGCCGCTATTCGTTGGTTTCTGCCCAGCCGAAGACCGGCCGGACCCATCAGATTCGGCGTCATTTTAACCATATCGCCCACCCGATCATTGGGGATCATCGGTATGGGGATAATCGGCACAATCGGATGTTTCGTAGCGAGTTGGCGTTGTCACCGCTGTTTTTGCTGGCGAAATCGGTGCGGTTTAAGCACCCACATTCGGGGAAAGAGTTGGTGATTGAGACGGTGTTTGATCCGTTTTGGATCGAGATGGTGGAGCGGTTGGGTTGGGGGCGGGGGGTGTTGGAGAATGGCCAATGGTAAGTAACCGGCAGAAATAGTTTTTGTATGGCACAACGACCCTTGAGTGGGTCGAAGGGTGGTTTCGACAAGCTCAACCACCCTTCTTTGTCTAATCAATTCTTGCCGGTTTAAGTGAGGGCTTGCTTTGTATTGCGGTCGTTGATTCTGGCTGGTTTGTCTATTTTTGTGCCCCCCAGATGAATCATTTGTTTTGCCTGTGCCGACTCTTTATAATCCGTGTGTTTTAACAAGCGTGTGAACTGCTCTGCAGATAATTAGACAATATATAGGAGAATGCCGTGTCTGAACAAGAATCCAGCTATGGACAAATTGAGATTTCCCCAACGGCCGTCGCTTCGGTTGCTAGCCAAGCTGTCAATCAATGTTATGGGGTGGTGGGAATGGCCAGTAAAAACTTTGTAAATGGCATCGCCCAATTATTGTCGCGTGATCCGCATAAAGGGATCGATGTCAAAATGGACGACACACAGGTTGAGATCGATGTCTATGTCATTATGGAATATGGCATTCGGATTAAAGCTGTGGCGGAGAGTATTCAAAGCACAGTGATTTTTCATGTGGAAAAAGCGCTCGGCCGTGATGTAAGTGCGGTCAATGTGTTTGTGCAGGGCGTACGGCAAACTGACAATTAAGCCGGTGATTTGGAAAATGAGGGGGATGTTGTCGCGAGGCGATTTTTCTACGTCTGGTATACATGCATATCGCTCCCCAATATTCTAAAGACCCGAATAGATCTGATTAATAAGGATGAGGTGAATCTTGTGGCTGAACTGACAAGTGAACAACTCGACATCAACGAGAAATGGGCGACCTGTGATGGACAGGGATTTAAACAATTGGCGCGTGCCGGGCTTTATTGGCTCGAAAAGCACCAACGAATCGTCAATGAATTAAATGTTTTCCCTGTGCCAGACGGTGATACAGGTACCAATATGCTGCTGACGATGCGTTCCGCTTGGCGGGCGGTCCAAGATAGTACCGAAACAGATGTTGGCGAGATTTCTAAGCAGTTTGCTCGCGGGGCCTTAATGGGGGCACGTGGCAACTCTGGGGTGATTTTGAGCCAGATTTGGCGTGGTATCGGCCGGACTTTTGAAGAAATGAGTGAATTTGACGCGGCCGCTTTTGGGGCAGCTCTCAAAAGTGCTTCAGATACCGCATATGGTGGGGTGATGAAGCCGGTTGAAGGGACGATTTTGACCGTGGTGCGTGAACTCTCAGAAGAAGCGGTCGATGCATCTGAAAAGAGTGACGATATTCGCTTTGTCATGCGTCGGGCGTTGACACGGGCACGCCAATCGTTGGATCGTACTCCCGAATTACTGCCGATTTTGAAGCAGGCCGGTGTCGTCGACTCTGGTGGCCAAGGGTTGGTTTATATCCTCGAAGGGATGTACCGCTGGGCGACCGGTGAGATGAGCGAAGCGGAACTCGAGAGTGGCGCGGCTGCTGGTGCCGGTGGCGGACACGGACACGGTGGGACATCGCTGGCTCAATCGTTGGTTGCTCCCGAAGATGGGAATATCGATGATCATTACGATGTTCAATTTATCTTGATGGGGAGTGGGTTTAACGTCAACGAAATCCGCGAAAAAATCGACGCGATGGGGGATTCAACCGTTGTGGTCGGGGACGAAACCACGGTGAAAGTTCATGTCCATGTAGATGATCCCGGTGTACCGATCTCTTATGGGGTGAGCTTGGGGGAGATTACCGATGTTGTTATCGAAAATATGCAGATGCAGATGGACGACATCATTATGCGTGGTGGGGTGCTTGAAGATGCTTCGGCCGCGCAGATCGGGATTGCGGCGCAGGCGGCACAGGCGAAAGAAGTTATCGTCGAACCGGGGCAAATCGCTATTGTGACGGTGGCTCCCGGTGAAGGTCTGGCTAACGTCTTTAACAACTTGGGGGCTGCGGCCGTGGTTGCGGGTGGTCAAACCAACAATCCGAGCACCGAAGAGATCTATGACGCGCTCGATGCTTTGCCAACCGACAAGATTATCTTATTGCCCAACAACAAAAACATTATTTTAGCGTGTGAAGCGGCGCGTGATTTGAGCGTTAAACAGGTTGTGGTTGTACCGACCCGTACCGTGCCTCAAGGGACCAGCGCAATGCTCGCCTTTAACCCGGATGGGGATTTCGACGCTGTTGTTGCTGAAATGAATGCGTTGGCCGACGAAGTGACTACGGGACAGGTCACCGTGGCGACCCGTAGTGTTGAACTCGACGGGGTTGCGGTTGAAGAAGGGAACATTATCGGGTTAATCGATGGCAAACTGCGCACGGCCGGTGATTCGATTGTGCGTGTCTTGCTCGAACTCTTGAGCAAAATCGAAGATATCGAAGATCGGGAGATTATGACCCTTTATTACGGGGAAGAAACAACACCGGATGAAGCGGCCGCTTTGGTCGGGGATATCGAAGAGCATTATCCTGAGATGGAAGTTGAAGTTCAGGCGGGTGGGCAAGCCCACTACTTTTATATTTTCGGGGTTGAATAGTCTATTCGAATAATTGAAAGAGCTATGTAGGGGCTGGATGGCTGGCCAAGAATCTCACTTTTTTGCCAGAATCAAGCGAAATTCCAGCCACCCTGCCCATAGGTTTGCCAATTGGATAGACTGTGGGCGGGACGGCCGGTTGACACAAGGTTCTGCGATATTGGAGAATAGTTTCCCAGCCGCCGCAGCCCCTACAAATTACGCGTTAGGTGTTCTGAAAAAGCGTGACCCAAATCGGTCACGCTTTTTTGTTGCCTGACGGGAGAGAAATCTGGGATTCCATTGAAATTTAGATGTTTGTATGGCTTATTAGAGCGGGCATTGAAAAAATCTAGTCCTGCCGGATTTGGTGGGACTTGATCAATTAAAGATTGTCATTCCCACGAAGGTGGGAATCCAACTCTATTTGAGCGGTGGATCCCCGCCTACGCGGGGATGACAGCCTTGTAAATCGACTGTTTTTGAACGATTTGCGCTTATCCCACCCAATTCGGCAGTATCAGGAAAAAATAAAAACGAGGCTTATATGAGATTTGGTGAAATTGTATTGATTTTGTTGGTAGCTACGCTTCTGATCGCACTTTGGATACCGTTTGTGGCGCGCAAAATGCGCCAGTTGCCGTGGCGTGATGCGCTGCCGGTGACTTTGGCTTTGGTCACGGCCGGACAGATCTTTATCGAAGGGTATCGCTGGCAAATGTTGCCGGTCTATCTGCTTGTTTCTCTCCTGATTGTGGCTCTTTATGTGGTCTCCTTGGGTGACGCTCGCCGCTGGTGGCAGTGGGGTGGGCTCGTTTTGGGGACGTTGCTGTTGGGGATCGCGTTTGTGCCACCGATATTGATTCCCGTGCCTGATTTGCCTGATCCGACCGGCCGTTATGACATCGGTACAACCAGTATCCATATGATTGATGAGGGGCGTGAAGAGATTTATGGAGATAATAAAGGGGCGGCACGGGAATTTATGGTGCAGATTTGGTATCCGGCTGAAGAGGGGGTGGTGGGGAGACCGGCTCCGTTTTTACCCAATGCGGCCGAATCGGCCGAAACGATTGCGGTGCGCTTAGATTTGCCCGCTTTTGCGCTGGGACACGCGACTTTGGTCAATGGGAATGCACGGCTTGACGTGCCGGTTAGCTCGGCCGAGGAGCGTTATCCGCTTTTGGTCTTTTCACACGGTTATGAAAGCTTACGCGGGCAAAGCACCACCCTGATGGAGGAATTGGCGAGTCACGGCTATATTGTCATGTCGATGGAGCATACCTATGGGGCGAGCATGACGATTTTCCCTGACGGCCGGATCGAATTTCTCGATCCGATTACCTTGTCTGGTGAAGGGGAGGCGTATGACGCGAATGCCCGTTTGCTCAGTTCGCAGTGGCAAGGGGATATTTTGTATGCGCTTGATGAGCTTGCGTTGTTAAATGAGGCGGCCGAGGGGGCATTTGCTGGTAAAGTCGATTTTGAGCGCTTGGGCGTGTTTGGACACTCGACCGGTGGAGGCACGGCCGTGCGGACCTGCCAGATGATCGATTGCGTGGCTACCGTCGGTTTAGATGCTTGGTTCGGGCCTGTTCCGTTAGAAGTGATCGACGCAGGGGCCGATGCCCCGACTTTTTTCTTTATGTCTGAGTCATGGTCGAGTGAAAAAAATACCGCATGGATCGATTCGTTTATGGGGAACAGTTCCGCACATACCCAGTGGTTGACTATCGCGGATACCGCTCACTATGACTTTACGGACATTCCATTTTTGTCCCCCTTAACGAGTACCATCGGCTTGTCCGGCGAGATTGATGCGACGCGTGGCAATGAGATTGTCCGTACCTATACGCTAGCGTTTTTCGATTGGCATATTAAGGGTGGGGAGAGCGGTTTGTTTGATGGGGCGAGTGAGGCGTTTCCAGAGGTGACGGAGCGGATGCCGAAGTAAAGAATGGGAAATGGTAAATGATCAAAAGCCAATGGAAAATGAGGGGTTACTTACCATTTACCATTAGCCATTTACCATTTACAATTCAGCGTTGGTGCTTATGGCTCTAGGCCATGATGTTTGTCGCATGGCGACGACCTAATCCAAAAAACGATGTGAAAGGGGTAATAAATGTCTGAACGTGAAACTTATACCGTAGAAATCGCTGGCTTAACACGCCATCTACCGCTCTTTGAAGTGGCACCGGGGGTACGGATCGCTATTTTTAATATGCTGGGGGATACCCATGTGGTCAAAGCGGCGGCTGCCGTGCTGGCGGAACGCTTGAAAGATGCGCAAGGAACGGTGCTGGTCACGGCCGAAGCGAAGAGTATGCCGTTGGTCTATGAAATGAGCGCCTTGATGGGCTTGCCGTATCTCGTGTTGCGTAAAAACTATAAAAGCTATATGGGGGATGCGATCAGTGCGACCACTAAATCGATTACAACCGGTAGTGAGCAAACGCTGTATTTAGACGAAAAAGATCGCGCTTTGATCGATGGGCAAAATGTGATTTTGGTAGATGATGTGATTAGCACCGGTAGTACGTTGCAGGGGATGGAAAATGTGATGGCGGCCGCCAATGGAACGGTGACCGAGATTTCGGCCGTGTTCACCGAAGGGAATGCGGATTGGTCCCATGTGGTGGCGTTGGGGAATTTGCCGGTATTGGTTGAGAAGTAGCCAGAAGGAGACAACGGTCGGTCGTTGTCTCTTCAAACAATGTGAGACATCATTTGACTTTTATCAAACTATCTCATGCTAAATATGCGGAGCCTGCTAAAAATTGTCATATTTCGCCTGCCGCAGACGGAACGCTTCACGCCCCCCCTCTAAAATATTTTCCACCGGCTCCCGTATGCCGGGGTCGTCAATCGAGCCACGGTGGGCGACCCAGCCGTGTTGCTCGTTGGCTTCCATGAGCAAGATTAGCTCGGCATCGCCAGAGACGGGAATGTTGGCGTTGTGGGTGGCGATGATAAACTGTCGCTTTTCTTTTTCGCGGCGTAGGGTTTGCACGATTTCACGGAAGATAAAGGCGTTGTCTAAATCATCTTCCGGCTGGTCGATGACGAGCGGGGTATTCCGTTCAACGAGGATAATCGAGAGGATGGCGGTGCATTTTTGCCCTGTTGATAGCCCCGCTTGGCCCAATGGGGGATTGAGCGGCCGGTAATCTTCGCCCACACGCAGGCTGATTTGAGGTAAATCGGGAATGCGATAGGTTTCGAGCGCGAAAATCGCTTCTTCGGCAACGGCCGCAAATTTTTTCCGATTGTTGGGGCTGATGTTATAGATTTGTTCTAGCGGGTTATCACGGCCGTTGGGGTCCGCTTTTTCTAGCCGGATGGCGCGAGCCAAATGGAGTGCATCTTGGTCCGCGGCGAGCAAATCCTCTAAAACCTTTTTGCTTAAGCGGCTGATCTGTTTTTTGAGCAGGTCGGAGAGAAAGGTGTGGAACGCTTGGCGATTGCCGAAAGGGGTGATTTCGACTTGGACCGAGCCGGTGAGTGCTTGATTGAGCTCTTCGACTTTTTGTAAGCGAAGCCCATATTCCCGTTCGCGACGGAGCTGGTCGAGCGCGGTAAGCAATGTATTGCGCTCGATGCGTAATGTTTGGAGCTGGTCTTGTCGCGCTTCTTGTTCGCGGGCCACGGCCGTCAACTGGGTATGCTTTTTCTGGAGCTGGAAATAGCGATCGATATTGAAGCTGTCCCCGTGGGTGCGTTTAAGCTCTTGATAGGCTGCTTCATTCTCTTGGTATTGGGTATGCCATGCTTGGCGTACGGCCGTTGTCTCCTCCCAGATTTGGGCTAGTTCCACTTCTAACTGTTGGATTACGTTGGCGATATGGGTGTCCATGTGGCGAATAACGGCCGTGAGTTCGCCAAAATGCTGGTCAGCTAAACCTGAGATGGCATCTTGAGTTGGCAATTGGAGCGAGAGACGTTGGGCGGCTCGTTTTTCTAGCTGGCCTAAAATGATTTTTTCCGCTTCGAGCGTTTTCTTTTCTTCGAGCTGGGCCAGTGCTTCATCTTTTTCTAACCGATCTAACTCTAGTTGAATCCCTTTTAGGGCTTGAACCTGCTGTTCATTGGCATCAAGCTCATCTTCGAGCCGAATGATCGCTTGACCGTTTTCACGTAGTTTGTGGAGTAGATCGGTTTCTTCCCGCCGGATGTCGCGTAGTGATTCGGTGATGTAGGTGTCGATCAGATTGAGCTGGAAGGTGACATCATTGGCGATTTCATACACTTCTTTTTGCCCATAGACTTCGATTGGAACCCCGTTGGGGAGCAAATCGGCCGGATGGACACCGGTGAGTCGGCCGCTGGCGACATCACGGACCTCTGGATCACGGCCGGAGGTGCGGCTGATTTCATAGCGGGTGCCGTCCGTCATTTCGTAATAGGCGGTGACTTTGGCCCCTTCCGGTAGGGTAAAGCTGAGTACGCTAGCTGACTGTTTGGCGGTGGCATCGGTGCGGGGCTGGACATCAAACACGAAGCGGATCGCTTCGAGTAGCGTTGATTTTCCGGCACCACGGCCGCCGATAATCGCGTTGAGATTTGGGTTGAGATGGATGAGAAATGGGTCGCTGGTCGGTTGGGATTGGGCATTTAAGAACCCTTGATCGATGGCGAGCCCGAGTAGGCGGGGGTAGGCTTCTTCGGTGTGTTCTCCTTCGAGCCTGATGCGTGAATCAAAGTCGATAAAGGCGTGGCGCAGGGCATCGACGCTGACTTGGCTTAGCTTGATTTTTGTCGCCCTGTCACCGACTGAAAGCCTGTCTTTGCTCATCGTTTTGCCTAGCCCACGGCCGTCGGAACTATTCAAACAGGCGACTGCTTTGTTGCCATAGTGGTCCGCTTCCCCTTTGACCAAGCGCTTGACAAATTTAGATAGCCTGTCTCTCGTTTCCGGAATTTCAAGGGCGAGCAGATTTTTATCTTCGTAGGCGATGACCCGCCCTTCCCCTTCTAGTTCATGTAACAGGCCGTTTTTCCGCGTGGCGTGGGCGGCGATGGGCAGCCCTTTGCGCTGGGTAATGCGTGAACTAAGTTGACGGCAGTTTAGATCGGTGAGCCGTGGCGTCTGGCTATAGGCATCAAATCGTTCATCGGGGAGCAAGCCTAGTGATGATACAAAGTGATCGATTGTCGTGGCGCTTGTTCCTGGATCGAATAGGGCGAGAAAATGGACTTGCCGTTTCCCTTCATTGGCCCCTAATTCGACCCCCGGCATGACGATGAGCGGGCTTTCGGCCGACTCGACCGCTTCTTGGATGAGTTTGATCCATGCGGTGTCATTATGGTCGGTGATCCCGATAATATCGAGCCCCTTAGTTTCGCTGGCGTAGCGAACATATTCTTGGGCGAACAGTTTTTTCTCTTCATCGGTAATGAGGCTGAAATCGAGGCAGTGAAAACCGGGATCGGCCGGTGTATGGTTATGTAGGTCGGCTCGATAAAAGCGGGCACCATTGGGAAGATTGAGAATTTGCTCAAGTAATGTTGGCATAGGAAAACTCTATGGTTGTGTTGGTTGATAGATTGGTTTTTTCGGGCATGAAGTAGATTTTAGCACAAATGTTCAACCTCTTGAAATGGACATGACTCTTTAAATTGAGTAGCGATTTTAACACAGAGTGACAGTGAGATGGATTTTTCTAAAAGTGGAAAAGAAAAGCCCTTATTCCGGCCGGAATAAGGGCTTGGTGTCGAGGAGTTTGGGTTAAGTTGGGAGTCTATCGAGATGCGGCCGCATTAATACCCGGTTCGATATATGATGTGACTTCATTGATCGTTTGTAGGGCCAAACCGTGATTAAAGTCATCGACTTTGCCGGAATTGACGCAAGACAGGTATGCGGGACGTGTACGGTCAAGGGCGAAGACGAACGAATTAAAGTAAATTAGATCGATATCTTGCCATTCGGCTGGAACTGGCTCATAGAAAACACCGGACCATAAAATCGAGTTATAGGCGTTGACATAGGCGTTACACGCTTCTGCATTGCCATCTTTGGCTCCACCGAGATTATTTCTCATGACATTCAGTGAGCTACGGACCAAAATCATGTTGGCGAGCAGTCCTGCGCTGTCGAATGGACGTACGGGGAAAGTCCCCAGTACTTCATTCGGGTTTGAAAAGTAGACCAGTGTCACCGTGTCTGGTGTGGCGGTGGCAACCGGGATCGGGGTATTGGTTGGCCCAGACGTGGGGGTGTTGGTCGGTGTCTCGGTCGGTGTTGATGTGGGTGTCTCGGTCGGTGTTTCCGTTGGAGTCGAGGTCGACGTTGGGGTGCTGGTTGGGGTGCTGGTTGGGGTATTGGTCGGTGTTTCGGTCGGTGTCTCCGTTGGTTCTTCGGTTGGCGTTTCGGTCGGTTCTTCAGTTGGTTCTTCGGTGGGTTCTTCCACTTCCTCCTCTGTAACCTCTGCGACCGCGTCGCCGTCAGCGGCCGTATCGGCCGTGTCTGTTGTTTGCCCGCAAGCGGCAACCAGTAAAAGTGTGAATAGTAACAACAAGAATCCGCGTAACTTAGCGGATTGGAACAATCTGCTCAAAATCATGAGTGTCTCCTTTAGATGAATTGAGGCTATGTGTGAGTTGTGTGAAATTTGTGGGAAGCGTTTGGCGCCTCGACAGGTGGCAGTATAACAGAAAATGGAGGAATGGGAATACGAAATCGTCTTGCAAATCTGTTATGTCAGGGTAAAACAATCTGTCAAATATTGATGATCTCGCGTTGGAGAAGATGAAATGGATTTAAGTTACTTGATAGATGATGACGATCCTGAACGATATACGGTACGGCCGTTGCAGCCGACGATGAAAGCGGTGGTGACAACCGGTAACGGGGGGTATGACAAGCTTGATTATCGTGATGTTCCTCGACCAAAGCCCCGTGCCGGTGAACTGTTGCTTAAAGTTCTAGCGGCGGGGGTGAACAATACAGAGATCAACACCCGTTTAGGGTGGTATTCATCATCGGTTACCGCTGGGACTGAGCAATTTTCTGATCGCGAGCAAGAAGGGGAGATCGCTGACGGTGGGTGGAATGAAAAGACGCCGTTTCCGTTTATTCAAGGGACCGATTGCTGTGGTGAGATCGTGGCTCATGGAGAAGGGGTGACCGATGTCGCGCTTGAAATCGGGAAGCGGGTGTTGGTGCGGGCTTGTATGCGCCGATATGGGTATCACTCGCTTGAAAATATTTGGATGGCCTCCGATTTTGATGGGGCGTTTGCTCAATATGTGCGGGTTCCCGCTAGCGAGGTGTTTGTGGTGGATTGTGATTGGAGCGATGTCGAACTAGCGACGATTCCGTGCGCTTATGGCACGGCCGAAAACATGGTCCATCGGGCGGGGGTGACCGCCGATGATCGGGTGCTGGTGACCGGTGCGTCTGGTGGGGTCGGCTCGGCCGTGGTGCAGCTGTGCAAACGGCGCGGGGCGGAGGTGATCGCGGTGGCTGGGCGAGCCAAGATGACCAAAGTGGAAAGTTTGGGTGTCGATCAGGTTGTGCCACGGGGGGCCGATCTGTTGGCTGAATTGGGGGATTCATCTGTTGATGTGGCGATCGACAATGTTGCGGGGGAAGGATTTACGCAAATCCCGAAAATTTTGAAGCGTGGTGGCCGTTATGCCTCGTCTGGCGCGATTGCGGGGCCGATCGTGACCCTCGATATGCGTGATTTTTATCTTAAAGATATTACGCTAATCGGTTGTACGGCATGGGATGAACCGGTCTTTCCTAATTTGGTGGGATATATCGAGCGGGGAGAGATTCGGCCGTTGGTGGCGCAGACTTTCCCGCTAGAAGAGATCGCGTTGGCTCAGCAAGAATTTATGAAGAAAACACACTTCGGGAATTTTGTGTTGGTTCCCCCGCAGTAGGGAGGCACAAAATTATGGAGGGAATTTCGGGTAGGTCCCAATCGTGGACCCACATTTTCGATTTCGATTTGGGAACGATGTAGGCTAGCTTTTATTACTCCCGCACAAGGAAGGGGAGATAGATAGGGTGTGTTGGATTAGGGGTGCTTGTGTCGTCATTGGTGATCGTTACGGCCGCTTGTGCATCGGCGAGTGTGGCATTGATCGGGCTGCTGAGATTGACAAAGAATTGTTCATCCGTTTCGACCGTCGTGTCTCCCAGAATCGAGACGGTGATTGTTTGGCTCGATTCGCTGGGTTCGAAGCGAATCGTTTGGTTGAGCGCGGTGTAGTCACTGCCGGAAACGGCCGTGTTATTGGCGGTGCTCACCGTGACCGTCACCGGCATGGTGGAGCTACCCGCTTTGTTAATGGTTAAGGTGGCGAGTTGGCTACCGCTGTCCCCTTCGGTGATGGTGACATCATTTATTGAAAGGGTAGGTGCGGCCGAATTTTCAGTAAGATCGATGGTCAAGACACTGAAAAGCCCCAGAGCGGCACGGATCGGATCGCTGAGGGTCAATTGGAGCGTTTCTACACCTTCAAATTGAGTGTCATTGAGGATGGGGAGTTCGATATATTTGACCGTTTCTCCGGGGTTATAGCTGAGTGTCCCTTGGACTGCGGTGTAATCAGCACCGGACACGGCCGTGCCATTGGTGCTGGCGTAATTGACATCGACCAAGAATGACGACCGATTGCTGAGATAGACCGGAATCAAGACGGTGCCGGCCGCTTCACTATAGCTAGCGGTATCACTGCCGAAGCGGACGGTTGGGTCGCCATCATCGTCTTCGATAATGAGGAACGAAGGGATAGCTGAAATAGTCACTGCGGCGCGGGTGGGTGTATTGAGTAATAAAGCGACCCGCTCATTCGGTTCATCAAGTGAGTCGTCTATTAATGGAATCGAAATCGCTGTTTCCGTTATGCCTGCGGTAAAGGTATACACGCCACTGACAAGCGTGAAATCATCTGGCGCGGTGGCGCTAGAGGGGAGGGTGTTGTAAGCGACCGGTACCGCGAATCCGGTTTCATTGCTGAGTGTAATTGTAATGACGGCACTGCCACTGCTTTCATTGACTAAATAGCTACTTTGACTAAATGAAACAATGATATCGGGGTCATTGTCGGTGATGGTGACCACGGCCGTATCATCAACCAACGTCACCACATCGCTATAAGCGGTGGTGACGGTCACGGTAAACGATTCGGTATGTTCGGTGATCGCGTCATCGATGATGTTGAGCGGGTGGGTGATGATTTGTGTGCCCGCTGGGATCACGACCGGGTTAGTGGGGGAGATAAAGTCAACACCGGCCGTGGCACTGTCGCTGGTTGCGGCAAGGCTAACGGTAATATTGTGGCCACTGACGACCGAGAGCGTTAAGGTCACTCCGGCTGTACCGGCCGTTTCACTGGTGTTGAGATCGGTGATTGATAGGGTTGGTGGTGCGTCATTGTCGATGATGGTACCGATCGCGACCGCGTCATTCAGAATCCCATTGATCGGATTGCTGAGCGTGGCGGTTAGCGTTTCGGTCAGCGGTTCATCGATTAAATCATCGGTCAAGGTTACCACGACGGTGGTGCTGATCGCACCGGCCGGGATCGTGATTGTGCTGATGGGGAGGTTCTCGAAGTCTGTGCCAAGAAGCGCTGTGCCGCTCGACAGGGCGATATCGGCCGTAACTGGCAAACCGCTTACGGTGGAGCTGTTGATTGTGAAGGTGAGGGTTCCGGCCGCTTCAGAGGCGCTGGCATCGGCGATGCTGAGTTCCGGATCGCTTTCATCATCGTAGATTGTGATGAGGGCTACGTTGTTGGCTAGCGTGCCGGAAAGAATCGAGGTGACGGTGACGGTAAATGTTTCGACCGACTCTAGGATCAAGTCGTCCAAAAGGGTGATTGTGGCGGTTACGGCCGATTGACCAGCCGGTAAAAGAACTTGTTGGTTGGTGACCGCTGTGTAGTCGCTACCGGATAGGGCACTGTTATCGGCCGTGGAGATGGTCATCGTGACGGGGAACGCGCTGAGGACATCACTCGTAAAGGTGATTTGTACCGAGCTTTCGTTTTCAATGACGGCCGCGTTGGCGATTGTGATCGCTGGTGGGGCATCATCATTAAGAATTGATGCGGTTAGGGACAAGCTGCTCGTTGCTGCGTTTTGCAAATTCCCTATGTCTAACTGAACCGTTTCGTCCGCTTCAAAAAGTGTGTCGGCGTTTATGGCGACCGGTATGGTGGTCGATACGGTTCCGGCCGTAATCGTGACACTGTCGGTTGCTGTCAAATAATCGACCGGTGCGGTGGCCGACCCATCGGTGGTCGTATAGACCCAAGTAACATCAAGGTCGCTAACGGCCGATAGGGTGGCGGTAAAGACGAGCGTGCCACTATCTTCTAGCACATCATTTGTGGTGAGCGTGACAACGGGTGGGGCTTCATTGTCGATAATTGTAATGGTTGCCCGATTGTCGTTGAGTGTGGCCGAGATGACAGAGCCAATCGTTACGGTGAACTGTTCGGTCGCTTCATAGCGCACATCATCGGTGATACTTAGCGTGGTGGTGACAATTTGTGCCCCGGCCGGAATGACGAGTGCTTGGTTGGTCACGGCGATGTAGTCGCTGGTCGCTAAAGCACTGTTATCGCTGGTGCTGATGGCGAGCGTGATCGGGAATGCGCTGGCGATATCGCTGGTAATTGTGATGATGGCCGAGCCATCCGCTTCGTTGACCGTGTTGTCAGCGATAGAGAGGGGGGGAAGAGATTCATCGTTGAGCAGGGTTGCTGTGATGATCGTGTTGAGTGGGGTCCCGTTGGAGACACTATTGATGGTCGCTTGTACCGTTTCATCCGCTTCATAGATCGCATCGGTGACGATCGTTGTGGTAAAGACGGTGCTGAGCGTGTCGGCCGCAATGGTGGCCGTGCCGCTTGCTGTGGCATAGTCAGCGGGCGCGGTGGCGGTGCCATCACTAATGAGATAGTTGAATGTTGTGGCCACCCCGCTGGCGGTTGAGAGGGTCGCTGTAAAGATGAGCGTGCCGCTGTCTTCCGCAACATCGGCCGTAGATAGGGTGAGAGTCGGTTGCGGATCACTGTCTGTGATGGTCAGTTGGGCGGAGCTGTCACTGAGGGCGGCCGAGATAGGGGCACTTAGGGTGACGGTCAAGGTTTCCGTTTGTTCGTACCGGTTGTCATTGATGAGGGTGAGCGTGGTGGTGACTTGTTGGGCACCGGCCGGAATTGTCAATTGCAATCCGGTCAGTGGGGTAAAGTCTTCCGGTGTGGTGGCGCTGTCGGCCGTGGTATTGAGAGTGACGGTGATCGGCAACGCGCTAGAAATATCGCTGGTGACCGTGATCACGAGTGAGCCATCTGATTCGGTACCACCATTGTCTAGGATCGACAAAAGCGGGAAGGCTTCATCATTGAGGATGGTGCCGGTAATGCTCGTGACAGCCGCAACCCCATTGATTGGGGGGCTGATGTCTAGCCGAACCGTTTCGTCTAATTCGTAGATCGTATCGGCTGTTAGGGGCACGGTGATCGTGATGTTGTTGCTACCGGCCGGTAGCGTCGCGCTGTTATTGACGGCGGTGTAATCATTACCGGCGGTGGCGGTCCCATCGCTACTGGTATAGACAAAGGTGACATCTAAGGCGCTGGGTGCGGAGAGGGTGGCGGTGAAAATCAAGGGGCCACTATCTTCCGTTACGGCGGTTGTCGATAAGGTTACGGTGGGTGGAGACTCATTGTCTAGAATGGTAACTTGGGCATTGGCATCATTCAGCGTGCCGGTGACGATGGTGCTGATGGTCACGGTAAATGTTTCGCTTTCTTCGTATAGAGCGTTGTCAATCAAGGGGACGGAGACGGTAATCGATTGGGAACCGGCTGGCAAGACAACATTTTGGCTACTGAGCGCGATATAGTCACTGGGGGCTTGAGCGCTGTTATCGGCCGTGTCGAGCGTCATGGTGATCGGGAATGCGCTGGGGAGGTCGCTGGTGATCGTTAAGACGGCGGAACCGGCCGTTTCGGCTATGACTGTATCTTCGATTGAAAGGGTTGGGAGTGCGTCATCGTTGCGTAGCGTGGCGGTGATGATTGGATTAGCGGCTGTGGCTCCGGTGAGTCCGCTGATGGTGAAGCGCACCGTTTCGTCATGCTCGTAGGTGGTGTCGGCGGTCACGACGGTTGAGACAGTGGCGGTGAGACCACCTGCGGGAATGGTGATCGTCCCGCTGGCGGCCAGGTAATCGCTACCGGCCGTGGCTGTTCCGTCACCGGTTATGTAGTTGAAAACAGCATCAAGTGCACTGATCGCAGACACGGTGGCGGTAAAGACGACCGGACCGTTGTCTTCGTCTATGTCTTGGGTGGTGAGGGTCACACTTGGCGGCGTGTCATCATTGAGAATGGTGATCACGGCCGAGCCATCATTAATGCCCCCGACTTGGGCACCGCCTAGCGTTACCGTGAACGTTTCATCCGTTTCATATAGGGTTTCGGCGACGGTGGAAACGGCAATGATCTGTTCGGTGATATTGGGGGAGAAGGTTAGGACACCGGTCGCGGCGATAAAATCGGCCGGTGCTAGGGCTGTGTCGGCCGTGGTGGTATAGCTGACGGTCGCGGTGTACGGCAATGCGGCCGAGAGCGTGACTGTGATATTGGCGGGGCTTCCTTCAAAGATGCTGCTATCGGCGATATTAAATTCGCCACGCACGATGGTCACGCTCAAAGCGGCATCATCGTTGGCGGTGTGGGGGTCGATGTTAGCACCACTCGTGCCGATTGAGGCGTTGGTGTTGACCGCTCCGGCGGTCGCGGCCGTGCTGACTTCGGTTTGAATGGTACAGGTGATCGTTTGCCCGACTGTGAGTGGACCCGGATCATAACGCCAAACTGTTGTGTGGTTTCCGCCACAATCATCACTTTGATAGAGCAGTTGGCTGGGGAGAGTGACGGTTACAGCGGTGCTGTCGGCACGACTCGGGCCGCTATTGCTTAGAACAAGGGTAAATGGGAGTGGCTGGCCCAAGGTGACCGGATCGGCCGATCCGGTCAGTGCAATGCCCAAATCAGATTGGGCTTGGAGTGGGGTTACGGTTTGATCGCTATTGTCACTTACATTGGGATCGATTACCGGTGTTGAGAGGGTTACGCTGGCGGTGTTGGTAATGGTGCCGGTGACGGCCGAATTAATTGTCCCGACACCGATATACGTGATGACGGAACCGGCCGTGAGGATAATCGTTTCATCAAGATCGAAAATCGAGGTCAATGGGGGACAGCTACCGCTCGATAATTCACATTGCCAAGACATCGTTCCAGCATCGATTTCGGTGGGGATAGTGTCTTGGATGCGGGTGCTTGGCCCATCACTCGGGCCGGGATTGCTGATCACCAAGGTATAGGTCAAGGTGTCGCCCGCAATGCCGGTGGCTGGTTCGGCCGATTTTGTGAGATTAAGATCGGCGACGCGATTTAGGGTGACAGAGGTGAGCGCGCTTTGATTGTTGTTCGGGGCGGTTTCGGTGTAAACGGAGCCGGAAATGGTGGCGGTGTTGGTGATGAGTGATGAAACGGCGGAACTGGCGGGAACGGCCGTGATCGTAAAGGTGACGATTCCTCCCGCTTCTAGCTTGCCTGTGGTGGCGATGTCTCCACTGCCACTTGCGGTAAAGCCGATCGCTCCGCTGTTGCTAACTGTTGTCCAGTTGATGTTGTCTAGGTCGCTGCTGAAGGTATCGGTGATGAGGACGGTATCGACATGGCTGGGGCCGTTATTGCGCGCGATTACGGTGTAGGTGAGCGGGGTTTGTCCGGCTATGGCTGTTACGGGGGTAACCGATTTCTCGATGACGAGATCGGCTTCGGCCGTGACAACGGTGACCGCTGTGGCGCTATTGTTGCTCGGGTCTGTTTCGCTGGCGTGGGTGACGATAACCGTATTGGTAATCGTGCCGATAAAGTCACGGTCTGGAGTGGCGATGGCGGTGTAAGTGAGACGGCCGCCGACGGATAGATCGACCGTTTCATTGAGGTTGAGGCTGCTACCGGATAGATTGCCACAAGCGGCAGACCCATTGGCGGTACATGTCCAACTGAAGGGGAAGGAGGCGAATGCGGTATCGAAGGTGTCGCTGATGATGACACCGGTTAAATTGTTGGGACCCACTTCGCTGGCGGCGATGATCGTATAGGTTATTGGTTGACCGGCGACCGCTGTGGCTGGGGCGGTTTTGCTGATCACGAGATCGGCCACAACGAGGATAGTGGTCGTCACTGTCGCGCTGTTGTTGCTTTGATCGGTATCGGTCACTGCGCCACGAGACAGAACTTTTGCGGTATTGGTAATCACACCGGCCGATAAATTTGAATGGAGCTGTCCGACAACGGTGTAAGTAAGGCGATCACCGGCCGCAATGATCGCTGTTTGGTCATCGATTTCGTCGATATTAGGTGCGGAACAGGTCGATTGTGCTGAGGTTGCACACGAAATGTCGAGAGAAACAAAGCTTGCGGGGGAATCGATCGTATCTGAGACGCTAACTGTACTGGTCTGGGTTGACAGGTTGGCGACCACGACGGTGTAGGTCAAGAATTGACCGGCGGTGGCCGTGGTGAGATTCACCGTTTTGGTGATCGCGACATCGGTATCGACAAGTAGCGGGGTGATCGTTTCCCCATCGCTTGGTGGGTAGTTGATCGGGTCGGGAGCTGGATCGCTGGTAGAGAGATCGACACCGGTTGTGCTGGTTAGGCGCCCTTGGGTGACGATAACATCGCTGATCGTGTTAAGCGGGTTGGCGATTTCTGCGTGGAAGGTGATGGTTAGAGCTTGGTCCGGCAGGAGTGCAGGGATTGTTAAGCTGAGATCGGGAACGACGGCCGATGTGGGCAAGAATGTGTCCCGCGTAGGGAGATTGCTTGGCAATTTGCTCACATGTGAGAAAGTTCGTGGGGCGGGGGGGAGAGGTGGTGCGTCGAAGACGAGGGGGGTAAATGGTACGGCCGAAGTGAAG
>WTJY01000441.1 GCA_011524645.1 Anaerolineales bacterium | reverse complement strand
AAATGTTTTTAATGTATGGAATGGCAACGGTTGCAAAAACCATTGCCCAGTAAACCGGCCGAATAGAGGCGACTGTCGATGCTGAAGCGTTTCCATGCTTTGCACTTGTGAACCACAGATCACCAAAATTAATTGGCTATGCTGAAAATGCTGATCCCATGCGTGTTGTAATGCTGACAACATCGCTGGGTCACCATCGGTCGCATAGGGTAACTCATCTAAAATCAGAATCTGCCTTTCCTGTCCGATGACCTGTGCAATCGCTTCCCAAAGCTCTGCCCAACTATTAAATAAGGGGGATTGAGCGACCGTTCGGTTATCTACTTTAGCAAACAGTTTGCGTCGCTGATTGGGTGCAGGTTCTTTCTCGGCCGCCCAATAAGTATGTTTAATCCCGCTCTCTTTGGCCCAGTGTCGTAGCAAGTGGGTTTTGCCCACGCGACGACGGCCGTATAAGATGATGAATTGCGCTGGCCCCGGATGTTCTCGGTGCAAAATGTGATTAAAGAATGATAGTTCCGCTTTTCGATCTACAAAGTTCGTTTTAGCCCTCCGCTGATTATTATACACAGCATAGGGTCAAACAAAGCCAAGTCAGTTGCTTGACTAACAAATTTTACAATTTGTTTTTCGCTGGCCTATAGGGGATAAGCTTCATTTCCTGCACGCATAGCACCTTCCACGGTCCCATTTACTTTTTGAAATCCGGGGAAAAACCATTCATTAGCATCATACTTATTGCGGCTGTGTTTGTAGATAGCAAAACCCCAGTTATCTATGTCACCATCCCAAGTTAGTCGACAAATCTGGATTTGGTCCTGACCATAGCCGATCCGATCCAGATACAAAAATTTTCCCCTGAATCGCGGGATATATGTCCCGATGGGATATGTTGGCTTTCTCTGTGCGGCCGAAGCTCCGCGAAATATATTGAAGAGTTGGCTCATTGAACTGTTTTGAGGTGAGAAACTATGTTCCTCATTAAACTGGTCAACAATAGCCTTAACCTTCTCGCGTATATCGTCTGGTATCAATTTTTGACGTCCCATTTTTACTCCTATGATCATGCGAACGCTTAGCGCCGCCCTTTTCCTTTTTCATAATCATAACTGCCGATGATCATTGAGCGCATAAAGCTACCTTTTGAAGATGATGCTCGCAAATCTTCCACGACATCGGCCGGTACATCAAAATAGCGATACAGGCCGGTTCGGTTAAAGATGATTTCCAAAGTCATCGTTGTGTCATTATATTTAAATGCACTAATCATGCTAGAGTCTACATCTTCCCAAACCGGCTCAGTTTGTGCTTTGGCTACAGGAGATGTAGCCGTCAGTTCAGTAACCGAGTTTGCGGCTTGGGTCAGAAATTCTCTAGCACCTTCAATAACGATTTCCGTTTGATCCTGATTTTCATCGATATAGACGACAAAACGGCCGTCCTTTGGCTCATAAGATTCTCCGACATCACGTACTAATACAATATGGAGGGAGCTTGTCTGTGGATCGTATATTATGGACACTTGATGTCTCCTTGGGCGTTATTCACTACCATTCGTAGTCGTCATCCTCAAAGGCAACTGCTTCCAAAAATGATTCCTTGTTTTCTTTGAGCGTTCCCTTCACTTCATCCACAACTGATTGCTCTATCTGCTTACATTCATTCAGATAGACAAAAAACTTCCGAAATGTAGCCATGTAAGATTTGGTATGTGCTTCTGACGCCCACATCGCCTTACGAGGGTACCAATTCATGAGGAACATGTAGACATCCGAGTTGTCCGCTTCATCTAGGCTTGACAGGGGTTCATAATAGATCAGATATTCAGCGAAAAAATCAATGTTTTCACAATGTCTTTTTACCGTTTTTTTTGTCAGCCCACTTTTTTCTAGCCACACGCCAAAGCCCTCCAAAATTGGTTGATTATACATTTCTATTTTTGCTACTTTTTGGTCATAATCATTCATTTTATGGTTCGCCCTTACACCGATAGATTATCTGCTTGACACAAGTTTACACGATTTAATTCACATAGGTAGCTAGTTTTAAGTTCTCTGTTTCAACAGCATGACAAAAAAGAACATCAAATGAAAGACGTCGAACTTTCCACCACGCACCGCCCATCTTTGCTATAATCAACGCCATGTTTTGCCCTTGAATCGAGCAAAACAAAGGAATACAAAATGGAAGAGATAAAACTAGCAGAAATAGATTTCCCTGACATCGAAACCGACACCGAAGTCGTTGAAGAAAAAGACCTTGTTACCGAAGCCACGCTCGAACCGCCCTATAAAGTTTTAATCCACAACGACCCGATCACGACCTTCGAATTCGTCATTCGCATCCTACAAACCATCTTCGGCCGGAACAGCATGCAAGCCGAACAAATCGCCATGCAAACCCACGTCCACGGCATCGGCTACGTCGGTAGCTACGGCAAATCAGACGCCGAAAAACGGGTCGCCAAAGCCCGCTTCGCTGCCCAAATCGAAGGGTTTCCCCTCCAAATCACCACCGAAGCGGAGTAAACCACAACCTCAATCTAAATCTCACCGAGATATTGAACACCAAAATTCAAGCGAACACCCAAAATCGTTTTAACTATTCACACACAGGATCAAACCGAATGTCTGACAAAATCACACAATTACGGGCCCGTTTGATGCATGGGGTAGCTCCCGCCCTTGCCACCCCGTTGCAAAAGGATGGCTACACGGTCAATACGGCCGTGGCACACCAACTCATCGACTTCCTCGCCGCAAGAAAAACAACAGGGGTCTTAATCGGTGGCACAACCGGTGAAGGGATTATGCTTTCCCTGACTGAGCGTAAACGGCTCCATGAAGCGGGGATCGCCGCCTGTAAAGCGCAAAACCGGCCGTACATCTCACTCACCCATGTCGGGACGAATACAGTCAAAGATACAATCGATTTAACCCAACACGCCATCGAACACAGCACCGATGCGATCTTGGTCCTTTGTCCCTACTTCCTCAAACTCACCGACAACGATCTGTTCGCCTATTTTCGCCATATCTCCCAAATTGCGGGCGACACCCCCATGATGGTTTATGATATTCCTCACCTCGCCATCAACGGCATTTCTCCAGCACTACTCACCCGGCTAGAAACCCTACCCAACTTTGCTGGTATCAAATGCAGTGGTAGAGATGGTCAAATCATACGAGCCTTAATTCACGCCTTACCCGAAGGTAAAATTTTCTTGGCCGGCAATGAAAAAATCGCGCTCGGCACATTGGCGATGGGAGCTCATGGCATGATCAGCGGCCTGTCCACCGCCATCCCCGAACCGTTTGTCGATCTATGTCAAGCGGTCGGCCGTGGCGATTTAGCGGCCGCGCAAATCGCCCATGCCCAAATCAACACAATCCTCACCATGTATGATGCCCCACATCGTATCGGATCTATTAAACATCTCTTGGAAGAACGCGGGGTCCCCGTTGGCAAACCGATCCCCCCACGCGCGGCCGTGACCACCAGCTATTGGCCCGCCATCGCCAACTATCTCCAGATCACAGATTAATCATGTAGTGCCCCCTTTAAAATACAAAAGACTCCGTTGGGGCGGAGTCTTTTGTCGGAAGAGGAAAAAAGGAAAAAAATTAGAGGAAAGAAAGTCTGTCTGTCTTGTTGCTTGTTGATTACAAGTATAGGGGATTTCAAATTACGCTTAAACTTAGTAGACTACAGACCACTTGTTAATCGGCCAACTGTCCACATGTTATCCAGCTTTACAACGCACTGATAACCGCACGCACCATCGCCGTCAAGACGTGTGCCGTATGTTCAATACCGGCCGGATACCCTCGATAAACACGATCCCAAGGGGCATGGGCTTCCCGCTCAACCACACGAATCTGAGAGCTAATTTCGAGTTGTAATGCAGGCAAGTCGAGCATTTGATTGACATAACGTGTCACTGTGTTGTTTTTTATCCCACCCGTAAAACGTGGATGATCAACCACATAGTTGTCCCAACCAACGCCGTTTCGGCAGATCGTATCTCTCCCGCTAAATATTTTTCCCACTATCCTGCATCCACTAATCATCCATCATGGATTTCGCAAGCGCATCGATCGTCTTGTTATCAAGTTGGCAAATATACTCGGTCAACAACCGGCCGACCCGTTGCAAATCTTTTAAGCTGATCGATTCAACCATCGTATGCATATAACGCAAAGGAATACCGATCCCGCTGGTAGGAATCCCTTCACGGGCGATTTGCAGGGCATAAGCGTCTGTACCACCACCGGCTGCAGCATATTCGCTTTGCACCCCCATTTCCATCGCAGCGGCCGCATCAGCCAGCCCCTTGCTTACGGCCGGGTGACTATCCGGCATATATGAAATCGCAGGACCACCACCCACTTTAAAAGTGCGCTCATCGTTCGCCCCAGGGCCAGACCCAAAGGTCACATCGATCGCAATCCCGATATCAGGTCGTTGCGAAAAGGCGCTGGTAGCCGCCCCTTTTAATCCAACTTCTTCTTGTACCGTTGCCACAGCGACCACATCCCATTCATGCTGGCGCGTTTGCAACGCTTCTAAACATTGGGTGACTGTCACGAGTGAACAGCGATTATCGATCGATTTTCCGGCAACACGGCCGTTTTTCAATTTGCGCAATGGCTGATAAAACGTCACCGCATCCCCGACAGAAACGATTTCCCTAAGTGTTTCATACGGTGTCCCCGTATCCACAACCAGCGTATCGAAATCATACGGCTTAAACTTACGATCGGCCGCCAGCAAACTCGTTTGCGGGGCCCCGATAATGCCTCGCAAATTTTTACGTCCATGCACGACAACCTGCTGTCCGTATAGATGGCGAGCATCTACCCCACCAATACGGTCAACGCGCAAAAAGCCATTTCCTTTAAATTCGAGAACATGACGCACCATTAGCCCGATCTCATCCATGTGAGCCGCCAGCAAAATCGACGGCCGTTTCTCTTGACCGGCCGCCGCACCCCCAACTCCTTTTTTGCGAGCGATCACGCTACCCATCGCATCAACCGTTATATCATCCACCAACGGTCGCCAAATCTCTTGGATCACGGCCGCAATATCAGCCTCGAACCCTGATGGGCCGGGCGTTTCACATAGCGTTTGTAGTAAGTCAAATGTTTCCATAAATTAGTTCAGTTCACGGTGTCCCTTAACCGTTCGTCACCCCATTTTCAACCAAAGTCCCGATCTCAGCCTCTGTATAGCCGATTTCGGTCAAAACCTCACGACTCTGCTCACCCAATTGTGGCGCATGTCGCCAAATATTGGGCTGGCTTTCCGACCATTGGCTCGGAATCGCTGTCGTTCGTAGGGTCCCTTCACTAGGGTGCTCGAATTGATGAAAATAATCAATCGCTTGGAGATGTTCGTCATCAAATAGATCTTCAAGCTCAACCACAACGGAGTGTGGAATATCAGACCGGCCGAGCAAATCCGCCCATTCGGCCGTCGGCCGACTAGCGATCATGTCGCTAACAAACCCATATACATCCTTAAAATTTTGTCCACGAATGGCGTGTGTTGCAAAAATCCCTTGTCCGACCAGATCAGGCCGGTCGATCAGAGTCAGGAATTCAGCCCATTGCTTATCATTGTAAACCAAGAGGGCGATAAACCCACCATCGGCCGTGCGATGTGGCTTGCGGTTCGGATTGACAATACGCTCATATCCGACCGATGGCTCGCTCGGCACAAACGTATATCCCCCCAAGTGGTCCGCAAACAAAAATTGCAACAGGGTCTCAAACATCGGAATTTCAACCGCTTGCCCCTGACCGGTTCGTTCCCGATAGAGAAGTGCCGCCGTGATCCCATTTACCACATTTAGCCCCGTAATCCGATCACATAAATTTGACGGGATAAATGTTGGATCACTCCCATATGCTTTGGTAAACAGATTGGGGAATCCGGCCATCGCTTGGATCAAATCATCATAGGCGGGCCGTTTGGCATACGGCCCTTGTTGCCCAAACCCGATACAAGAAAGATACACAATATCCGGCTTAATCACCTTAATCGCTTCATATGAAAGCCCCAACCGAGCCATCGCTTGGGTCCGCACATTGCTGACCAGCACATCACTTTTTTTAATCAAATTAAACAACGCTTCTTTACCGGCCGTTTGCTTTAAATCAAGCACCAAGCTCCGCTTATTCCGATTGTTATTGAGGAAGATATTGCTCATCCCCTTACTGCGCCCCTGATTAGAATAGCGCAACACATCGCCGGTCGGCCGTTCGACCTTGATAATATCGGCCCCCATGTCACCCAAAATCTGGGTCGCATAAGGCCCCATAATAATCGTTGTTAAATCAACGATTTTGATTCCGGCCAACGGGCCTGTGGGTTGTCGTAGAGAATTGGGCATCAATATATCCAAGAACAGTTGTATCAATCGTTTGGATTGTAGCGATATTTAAGAGGGAACGTTAATCCGCATGTGAAATCTTTATATGCCCAAGCAGCGCATCCACCGCTAAGAAATAGCTATTCCGGCCGAAGCCCGCGATCACCCCCAGACAAACCGGTGCCAAATAGGAATGATGCCGAAACGGTTCCCGCGCATGCACGTTCGAAATATGCAGCTCGACTGTTGGTCGCGCCACCCCAGCGATCGCATCCCGAATCGCTACACTGGTATGGGTATAGGCCCCCGCATTAATCATGATGCCATCGGCCCAGTGGCGCGCTTCTTGCACGGCCGTGACCAATTCCCCTTCGCTATTCGATTGAAAATGGCGCAGTTCCACACCTTTTTCTGAAGCATAGGTCTGTACGGCCGTTACCAATTCCGGTAACGTTTCCGCACCATAGATTTCCGGTTCACGGGTCCCCAACAAATTCAGATTAGGGCCGTTGATCAGCAATAATTTGAGAGTCATAGCGTTGATACCTCTTACAAAAGTTTGTTCACCCGCGCATTGTAGCATGGGACCATGCCCCACGCTCTTCTCGTCATTTTCCAATAACTTAGGAATAACGGCTAAATAATTGTCGCATGTGTTGTCTAATAGCTTGCTCGGCCTACGGCCGAGCAAGCTATCCTTCAATTAGTTTTTTTCGGTGGCAATGCCACCGAAAAAAACTAACAAACAACTTTACGAGCCGCCGCAGGCGGTGACAATTTAGATACGACAGTTATTTAGCTTTCATTCCTTACCATACGGCCGTATTCGCAAAACCACAGGTCGCTACTATAGTCGCGAGATTTATCTCGCTCACTCTTCGCCACAAATTTATCCTATTACGATGTTTTACGCGAACCACTATTCATTAGTTTTATGTAAACTCTGTGGTAGGTGAGGTAGACCTCCCAAGAGTAGAATGGTTTGAACTCACTCAATCATTCAGCCCTTAGGAGGCATCAACATGTTGACCGAAATTGACCGCTTTGTCAATTGGATTCGCCGACGGAATCCGGCCGCTTACACATGTCGGCCGTTACACAACCCGCGCCAAAGACCCCAAGGGTTTCAGTTGAATACAACCCCACACAGCTCGCGTCTAAAACCCTTCGGGTC
>WTJY01000185.1 GCA_011524645.1 Anaerolineales bacterium | reverse complement strand
TCATTGATTTCACCTAGTAAGCCGGCAATTATCATTTCATTGCTATTTAAGATCGCATTGAGTGGCGTACGTAACTCATGGCTCATACTGGCCAGGAATGCGGACTTCGCTTCGTTGGCTGTTTCGGCCGCTTCACGGGCGATATCTAACTCTCTGTTTTGATCCCTGAGCTGTTCTTGTCGGGTTTGTACCGCTTGGGCCATTTGGTTAAAGCGGGTCGCGAGACGGCCGATTTCATTTTGGCTGTTGATATTGATACGCTCTTGATATTCCCCTTCTGCTAGCCTTTGTGCCCCTTGGCTAATAATACGTAGTGGTGTTGTTAGAAAGACACGGCCGAAAATGAGACTGGTTAGCGTCGTTAAGATCAAAACGATACCGACCGTTAGAAAGGTGTTCCTGAGAAAAATTTGATTAAATGTGTAAACCGCCCCATATTCTGATTGGGAAACGAAAATCAGACTGTTATCTTGCTGACTATTTTCCGCTTGGAAGGGGATATAGAGCTCGATGTAAGGGAGCCCATTGGTTGAAAATACAAAATCTGGCTGAACAAATATTTCGTCTTCAGCGATCGTAAGTAGGTTTGAGTCAAAAGACAGTGTATCGATTACGGCGAGATTGGTCGTTAAAAGCCGCTCTCCATCGTAAAATGCACTTAACTGAACATCGTTACGATCTAAGTTGATCGTCTGTAGGAGCGCTTGATCTAGCTCTCTTGCCGCATAGATCGACCCCACAAGTACCCCTTGGTTATTCCGAATGAGTGTGGTTGACGCTAACCAGCTACGATATTGCTCTGCGGTTGTCGTGTTATTGTTAATCGGTTCAATAACGATTTTCGATTGTTGGACATCACTAAGAGCCTCTTGAAGCAACTCTTCTACGATTTCGGTATGGCTAATATTGAGATCGCTGACATTTATGAATTCCCCGTCAGGGGTTAGAAAGGCGATATGATCAAATCGAATGTCGCTGACATTGTTGGATAGATATGCCTCGATTTCGGACGTATCACTCTGTTGGATTGCACCGGTAAACCCAGTTGATTGTGTAAAAATAAACAGGTCTAGACTGATACTACGTCGTACATTGGACAAAGCCCCACTGATCCGTTGCGATTCTTGTCGTAAATAATCTTCGCTAAGGCTTGAGACCAATGTAGTCGAGTAATTCCGAAAAAAGAGATAGAAAACCGAGCCCTGTACAATAAAAGCGACAATAATGAGTATGTTTAGGGTACTTGATAGGGAAAGTTTGCGGATATAGTTCATATGCTTTTCCCAGCCATTGGTATCTATCTATTCAGCGGGCAAGTCTGTGGTTTCAAGTTCTTGACTGAGTTGTTCTAATGAGATTTCTAAATCGGCAAATTGCTCGCTAAAATCATGGAATGGGGCGAGTTTGACCGTCCCGATAAATTGATCTGAGGGGGGTGTTCCATTGATGATGAGTGTGAGGACGTCATCAATGGCGCGAGGGATATTTTTGATCGCGCTGGAAATGAGACAAGGCTGTGCGTTGGTGACTGTTGACCATTGATCTGTATCGACACCGATGCAGTAGTGTGATTGCTCGTTCCCAGGATAGCTGGCCACCGCTTCTAAGGCACCGATACCTGTACCACCGGCGGCTGCAAAAATAACATCAACCCCTTGGTCAAGCTGCAAATTGGCCATCTCTGCACCACCTTCTGGGTCAGAAAAAGGGTTAGGCCCAGAATCGAAATCTTTGAGGACTTCGATATCAGGGTTAACAGATTTTGCGCCCAATTCATATCCGTTTGCCAATGCGATAATAGTAGGAATCTGCTCTAGCCCATAGACACCACCGATCTTATTGGACTCAGTTAAGTTGGCGGCTAGCACGCCCGCTAGATAACCGACTTTCGTGTCATCGAAGATGATACTTGTTGCGTTGTCATGCATCGTCTCCATGTAATAGTCGATGCTCACAAAGTAGATATCCGGGTATTTATTTGAGTATTCAACAAACAGTTCTGGCGTGGAGAAGCCGGTCATGACCGCGATATCTAGGCCGTTTTGAGCGAGGTCGTCGAACGCGTCTGGGGTAAATGAGGGACGATGTACCGGCACAATTGTCAAATCGGCACCGGATCGCGCGGCAAAGCTACGCATCGCATCATAGGAAAGCCGATAGTAGTCATTCATAAGATCGTCGATGTCAGTTAGGAGAGCGATGCTCAGATTGTCTGTGTCGGTGACCGGTGGTGATACGTCATTTGTTTCCGGTGTATCTGGTGTACACGCGACAAGTAGGGCGATCACAATAAAGAAAAACGGTAAAAATAATTGTTTGAGAGTATGGGGAGGAGTTAAATATTTAGACATATGATTTTTTTCACTTGATTTTTTTCACTTTGTTACCGGCCGGTGGTCCACACCGACTGGCCGCTCAAAGTATCGAGCAGTTGTTGGGTAAAGTTGTTGACATTAACCGGTTTGCTAATGAATCCGGAAAAGCCTTTGGCTTTAAGTTTTGGGATTTCTGTTGCGGGGTCTAGGGAGCTAATGGCCACAACCGGAATCCCTTTGAGTTCGGGGGTGGCCTGGAGCGTTTCAAACACGCTATATCCATCTTGTTCGTACCGTAATAAAAGGTCGAGCAAGATAAGGTCGATCTTTTGGTATCCTAACAGTTTTTTTACCGGATCGGCCGTGAAATTATCCTGAATAAGAATAGCGCCCGCTTTGCGTAGGACCGTGGCGAAGACGGCTAAATTGACGACATCATCTTCAATGATGGCGATTCGTTTTCCCTTTAAAGAGTTAATCACTTGTTGTTATCCTCGCGAAATACAATTTGCTAATTTAGCTGGTATACCAGACCGATTCCCCACGGGCGATCCGTTGGAGCAGGGCGGGGAATTCACTCATTGGTAAAGGCTTGCTGATGGTACCGTTAAATCCGGCCGCGCGGAGTTGTTCAACTTCTTCACTCATTACGCTAGCGGTTAGTGCAATCACTGGTTTGTCTTGATATTCGGGCATTTGGCGAATCAAATGAATCATTTCAAACCCATTGGTGGGCTCCATATGAATGTCCAACAGAATAATGTCGGGCTGTATTGGTAGAGCTGACAATCGAGACGTGAAATCTGTGCTGTCTTCAAAGATAATTAGTTTTTTGACTTTGACGAGACGCGAAAGCATTAGGTTCATGATCGTACGACTGCTTGCGTCATCTTCGACATATAGAAAAATCTTGTCTTCAAGCATTTTGAGCCTCTATGATTGTTTTTGATTCTTAGTAGATGTGCGTTACCGCAACAATAGATCTGCTATTTTTCAATACCCTCGCCATTTTTAGATCGCTGTGACAAAGAATTTGCCTTTAAGGTAAATTTGTTCCTTGTGTTAAAAATATATCGGGCCGAGTGCTCAATTATTTTTAATTTGTGTCGGATCAAATATCCCTCTTTTCAGTTTGGAGAGATATTGGAGTAGAAGATTAGTCTACTTCACCCACCCCCTCCCAAGTAGAAGTGACACAAATTTAACTAGACACTTTGTATTGGCAAAAGTATCCATAGATTCAAATTGTATATTATAGATTGTATCTAATTTGTCAAACCACTGTCTAAATTGAGAGTCTTTTTGCTGATAACCTGTCTAAATAGGCAGGTTCGCATTTCTTGTTTAGATTTTTTTCCGGACATCTACTGATAGGAGGGAGGGTAAATCCAATGAGTTGGGCTATTTTCGATAGGTGTCTGAGAGAGAAGTTTAGATAAGGTTGTTTTTTGCTGCTACGATAATGGCTTGAGTTCTTGATTGTGCACCCAGTTTGTTTTGAATATTGTTGATATGGAATTTAACGGTAGAGGTACTAATTTTAAGGGTGCTGGCTATTTCCCTCATTGTGTCCCCATGGGCTAATTCAGCCAACACTTCTAACTCGCGATCTGTGAGTGAAAAGTCGTTGTTGTTTTGTGCTTGATTGGTGTACAGAAGTTGGTTAATAACCTCTTGGGATAAAACGATGTTGCCTTGGTATGCGGTCCGAATGGTGGGGATTAGTTCAGATGTAAGCGCACCTTTGATTAAGTATCCAATTGCGCCATTTTGGAGCATTGTCTTGACACTTTTATGGTCTTGGTAGCTTGAAAGAACTAATATTTTTATATCTGGGAATTGCCGGCGAATGATGCGTGTGGCTTCGACTCCATCCATAAACGGCATCACGACATCCATCAAGAGGAGGTCTGGGCGTTGCTCTTCGCAAAGTTGAATCGCTTCACGGCCGTTGCCCCCTTGGGCAATCAATTCAATATCAGGCACATTGCGTAGTAAAAGCTCAATTGTTTGATGAATAAAGCGATGATCGTCTATAAGTAGGGTGCGGATAGGATGAGACATGTGATTAATCGATTTGTTGTAAACAAGAGCAGTTTATCACAATGGCTTAGATCGCGCGAAATGGGGTAAAACGCTCGTCGCTTGCGGCGGTTCGCCTGTTCTGAACGGGTTTTGTTGGTTGCAAGGCAACCAACAAAATCCCCTTTTTCAAGCCCCCCAACGGTCTTTGGCGGCTGGGGGGCAGAATTGCAGAACCTATCAACAAAAAATCCACGCGCCCCTTGTTTGTGCACCTCTCCTCCGATGTGTGATGTGTTGATGGGGCTATTTAATCGTTGTTGAGGCAACCATCGCATCGACCTGCGGCCGGATTTCGGGGATCGAATCGATTTCTGTTAGGGAGACAAAAATCATAAAGCGTGACCCTTTAACGATAGCATAGTAGTCTGCAATGACGGGGATGCGTTGAAACGTCACGTTATAACGGGCGTTGGCCCCATTTTGACCGTTGATTTGTAGCTCATAGGGAGAGATAACCAAGTCGAACCCATCATAAATCGCGTAAGATGATATAAAGTTTTCTAAAACAAACACGGCCGAAGGTGGGGTGGGCAAACTGACTTCACCACTATAGACAAACACGGTTCCCCCCCCTTCACTGAACGGGTTATCAACCAAAAGTGCTTCATTTGAGGCGAACAAGACCGCTTGCGGATTGCGGTCATCGATGAGCCATTCGCTGGGGTAACCGAGCGTATACCAATCTTCACTGGAGACATATTGGACAAAGTCGGATGGGATGTCGGCGGTCAAGGTGATTTGACTTTCATCACTGACGGCCGTTTCGTCGGTGTCGCCCGTTGCATCTTCCGTATCGATTGCTGCCTCGGTTTCTGCATCGCTTGTTTCGTCGCGGTTTACATCTTCGGGGTCAGTCTCTTCCCCCTCCGCTTCGCTAACGGCCGTGGGAGTGGGGACCGGCGTTAACGTTGGTGGTAATGGGGTTGGTGTGGCGACTATTTCTTCAATAATGACTGTTTCTAAAATCGCCCTTAAAATCGGTTCAAATGTTTCATAGTCTGGGGTAGCACCGGTAAAAATCACGGTTCGCTCCCCATTGCGGATGACCATATAGTCTGTGTTAAATTCAATCCCATTGGCCTCGACCGACACGGCCGTGAGTTGAGCCGCTTCCTGCCCATTTAGACTAAAGTTGCCGCTCTCTGCAAAAATGCGAACCCCATCTTGGGCAACGAGATCGGCCAAGCTTGCCGCGAGATCATCGCTGGTGGCTAGCGCGGTTGGTGCTTCATTTAGAATGAGCAAGGTACCGGTCGTTTGACCGCTGGTATCAGCGAGAACCGCTTGATCAGAGGCCAAAACTAGCGTGGGGCCATCCTCAACCACCCAATCGGCCGGATGGCGCAACGCGATGCCATGTTGGCTACTCATCAAGCCGATAAAATCGGCCGTAATATCGGGCGTGGCGGTCGGTTCGGGTGGAACCGGTGTTTCGGTCGGAATGGGAGTCGGAATGGTAGAGGTGCAGGCCAGAAGACAGAGTAGAGAGAAGAGAGACAGAATGAAGAGTACCCCGTTATGGGGTATCCTTGTCACCCGTGATGGTGTAGGGGGATATGTGCGTTGTTTGCTCGAAGATCGGCCGAAAATCGATTTAGTCACGCTTGCTCCACTTTGCCAAAATCGCTTGTTCTTTTTCAGGGGCTAAGATGTCCCCTCCCTGAGCGGCACGCCACGGCCAATAGCCAAAGCGATCTGTATGATCATGGGGGCCTGAGATTAATCCCGGCCGGATGATTAAGCATTTATCGGGAAATAGCTCGTGCAAGAGCTGTTCACACAATACTTTGAGTGGGCCATATGTGGTGTTCTTCACTTCTTCAACTGTGTTGTCACCCTCTGGCATGAGTCCCAGCGGGGCATTTTCATCCATGTCTGGGGTTTTCATGTCGGCAAATATGGAAATCGTGGAGATAAAGACGTATTGTTTGACTTGGTTTTGTAAGAGCTGGGCACTGTCACGCACCAAGCGAGGGACATAGCCACAGGTGTCAATCACGACATCCCATGACCGGCCGTGTAACGCTTCTAAGCCACCATCACGATCCCCAACGAGTTTTTCCGCTTCGGGAAAAATCTCTTGATTGGTTTTGCCTCGGTTAAAGAGGGTCACTTGATGTCCGCGTTCTAAGGCTGTTTGGGTGAGTGTACGGCCGACAAATTGTGTTCCACCGATAATTAAAATATGCATAAGTTTAGATTTTTGAGTTTGTATTCCAAATTATCGTATCTGAATTGGTATAATTTGCCACGGGTTCCCCTTACCATTAAAATTTGATTCAGATGCTTGTGAAAATAAGCACAGATCAGTGTACAATGCTTTTTACTCCAATTGAATTGAAGGATAACAAATTAAATGACTGAAAAAGAACACAAAGCGATGTTGAAAAAGATCCAAGAAGGATTGGCAACCAAAGTACGAATTTTGGTGCCTGCAAATGCGTGTTCGGTTTGCCGCCGCGTTGAAGGAGCCTATGAATTCGAGGGTGTTCCAGAATTACCATTGGAAGATTGTGCTGGAATTGATGGTTGCAATGCGATGTATGCCCCTGTGTTGGATCAATTCGGCCCCTAAAAGTTACGGCCGTTTTGTTCAAAAAACAATTAAACAAACAAAAAAAGCGTATTGCCCCCCCTTTTGGGTGGGGCAATTTGTTTTTTCCCAACTAAATTATAGAGAGCCTTGTTTCATTGCAAATCATTTTGCCACTTATTGCAGTAGGTATAATTGAAACACTTGATATGAGCGTCCAGTTCACGGTCCGAGCGGTAGGGGCGAGGGAAAATCCCATTCGTTCCAACAAATGTAATTTTAATGTTTGTGGGTATGCCCTTTTACAGAACCAAGAATTGTAGGGACTAGGCAAACGACCACAGATGATCACTCGTTAATCGTGTAAACGTCGTTTGTCTCGCCCTGAGACCACACGCGTCGCTACTTTGGGCGAGACAAATCGCGTTAACATGGCTCAAGTGGCCACTCGTTGGGCGATTTGCCTAGCCCCTACAGCTTTTGGCGCGATGCCGAACTTATTCGGTTGTTGAAATTTACATTAGATGCATATTTGTTGCCTTGATTTTGCGCAAAATCAAGGTGAGAGGTATGAAGTATGAAACGACACCGCGCCTAAAAATCACTTTTTATGACCCCTTCATATTTCATACTTCATCTT
>WTJY01000130.1 GCA_011524645.1 Anaerolineales bacterium | reverse complement strand
TTGCAACCACAAGATCGTGCCGGATGATTTCCCCTACGATTTAGGGGATGGGTGGTTTAACGGATGGCGAGCTAAGCGACTGGTTGACCTAATTGAAGGGCAAGAGAAGATTTCGGCCGATGATTGTGCTCGATGGCAGCGGGATTTTGTTTCGCTACCCGGCCAAGCGTTGCAAGCCCGCTTGGCTGATTTTGAGACGGCCGATCCACAGGCGCAGATGAGCTGGGAGCTTTTTCGTGATTGGGATGGCGAACTTGGGGTTGAAAGTGTCGGCGGGACCGTTTATCAGGTGTTTACCCGCTTGTTAAGTGAAGCGATTTTGCGGCCGCTTTTGGGTGAGGCTCTTTTCACTGATTTGCTGGGCGCGGGGCCGCATCCGGTGTTGTATCCGATTAGTGAGTTTTATGGCCGCTGGAGTGTTACTTTGTTGCGCTTGCTCGATGATCCTACCAGTCGGTGGCTTCCGAGCGGCGAAACCGGCCGTCGAGCTTTGTTTACTCGCTGTTTTGCGGAAACAACCGGCTGGCTGTCTGATCATTTGGATAAAAATCCTCAAAAATGGCACTGGGGGCGTTTGCATCAGGTCCGTTTTCCCCATGCCTTGGGACAGCAAGAAATCTTAGATCCGATCTTTAGCCACGGTCCATACCCGATTGGGGGGGACACAGATACAGTGACCCAAACGGCCTCTTTACCGATTGTGTCGGCGGCGGGCCATGTGTATGAGCATAATGGGGTTTCCCCGTCCTTTTTGCAGGTGATTGATATGGGAGATATGGCGCACGCCCGTGCGATGGCGCCGCCGGGACAATCGGGTCAGTTGGGTAGCATCCATTATGGGGATTTGATTGAATTATGGTTGGCGGGGGATTACTTTCCTGTTTTGTGGACAGACGAGCAGATCGCGCAAGCGTGGCGTAGTGAATTAACGTTGGTGAAAAAATAGTGACACAGAATTTGTCGTATGGTTGAAGATTGTGTGGCGGGCTCTAGCTTAGAGGCGCAACGGCCGGAATTTAGCAATGGTTTCATTCCGGCCGTGTTGTGTGGATGCAATCAAGCTGAACTTGATTTCTAGTGACTAAAGTTTGGCGGAGGGTATGACCAATCCCAAACGTGGGATTTCGCTTCTTGGCCGTTGCTTGCATCCATTTCTTCTGTTGAAAATTGATGCTGGGGCAAATTAGGTATATCGACTTCTATGGTATGGATATGATATTCCGCAAGTAGGCCCGGATAAGAATTAGAGGGTTGTTGAATGGTCCGCACATTGTGGGTGTCTAGCTTAAAAGAGGCATCTTCTGGGAGGATATTGAGCTCTTCTTGTAGCCCACGGTAGGCGGCCTGCAAATAATTTTCATCCCGTTGTAGCTTTTCGCTAGGGGGTATATGGCGTTGACGCACCCGGCCGTCTTTTAAGCGCTGTTCCTTTTCGATTAGAATATGATCACCGCGCCTAATGATGAGAGAGACTGTGGAAACACGCCGCCGTAGCGGATTAGAAAGCAGGGTGCTTTCCCCGTTTTGTATCTCTTCCCACAAGCTATTGACAACTTTCGCCTTGCCTTGCCCCCACTCTTTGAGCGGTACATTGTGCGTTTTGAGCAAGCGGCGCAATTCGGTTTCAGTTTTCGGTTGGTTAAAAAAAGTATTACCCATCGCTTTCATAACAACCCGTTCACCAGCGATTAAAAGAACAATAAAAAGACCTGTCGCGATTAAGGCGACCCCTGTTGAAACGAGTTCTGGATTGACAATTGAAATCATAAAAAACCTCCAAAAAGATTGCGTTGGCGCAAAATAGAAATGAAGGTTTTTTTTCAGACTGCTAAAACAATATCGCTATCTTGGCCATAGGTTAGGGCGAAATGACCACACAAAAATCAATTTTGTTTTGTGTGGTGTTGTGGTTCCATATGCTAAAAGGATAGCAAAATTTGGCGGTTAACTTATGACAACTTTGTCAACGGTTTGTAACAAGAACGGAAAAAGAGACCTGATTTATGGTGTTGCCGTGCTTCTGTTTTGGAACAAATGTCACGGAAGAAAGGGAAGTGAGAAGTATGAAGTATGAAGTATGAAATGAGCTTCTACGAGATGTGTTCGGTTTGCAGTTGCCGATTTATACTTCATCTTTCATGTTTCATCTTTTTCTAAAGATCGAGTAGTTTGTACCCACGGCCGTGTTCGGTGGCGATGAGGTCTTGGGTCAAATGAGTAGGTTGTAATTTGTCGCGTAACCGTTTTTTGGTTGTGTTCAAATTACTGTTGGCCGCCTCATAATCATCGCGTGGCCATAGTCGCTTGATCAAGCGTTCCCGACTGACTACATAGCCGATGTTGTCGTGCAAGATTTGGAATAGTTCCAGCTCTTTCCCTTTTAATTCCACCGGCTTGCCGCAAATTTCAAGGATATTGGTTTTTTCATCGTAGCTGACTACTCGATCATAAATCGTTTTTGTTTGACGAATATAAAGAGTGAGCAATGGTGAGAAGATATGGGGCAAACCACGGCCGTTTGTCCGTAAAACCCCTTTGACCAATAATGTTTCTGGGGTGAGGTCGGCCGCTGTGATCGAATGCTCGTCATGAACTAAGCGGAGTAGATATTTTTGCTCGTCTCCGCTGAGGCTTTGCCATAGTTTCTGCAATTCGACGCTGAGTCCATGATCGGCGAGGAGACGGACGTTTAGTCCGCTTTTTCCTTTGCCCATCGGTAACCCATCCCGTTCATAGAGGGTATAGCTCATACGAAGAAGCCCCCCATGACCGCCGGATAGTTCGTAGAGCCGTTGTAACGCATCTGTCGGGACTGTGTTGCCTCGCCGTTTGGCGATGCGTTCGGCTGCAGATTGGCTATCTGCTTCGTTGTATGGGGGCAAACCGAGAAGTTGATCGCTGAGGAGTTCGTAAAACTCTTCACGGCCGCCGTCTTGTTCGATAATGTCTTCGAAGGTGTGACGGGTAAAGACGAAATAGGACAAGCGGTATTTATAATCTTCACGGAGTCCGCGCAAATTGGCGAAGAATAGATCATGTGCTTCGCGATAAACGTCGATAAATTGATCGAAAAGCAGAATCAATTTCCGTTTGGGGTTTTGCATGGCGGTACGAACCGCTAGCTTAAAGTAACGTTGTACTTTAAGCGCATCATCTTGGGCGTTAAGCAATTTTTCATGATAACCCAGAATCGTCTCTCGCTCCGCTTGGAGTAACGGATGCTGTTCAAGCTGTTCGATGATGAGACTGTACAAGCTGCGGGTGGAAAAATCGGCCGCAAAGTGCCAATTGACCCGTACAAAAATGTAGTAGGAGGCCTGATCGCCTAGATAGTGGGCTTGCACATCCTGCTTCATTAAGTGGTTAAACAAATTAGATTTGCCCATTCCGCTGGCTCCGATGATGAGAGCTGATTCGCCAGCTTGGGCACGTGACATGAGTTGTTGGGTTTCGTTATCTCGGAACATAATTTTTTACTGATTGAGTGATTTTGATAAATTATTTAAGCGGGCCAATTCTTTAACTTTTTTGCTAAGAGCGCGGCCGAATAGAGGGTGTGTTGACGGCGCGTTTCTAGTGATTCTTGCTGGGAGTCCGGCCGTGCTTTTAGGGTTAAAACTTTTAGGGTGTTGATGAGCAATCCACCATAATATTCTTTCATATCATCTTCACCATGAATCCAGCGCGCCATTTCGCGGATGGACATGATGGCATAAATCGCTTTGGCGAACGGTTTGCTGACATCTCGCCATTTGCGAACCGCTAACGGATCTGCAAATGAGTGAGGAGAGAGTAAATCCCGCTCGAACGCCAATCTTTGCGCCAGATCGGTGACCGGTAGCAGAGAGAATTTGATGACTGTTTCCAGTTGAATCGCGTCGCGCAGGGCGGCGCTGTTGCCGGTGCGAAAGAAATCGATGAGCCATGTGCTATACATTTGGCGATTTTTTTCGACGAAGATATTACGGCTGTTAAAGTCTCCGTGGGTAATGCATTGATACTTGATAGCGGGAAACGCTTCTGGGTGCTTGTCGGCGAAGCGAGCTGGGTGGGGTAATCGTTCGGCTCGGCCTCGTTCGCGTGGCATAAGCAGTTCGTCCCCATCACAGGTGAAGTAAGGTGAGCTTTCGACAACAGTATCGATGGTGTCGTACACCTCTTGCCACTGCACCGGATCATAAAACTTGAAGTATCCCTTATACGTTGAAACAAGTGGGATCGGAGCGGCCGATTCCGCTTTGCCACTGTACCAGAGTCCACAGGCGGTTTGAAACAGATCGGCGAAGATTTGACTTAGATCGATTGCGGTTAGGGTTTCGTAACCGGTTTTTAGATCTTGAATTTGGACGCTACTGAGCGGGTTTTGCGCCCCAATAAAACGGAAGCGGATACCGGCCAAACGGCCGGCACGCCCTTTAACCCCGACCACATTAGTGGCACGTTGCGTTAAGAATGGTTCGACAAACTCGCGATAATTGTCATATTCGACTTGAATGCTATCGAGTTTGCCGAACTTGAGAATGACGGCCGCGCCACGGGTGTGGGTTTGTTCTGCGCCGTGAAATTCATAGATCGGGGTGACACGTGCTAGGCCAGCACCGCCATAGCCGCGCCCCATCCGCAACAGCTCGAGACTGGTTTCACGGATAAAGAGACGGCGCAAAAGAAGGTCGAGTTCTTGGGACCACGCATCGAAATAAGATTCCGGCCGTTGTCCGGCGCGTGGAATGTGACGGACATAGTCGACCAAGGGGCGCTCGGTCGCAATGCTTAGTTCAGGATTGTCTGGATAATGTTGGTCAAAGAGCTCGTCTACTTTTTTCAGCATCCGTTCCGCCCCTTGCTCTTTGTGGAACCAGTCGGTGTTGGCCGGAAGCCGTTTCTCTTCAAACCATTCTTTTTGCATGGCCGAATGGATACTCGATGTATAGAGACTAATGAGCAGTTTGGGCGTTTCGGCCGGTAGTCGATGGGCGACATCTATCCCGCTTTCATCAAACTCATCATGGTTATCGAGCAGGCGAATATCGATGATCGCCAAATCGAAAATATTGAGATTTTCGACAACGTCTAGCTCTTGTGGGGTGTGAATATGCTGGACTTTATATCCTTCCAGCTCAAGCAATGCGGTGGCACTGGCTGTATAGTGGGTATCATTTTCCGCGAACAGAATGTGTCCTCGGTAGTGCGGGGTCGAAGAGATGATCGGCATCATACGGCCGTTGCCTCCTGCGGCTCTGGTTTACCCGCCAATGGTAAGAAAATCGACATACAGGTGCCTTGTTTCCCGGTGCGAGTAACCCGTAACTGGCCACCCGATCTTTGACAAATAAATTTAGCGATTAAACCGCCGATCCCCGCCCCTTTTTTGCTTGGTGTTTTCTTTTTCAGATACATGCGCTGAACATGTGGGGGGATGCCGGGGCCGTTGTCTTCGATTTGAACTTCGAGATCGCCCATGACGATTTTGGTACGCACCACGAGACGGCCGCGATAGTTCATCGCATCTAAACTGTTTTTGATGAGCCGCTCTAGCAGCATGCGGAATTGGGAGTCGTGAATTTTGACAAACGGCCGTGTTTCAGGGGTAAATTCCATGATTTGTTGGCAATGGGGATGAGGGCGAAGCAGCATATTGACTTGGTGGGTCAGGACACGATGAATGTCGAGCTCTTGCGGCTTTTCTTCAAAAGCGCGGGGGAGCAAGTCTTGGGCTGGGACCTCTTCGATCGCTTTGACCGCCCCTTCTATGCGATTAATCGCTTCGTAGAATTTCGGATTATCCACCTTTAAGCGGCGCAGGAGAGCCAGATCGAAATCGATGGCGCGTGACTTCTGGGAGACATCATGCCACCAGTTCGAGCCGAATAGTCCGCTCCATGCCAGTGTTTCTGTGGTTTGGGCGTCACTCAAGCGTAGGGCGTTGCTCAGGGCGAAGCTGGCGAGATTGGCCAACAATTTGAGGGTTTCAACCGATTCCCGCTTGAAGGCGTTGGTGTCGGTATGTTCGAGCGTGATGGTGCCGAGCGGGGTCGCTTGATGGGCATCGGGGATAATGATGACGATGGTGGATTGAATATATTCTTCGGCATTGTTGAGACGCTGGCTATATCCTTCGGGATCGGCCGCCGAATAAATGGCGTAGTCATCTGGGCACTGACCGGCGAGATAATCATGGTAGGTTTGGGCGGTTAAGCTGTAATAGCCGGTGGCTAAGCTCTCTTCTTTGTCGAGTGAGAGCTGTTTGTATTCCCTGTCCCATTTTGGTCGCGTTTCTTTTTCGAGACCCCAAACATTTTGGGCGACCAACACATCCCCTTCGAGCAGGCGCAGGGTGCCGAAGCTGGCTTGGGTGAGCTGCACGGCCGCACGCAAGATGATGTGGCTGACTTCTGGGATATTTTGACCGGCGACAATCACGTTGGCGGCCGCTTGGCGTAGGTGATCAAATTTGTTGCGATGATCTTTGATCAGATCAAGCCGGTAACGGTTTCGCACAACCACTTCGGCGATCTGGGCGAAAATACGAATAATCTCTTCTTCCGTTTCGGTCCACCACAAGTTATTGTGTCGATTGACGAAAAGAACCCCTAAGAATTGCCCTTCAGAGATGAGGTGGACATAGCCGACCGCACGCATGTTTTCCCGTTGAACGAATGAACTTTGTGAGAAAATCGAACTTTGACCGGCATCTGGGGTGAAATAGTCGAATCTTTCGAGGTGCTGGACCTGTTCGACAAATTCAGTATTGTATTCACTACGGCTCTCGATAATGGGGAGAACACGGCCGTTTAGATAGCGAACCGGTAGATCCCATTGATTTTGCTCATGGTTGAAAATATGCAAGCTGGCCGCATCGATCTGTAGATTAGAGCAGAGACGGGTTAAGAGGCTGGGCAAGATATCCGCTTTGACTAAACGGAGAGCGATGCGACGTAGGTGTAACCGTAGATGGGCTGCGTCGGCCGTGAAGTCATGCTCTTTTTGGCGATGGATAAAGAGCCAGCCGAGCGGCCGGTCGCTGTGATAAAAACTGACACAGGCTGTGTCTTCGATGCGGAAACGTTCTAACAGTTCAGGTTCGAAATAGGGTGTGGTATCCCAGTGGGGGGCGAAAGAAAAGTAATCGTTGTCGGTCGGGTCGTTTTGCCTGACCTGATAGGTATCCCGAATCAGCCCCCTGTGGAGAACGATATCGGCATCGAGGCGGCCGTAGACGAGCGGCCGGCCGATTTGTTCGTTTTCGGGAGTAAAGGCGTGGAAGTGGATAAGATCGTAGCCAAACTGATCATGAATCGCTTCAAGCTCTTCTAAGATGGCATAGCGGACCGGTTGGACGGCGGTGAAATCCATCGCTTCACGCACGAAATCGAGCTTGGCGCGGGGTGAAAAACGGCCGCTGGCATCGATTTTGCTAGAATCCATGCTGACAAAGTTAGCGAATTTGATAATCGAATCTTCATCGTACTTGTCAAAGGTGCGAATTTGATCGCTCCACAAGACAAAAATGATATTGTAATTCTCTTTGTGAATCGCCATGAGCATGGCAGAGCCGGTGTGTACGGGGGCGAAAGGGGTGTCTGCGAAATCACGAACGCGGAGCGGGTCGGTTTGTTTGACCGCTTGGCAGACAGGGCTGACACATTCATCGCGATTTTCTAACTCCTGTTCGATAAAGTTGGGCGGAAAACTGTGATCTGAATCGCTGTATTGAGTGACCCCCCAATCCTCACGGACAAAGCCGACACAAGCGCGGTCGGCTCCGGTGATTTGCATCAGGGTCCTGAGTGTTTGGCGCCATAGGTTTTCACTAATATCGGCCGCTGGTGAGACGACATGGGTGGTGCTGGCGAACTGCAAGAGGGCGTCAAATTCTCGTGTTGTGTGTTCCGCTTGGCGGCAACGGGATAAGACGATAGCGAACTGGTTGAGGTATAGGGTGACCGGCCGTCTAAATTCGCGTGACACGTCGAGATCGGCGTAAGCATGTTCGTAGTTGTAGAGCAGAACGACCATGCCGACAGGGTCTTCCATGCCGTTTAGCTCGCGAATAATTAAAGATTTGACCCCATTGGCCAAGAGTGCATCACGTAGCTGGTGAATCGCATTGAGAACCTCAGTTTTGTCTTGCCCTGTGGCGTTTTGTAGATCAGCTCGGCGAATGTGGGGGGATTTTAGAGACGGGATGGCGATGCGATACCGTTCACTGTCGGCCAACAAGAAGTCAAATAATGTTTGCCATGCGGGATCGAGCTGATACCAGTCGAGTAGGTTTTGGGCCAGTGGCCCTATGGTTCGCTGGAATTGGGGCAAAAAGCGGTGCTGCTCGGCCGCGAAATAGCAGATTGTCGTTCCTTGTGCTTCCGAGACATTCATGATGTCATTGGCGAATAGATCAAGCGCTTGATCACGACTGCTGTGGACTTCGGCCAACCGTTCGGTAATGACTTGGGTGATATGCCATTTGCGAAATTCGCGCCAATTGCTGTGATCGATCGCTACGAGATGGGCCATTTCTTGTAGGGTTTCTCGTTCATTTAGCCCGAGAAACGAATCGAAGTCGTCCGGCCGGTTTTTGTAGCAGACCATAATGCCGTGTAAATCATGCTTGATATAAATCGGCAAAAGCAGAGCGGATTCCCACCCTTCGGCGGCGATTAATTGTGCATAAGCTGGTTGCGCTTGAACGGCTGGAATCGCGGTTAAATTTTTGAGTAGGGTCGGTTTATAGGTTTCGATACCCCCTTGGAAAGGTTGGCTCAAGAAGGTTTCGTATAAGTGTTGGCGATATTTTTTATTGACGGCGGTAAAGTTGCCGACGGCGGCCGTTTGTACGCCGTGTTGGATAAAAATATCGAGGACCCCGAGGTTATGCTGGAGCATGTGGAAGCAAACGGCCGTATATCCATAGTTCTCTACAAGGATGCGAGAGACATCCCCTTTCATGTGTGGTTTGTCCGGCTTATCGACCAATGATTTGCGTAAGTGTGCGAATGTTTGGGAAATACGGTTTTGTAGGGCGACCGTTTGGCTGGTATAGAATTGATCCACTTTCGGCCGTAGGTCCGCAGGGTGATAGGGATGTAGCACATAGGATGACCAGAAATTGCCGAGTTGTGACAAATGGTCGGTTAACTCTGTGGGGGTGAGGGCGAGCCAAAAAGAGGCTTGGGGGAAAGACCGCTTTAGATCGTCCGGTGATAGATCGAGATCGGCACAAATTACCAAATCAGCCTGAGGCGAGGGTATAGATTGGGGGAGATGGGAAAAATGGTTGATGTGTGTATATGATTGTTGGAGCAAGTCGGCTGCGTGTGTGGCGAGCTGGCCGTTGGGCTCTAACAATACAATATTGAGTGCTTTCACTTGGGACTCCTATAATCGTGAGTCGTAAGATAGTACAAATTAAATGATATGATCTGTTTCGAGATTACCTGATTTATCTGGCTTGAATGTGACAGAAATATCATTCAAACGGGATCTATGGTGAAAATATATGTGTTTTTGTCACAAAAATCAAATTTACATCGCATTAAACGTAACAAGCTATGACAATTATTGACGAATTGAAGCAATTTTTAGGGGAAAGGAACTTTTGGGGGGAATCGAACTCTGTTTGAGCGGTGGATCCCCGCCTACGCGGGGATGACAGCCCTGTAAATCGACTATTCGTTATAAAGTCAGTCACCTTTTTGACAGAGCAAATCGGTGCATGAACGGTTCGTTACCATCGCTTGCGAACATTTTTGCCAACTGCTACACTTTCCTCATTGCTATTGATCTGTGAATCAATAGCCACTCCTAAACGTTGAAACGACTTCATACATGATACGATCATTCACACTACGTGATATTCCTCTTGTGCACCGCTTGAGTGAGCAAGGGGTAGTGTTCAACACGAAATCCGCTTTAATCCGAGATGTACACCCTTTGCGTGAGGCGCTTGTCTATATGTTGATTGGCGGTGAGTATCCGACTTATGTATGGCGCGCTGATGGTGGTGGTGGCGTTGGATTTGCCCAATTGCGACAAGAGGAAGATGAGACACGTGCCCATATTTTATGTTTAGGTTCCGCAACTGAAAACCAAGATACGCCAGAAGAGGTGTTGAGCGAGGATATGTGGATCGCTTTTTTGGAACAGCTCATTAAGCGGGCTGGGAAGAAAGGGATTCAAAGCCTGATTGCTGAAGTTGACGAGTTTGGTGATGAGCTACAAATTTTGCGTCATGCAGGGTTTGCGGTTTATACCCGTCAAGATATTTGGGCGCGCCCGGCTGAAACGGCCGCACGGCCGATCAAATATGGCGAACTCACTTTCGGACAAGCCTTAGCTGAAGACGATTGGGATATCAATTTGCTTTATTCTAATATCGTGCCACCGCTTATTCAGTTAGTTGAACCAGCCCCAACCGGCCAAGAATTGCAGCGGGTTTGGTTATTGCGCGAAGATAATCAGCTTTCCGCGTTTGTCCATTTTGCTGATGGCCCTGCGGGGACATGGGCGAGACTTTTTGTTCATCCTAATGCCCAAGATCGCGGTGCCGAGATTGTCCAAGCTGCGATTCGGGTTGCGCCTCATCATCCGGAACGGCCGCTTTACTATTGTGTGAGGCGTTACCAAAGCTGGATGCAATCGGCGTTGAAGAATGTCGGGCTGACCCATATGAGTAGCCAAGCGATGATGGTGCGTCATACGGTGAAGCGTACGCGAAAACTGGTGCCGACCTTATCCGAAGAGGTCAAAAACAAAGCGGTGGCCACGAACCGACAATGGTTTAATGAATCGGAACCTCGTACAGCTCTTGAGGAAATGAATAATAGTGTGGGACGTGAAATATGATTTCTGTTTCGGTGAAGTATGTGCCGAAGTTATCTGGGAATCACGAGTCACTAACCACTTAACGGTAAAAACGGATCTATATGGATCAACAAGGACGTAAAGATTTGGAAGCGATGCTTGGCCTGCTTCCTTCTGATATCTACCAAAAAATTTATGACCAAGGCCAAGAAGAGAAGTTGCTTGAAGTGGTAATGGATCTTGGCCGTCAGCCCTCGGCGCGTTACCCGCGTGGGGAAGAATTGTTGCGTGATCAAGAAGTCACGCAAGAGGAGATCGACCATGTGGTGGCCAACATCGGGCAATTTGATGATGATAATCGGTCTGGGATCGCTCGGACGTTGCATCGGATTTCTGCATTGCGTAATCGGCGCGGTCATGTTGTCGGTTTGACCTGTCGGATCGGCCGTGCGGTGTATGGCACGAGCGATATTATTAGTGATATTGTGGAAGACGGGAAGAGCTTGCTCTTGCTCGGCCGTCCCGGTGTTGGTAAGACGACGATGTTGCGTGAAGTGGCCCGGATTTTGGCGGATAAACGCCGTGTGGTGATTGTTGACACCTCAAATGAAATTGGGGGGGATGGGGATATTCCTCATCGTGCGGTCGGCCGTGCGCGGCGTATGCAAGTGCCCAAACCGGCATTTCAGCATGAAACGATGATCGAGGCGGTCGAAAACCATAATCCGGAAGTGATTATTATTGATGAGATCGGCCGTGAAGAAGAAGCACAAGCGGCTCGTACGATTAATGAACGCGGTGTTCAACTGGTGGGGACCGCCCACGGGAACACATTAGACAATCTATTACTCAACCCAACTTTATCCGATTTGGTTGGCGGGATTGAAAGTGTGACGCTTTCTGATGATGAAGCTCGGCGGCGCGGGACCCAGAAAACGGTATTAGAACGCCGCTCCCCGCCCACATTTGATGTGGTCGTGGAGATTCAAGAGCGGGATCGCGTGGTGGTGCATCGTGATGTGACCAAAGCGGTCGATGGCATGTTGTACGGCCGACCGGAAGCGATTCAGATCCGTTTTCGTGATGAAAATGGGAAGCTTCATGTTGAAGAACAAGCGGTGAAAGAGTTACCTGCGGCCTTGAGTGGCCGACGTGGTGGTGGCCGTGGTGATACCGGTTCTCGTTTGGTGCGTGAAGTTCGCGGCCGAGGAACTCCGGCTGCGGCCATTAATGGTGGTGGTGCATCTCCGGCCGATGGGGCGGAAAATAGGGCTCCGGCAAAAAATCGGGGTGGCAATAGTCGTCGTTCGCTTAATATCATCGCTTCTGATGGAAATGGGAAAAGCGGTGTGGGCAAGATTAAAACGCTTAAAGTGTATACCTATGGTGTGGCTCGCAACCGCATTAGCCAAGCGGGACGCAATTTGAATATCAACGTCGTTTTGGTCGAATCGGTCAAGGATGCGGATGTGTTGGTGACCTTGAAAAGCTACTACCGTCGCCGAAGACGGCAGATTAGCGATGCGGAAGCGCATCGAATTCCGGTTTATGTGCTACGGGCTAACTCGCTCACGCAGATTGAAAATTTCTTGGCGGAAGCCTCTGGGGTCGGCGGGGTACCCCTCACCAACCCTTTTGAGGAAGCACTCGTCGAAGCTGAAGAGGCCATCGAACGAGTGCAAATCGGTTTAGTTGACTCGATTGATTTAAAGCCGGCCGATCGTTTTACTCGTCGGCATCAACATGAATTGGTTCGTGATGCCCGCTTGATTTCTGAAGGGCGCGGCCGTGAGCCAAGTCGGTTTGTGCGGATTTTTAATCCGAATTATTTTTAGTCGGCCACTAAAAATCTGATTTTGGATATAGACATCCGGCTCTAACAAGCTTCTCTTCTAATAAGATACGAGCTTGCCTGAGCCGGATTTTTGTTTTGGCCTTTATTCGTTTCAAGGAGCTGCAGATTCAGGCGGTTTTGCTCCCCTTTCCCTTGAGGGAGAGGGGAAATTCTTTAAAATTCCACCTCCCCCAACCCCTTCTCGTAGGAGGGAAGAAAGACAACTATGTTTTTATGTCAATCTCCTTGGTTTCCATTAAGGGCCTTAGTTTTTAGTTATGTTTGGCGCAGTAGGTGTGTTGGAGGGCTATTTTGGATCCTCGGTTTCTAGATACATCCGAATAGATTGTTCGAGCCAGCGGAGGCTGACCGGCTTGCTGATATAGTCATTGGCACCGGCAACAAGACAATCTTGGCGGTCGCTGGCCATCGAAAGTGCAGTTAAAGCGATGACCGGTGTTTTCGCGATTTGTTGGTTTTCATGTGCTCTGATCCGTCTGATCGCTTCTAACCCATCCATAACCGGCATATTAATATCCATGAGGATGAGATCGGGCAGATGCTTCTCGATTTGTTCGAGAGCGTTTGCTCCATTTTCAGCCGATAGTGTGCGAAATCCCTTGGTGCTTAAGTAGCTGTCGATCGTGTCAACATTAAGAGTATCATCATCAACGATTAAGACGCGATGAGATTTGTCATCGTCCAAGGCGGTAACAGGCTTTTCTTTAATAATTTGTGTAATCCACGGGATCGATACTGTAATGCTACTTCCTCGATTGGGAATACCTCTCGTTGAAATTGTGCCTTCTTGCTGATAAATCGATTTGACCCCGTTTTGTAGTGCTTTTTCCGCAGGGGTGGGATCTGAGATATTGGCTAAGCGGTGGTCGATATTTCCTTGACCTGTATCCCAGATGGTGATGTGTAATGTTTCTTGTTGTTGGTCACCAATTACTTCTAGCCCTATCGATCCTTTCGTCTCAGTTTGGACAAAGGCTTCATTGAGAAATGTCTTGATAATCTCTTTGAGTTTGGATTCATTGACAACCATCTTGTAGAGGCCGTCGTCGTAGGAGGTAAATAGGGTAATCCCCTTTTCGTCTGCGGCCGTTTGGACATCGGCTAAACAATCTGTAAAAAAATCAAAAATGTGAATAAGTTGTGGCGAATCTGATGGTGTTTCTGTTGGTGTGGGGGCCGTGGGGTCGATCAGTTCGTTTAGTGTGTTTTGTAATTGCTCGGCGTTTAGCTCCTCGAGTTGTAAAGTTTTTGTGATCGTGAGTTTGTTCGAATCGGTGATGTTTTGATTTGAATCTTGTAGCAAAACGACCGGCAACCCTTCTGGGAGATGTCGATTTAGGACCATCATAAATTCTGATGTTTGGAGGGCTGTATCTTGAATCAAAATTATGGTTGCATTCTGTCGTCGGAGCACTTGATTCAGGTTCGCCGCATTTGATGCCCATTCAATTGTACAATCTATATCAGTGATTTTTTCTGCTAAACGATTGATTTGTTGCGAAATAATTTGATTTTTAGTGATTAAAATACAGGTTGCTTCTTTAGTCATGAGAGATTCTACAGGGGATGAGAAAGTTCAAAAACAGGGGTGCTTTTTTGATTCAATTAAGGTAACTATTTCCAATACCTTCGCCATTTTTACACCTCTGTGACAAATAGCCTTTAAGGTAAATTTGTTCCTTGAATTAAAAATATCTCGGGCTGATCGCTCAATTATCTTTAATTTGCGTCGAATCAAAAGCTCCCCTCTCCCAACGGGAGAGGGGCTGGGGGAGAGGGTTAAACCACCTCTCTCAACCCCTCCTCATAGGAGGGGCGCAAATCCAATCAGACGATCCACATTGGCGAAGGTATTGTATTTCACGGTGCTATTTTTGCTATGTCATTATCACTCGTGACTAGTGTGTTTGGGGTTAGAATAGATTGTTCCAAATAAGATGGACTATGCGCCAACTGCTAAACAATTATAAATTATTAATCTAACACAACTTTTTTGTCTTGAACACTTATACGAGAAAATGGGACTGATTATTGATTGGGTAAAGAAGTGAAAAGGGGGCTATTCTCGTCGTCATGAGGAAATGACCACGGCCGACGCTCGGCAATGTGTGTTGGAGGAATTCTGTGAACCGATTTTTGTTAACGTGTGATAGATTTTGTGATTGGAAGAAATTGCGTTCTTGAAAGGGACCCCAATTTCCTAATCGTGCATTGGTTAATTCCAATGAAGAGCCGGTAAACACATTGTATACAGCTATGCCGATATGGGGGGGCGTGAGCAAACGCGAATAAAGAGAATTGAATATCACCAAGGCTATAACGGACTTGTGTTGCGGCTTGTAATGAGTTGTCGGTCGCGATTTTGGGGCGGTAGTGTCTAGATAGAGGTGAGAGTATTTGACGTTATCCATTGTGGCGAGTATAGCACGTTTGAATACGTCTTGAGCCAAATAGGTTGTTTGATACATGACTTTATCCATTTGGGATAGAGAGCCAAAGAAGTCTAATACGTGAAAAGTTGCTGACAGGTTTCTTTGACCAAAGTGCGTTCAAATGGTTTGGAGATCAATTTGGTTGCTCCTAGCATTTGACATTCTTGTCGGGTTGATTCTTGTACATTTGCAGCCAGAACAATGATTGGTAACGTTTTGTTTTTAGCCCGTAGCAATTGTAATACGGTCCGGCCGTCCATAAAAGGCATTTGTAAATCGAGAATGACACCATCCGGCTTAATTTCGTCAAATAGACGCATCCCATCACGGCCGTTGGGGGCCTCTGATATTTGATAAGATTGCTCTAATTGGTGGCGTAAAATTTGTCGTGCATGATGTGAATCATCAATAATCAGAATTTGTTTGCGCATTTTGATATTTCCTACGATTAATACTGCAACTACTGCAGATTTGTGTGCAAATGGTTATGTTTGTTAACCTAAATCAAGATTAAGCGGTGAACCTTACGAATGCCCTCACCGAATGATTCCGCCCGCTTTTGCTTGGCGAATTTAGTCAGGCAACGGCTATAGCAGCAATAATAGTTTTCCCCGTCATGTGCATAGACATGTTTGACTGATCGGCGTGATCCATACCGGCCCCAGCATGGTCTGGATCGACCGTGATAACATGGTAACTCATCGCTTTGCCGAGATGGGCTTACGTTTGGGGTACTAGTAGGTTGCCGATAATCATGAGACGGGGTTTTGGTCGCTGTGGCTCTAGATTTCGAGGGGCCACCGCTAAAGCCGGTCATTTCCATGTCGTGTAACCTGTCGCGAGGATGTGGCATAGAGGGCTGATCAAGGTGTGGGGATGAGGCTATTCTCTTGTAAGAATTGATGAACCGCGGTGCTTAAAATCTGATTTCCGGCTGCATTGATATGGGAATCATTGGTGTAGTACAACTGTTGTCCTGATTTAGCTGCGACGGTTAACACATCGGTGCTATCGAAACAAAGAATCGCTTGTTCGGTACAAAACTGGAGCATTGCGGCGCGCCCTTCTTGTAAGGTTGCTAGTGAATCTCCTAATTGATCGGCCGTCCATTGGGCATAAACTTCTTCTTTGGTGGGGATTAGAACGATGACAAGTGGCGGGGTATTGGGTTCGGTTTGTAAGCGGATATTGACATCTGCCACAATTTGGAAGGTTTGGTCACGGCCGATTTGATTGCGTTCTAAATCGAGATCGAACGATTCAAGAATGTAGGGTTGCCCATATGAAAAAGAGAAATCATCTGTTGTGGCGAAATAAGGATCGATGAAACGGGTATATTTTTCTAAATCTTGCCCGTTTAATGATCGGCTGAGAATGGTAGCGGCAAAGTGATAAACGGCTGAATTGCGATGGAGCCATTCAGAAACCGGTTGACTTTCCAGCTCTGACACCGGTGTTGAATCGGCCGTTTCTTCAGGTGCTAGTTCTCCATATTTGCTTAACATGCCATAGTCATCATTAAAATCATTGCCGTACCATTGCCAAATAACAAATTTGGGCTGGTAAGGTAGCCCAAATGTATTGAGCACATTCGCTTTGCTGGCCGATCCTGTGGCGACGAGCCCCAAATTGACCATGTTCAGCCCATGCTCTGTTTCTAATTGGCGGACCCAGCAATCGTCGTATTCGACATAGCAAAATGTAAATGAATCGCCAACGACAATTGCATCAATTGGCCATGTTGGCTCCCAATCGATATTGGGGACGCGGAAACCGACGTTAGAATTGGGGTCTAGCCAATTTTTAGTCGAGACATGAAAACCGACACGCGGGTCAGGGTAGTGAAATTCATTATCGACATTGGGCTTGGGGACGAGCTGGTAGGCGTTGTGATCATACCAAATCGATTCCGGTAAGATCCGTTCGGCCGTCCATGGGGCGCGTTGTACATCACGTAGCAAAACCTGAAGTGAAACCGGTAGGGCGGTGTAAGCCACTCGGATAAAAAGCTCGAGAATGAAGAAAGTGAAGAGTAGGCTAGAGAATATGGCTGTGAGTCGTTCGATCCAGATACGTTTCATAGCCTGAAGTATAGTAAAAAGTGGTGTGTAGGCCTATCGATTTCTAGGAACCGGGTTCAAGACTATAGCCGAACTGCCCCATACGATTTGGGCTGGCGTTGGTCGCCCCGCAGCTACTGATTGTCGACATGAGATAAAACTCCATGCCACCGTTTTCAACTTGTGGGTTGTAGGTTGTACCACTGGTGAAGAGTGAACAATCGCCACTGTACTGGCAAGACAACCCCGGCTGTTCAAAATAAGGGTCTGCTGAGGATTGCCAGACCATGACATCCAATTCATTTTGATTGACGGCCGACCATGTTAAAGAGATTCCATTGTTATAGTTAATCCCTAAACTGGAAACGGTTGATGGATCTGGGGCGACACAACTGGGTGAAGAGATTTTGATAATCGAGCCGGTGAAATCTTCGGTGACGTAGATGGTGCCGTCTGGAGCGATAAGAACATCCTCGATGGTGCGAAGTCCATCACAAAACGTTTCAGGAATGCCATTTGTTTCGGTGATGATGCTAAGTCGGCCGTATGCACCATTAGCCAATCCGGTTACATCCTCTTCGATGATATACATCGGGTATGCCCCGCTTGATTGGAACCGAGACTCTTCTGTTGTAGTTAGACTGCTAGCAAATGTTATGCTAATGCCGGTTGTTGGATCGACACGGATGACACTTTGTGTGGAGTATGAAGAGAAGGAAAACTCTTGTATGGTGACACTACTGAATGGGGCTGGTGGATTATCGATCACAAATGGTGGTGAAAGTACCGTGTCTGACATGACTTCGATATTTGACAGGTCAAGGCTGATATAGATGTGATTGTCAGAGCCGATTGTGATGCCAGCAAAGCTTAAGTATTCAGATTCAACCTCTAAATTCATGATGGGATTAAACAAGTTTCCGCCGATTTGAGTAAAGTTTGGTGTGATTTCAGGGCGATGTGTAATGATAACAGTGGGGGTAAATGGAGCAGTGGGTGCAAATGCGGTTAACCGAGATAATAATGTATCGGTTAAGACATCAAACGTGGCCGAATCAGCGGTTGCAAAATTAAAAGAAGAGAAATCGAAATTATCGATATATTCTTGATCGAGCAAATCGGCCGGGTCATTGTTGCTTAAAGTCTGCAAGCTGGATTCTGTCACATAGATCGTGCCATCGGCCCCGACCTGTACCCCTTCCGGTGTCAATAGCCCTTCGGTGAGGGTGATAACGGTTCCATCGGGGCTACGGCGAATGAGACGGCCATTTTCTCTATCTTCAACAACATACAGGTTGCCGGTCCCATCAAATGCAATCCCTTCCGGATTAATTAAGCCGCTGAGGACTTCTGTTCTTGTACCTCCTTCAATACGAGATACCGTTCCGATCGATTCTTCGGAGACATACAAGATCCCAGCCGCGTCCATCGCTAAGCCATCTGGGCTGCTGAGACCCGAGAAGAATACCTCGGCTGTATAGTCACCGGTACAGGTGATTGCCGTTATGGCAGTGGGGGCGGCATGATGTGTGGCGGCTGTAACAGCGGGGACTGGTGACCAGCTTTGGATAGCTAGTAGCAACAGCGATAAGGCACTTCCGCTTAGGGCAAGCACCAATTGCAACTTCCTGATCATAATAATTCTCCGTCTATTGTGGAATAAGAATAAATCTATTGTAGCGTAACTATTCGGTTACGCCTCTAGGTGATTTAGCTTATATGGGATCGCATTTCCGGTTGTTTAGACGGCGATTATGAAATTGCGTAGCTCATAACTTTGAATTTGTTCATTGCGTAGGAAATCTGGCTGATTTTCGATATGGAGTCCTTCTATGGCAAATAGCTTGCGCAAGAAAATATCGGTTTCTTGAATAGCGACATAGGCTCCTGGACAGCGGTGATGACCATCGCCAAATGACATGACCGGTTCAGGAATGCGGTGAGCTCGTTGTCTGGTGGGGCAAATCTCATACGGGTTGGAACCCACGGCCGTTTCTTGTGTGTTTGTTGCATGAATATCAAGATCGATTTTGTCCCCTTTTTTGATCGTTACAGTTGTGCCATCATGCTCGATTTCAATATTAGCTTGCGCTCTGCGGTATAAATTTGATACTACCGGCTCGAGCCTAAGAATTTCGTGCAGAATTTGATGACGTTCTTTTTCATCTTCGCTATTTAAGAATTGATCACGCAGGGTATCGTTTTCGATGAGGTGCAAAAAGGCGATGCAGATAAATTCGCGGGTTGTGGCCATGCCTGCGGCCGCGTATGTAATACACTCTATCAAAATCTCCATATCTTTGTACTCAGATTGTACAAGATGGGAAATTACATTATCGCCCGGATTTGCTCGATTTTGTTGAATTGCGGGGCGTACATCGAACCAATAAAAGGCAAACGTGTTCCATTGGGTGACCGCTTGGCGCCATATAGAACTTGGGTTTAGCCCTTTACTGACCGGCTTGCCTGAAACCATATTGACAATTTTACGAGAGAGGTTGGGTAAGTTGTCCGATTTTAAGCCGACAATTTGACTTGCAACCAAAGTGGCCATCTCCATGCTCATATTTTCGAGATTGGCACGGCCGTTCTTTTGTAAGTCGCCGATAATTTTGTCCGCATAATCTAGCATGAGTTGCCGATACTCAAGCGTGCGTTTGGGGGTGAAAAAGCGGGCGGTTTGTTTGCGTTGACGTGTATGTTCTTTCCCTTCTAAAAATAGGATCGCCGGTTTGGTCATCGAGGGGATTTCCATAACCGCTTCGGCCGAAAAACCGGCTTGACTGACATTTTGGCTCCGTAAAATTTGCTTGGCGATCTGGTAATCGGTGATGTGCCAAGTCCCATCTTCATCTTGGCGAATTGGGGCTGGTGGGAATGTTTTAGGTTGGGGTTTTGTTTTACGCTGATATTGACTATGGTCAATCGGGCAAGCTTGGGTAGATTGTGTTTGTATTGTTGTCATGTCTGCTTTTCCGTGAATCCCATTGATTCACCTTTTACATTTGTGTACAAATTTTACCTTTAGCCGTGTTGCTAAGGCAAGCTAGCTTTAGACGAGATAAATATTTCGAAGCGATTGTGCTACGTTGGTTGATTCGTGCCGTAGAAGAACCGAAATATTTGATTGTAAAGGAGCTTGGATTGTCGTCAGAAAACAAAACGCCTCAGATTTATAAAACCTGAGGCGTCAAGTGTTGACTGTGTTTTATCAGCAATTCTCAATTTAAAATCGATTTTGGCTGTCAAAATCAACGAATTCAGCCCCTCAGTGCCTATTTTCGCGCCTTAGGCGCGAAAATAGGCACTTTTAAGAGGGGTGTTTCGGCGGCAAAGCCGCCGAAACACCCCTTTGAGGCAACGGTCGCCTACGGCGACAATAAAAAGCGATTCCTTTGGTTCAAATTGAGAATTGCTGGTGTTTTATTCAGTCATGCCTGTGTCATGCCGTGCTTGCCATGGTTTTTGCTGGGTAATCGGAATGTCGATGTGACGAACGCCGAAAGAAATACAGGATGATTAGGACAAGTAGGACGCCCGCACCGATCAGGTAGGGACGATATTCTGCGGAGATAAATTCGCTTGCGACATCAGACGCGACACGTGCGGCCATCTCTGATTGCGAGGGAGGGACATATTCTTCGACTTCTTTTGCCGCTTTTTCAGCGGCGGCGGTGGCTTCTTCGGCCGCTTTGGTGGCCGCTTCTTTTTCAGCGGTAGCGGTCGCTTCTTCAGCCGCTTTGGTAGCGGCAACGGCTTCTTCGGCCGCTTTTTCCGCATTCACTTTGGCGGCTTGTGCTTTTACATATTCATTGAGCTCTGTCAAGCTTTGGGCCACAATCGATTTTACGGATGCATCGATAAGCCGTTGCCCCACGCTGGCGATCTTGCCACCGATTTTGGCATCACCGGAATAGACGAGCGTGGTTTTGTCATCTCCATGGGGGCTGAGTTGCAAGTTGCCGGTCGCTTTGACAAAGCCTGGTGCTCCTTTTCCATCGACAATAATGTCGTAACTATTAGGGGGCTGAATGTTTTCCAGCTTGATATTGCCGGTAAATTTTCCTTGTACCGGGCCGACTTTGACTTTAAGTTTGGTTTTGTATTGGTTTTCACCCACTTCTTCGACCCCCTGACCACCTGGGACAATAGAGCCGAGTACATCAGGGTTTTGTACCGCTTCCCAGACGATGTTTTGGGGCGCGTCAAAGATATATTCACCTTCTAATTTCACAATCGATCTCCTTGTTTCAAGTGTGAACTATGAAATATGAAGGGTAGAGCATCGATTCACTTCACCCTTCAGCCTTCGTAATTCCATTTGATTGATATCCAACCCTTCATAACATTGCAAACGGATTAAATCTGTTTGAAAATGATGGGTGAGTAATTTTGCGATTTCAGTCTTGCCGACGCCCAGTTCCCCTTCGAGAAAAAGGACTTTACCCATTTAAAGTGATAAAAACAAGCTCGTGCTTAGACTGGGTCCACGAACAAGTTGTTATCAAAAAATTTTTACACTCCAAGGGGGTTTTGCTGCGGCGAAGCCGCAGCAAAACCCCTTTTAAATGCCCCGATTTTCGTGCCGGAGGCACGAAAAT
>WTJY01000136.1 GCA_011524645.1 Anaerolineales bacterium | reverse complement strand
ATCACATCTACCATCCATCACATCTACCATTTCAATCGCGGGCGGTGCCACCATCGCCGCAAAATAAACGGCCGTTTAATCCAATATCTTCCTACGCGTGACGCCAGTCAACCTCTTGCCCACACCGCACAATCGTGGGACCATTTCCCCAAATGATCGGCTCGACTCTCTATTGAATTTGGCGGCGTAACCTGTCGCACACAGCTCGGAGAAATCTTATGGATATTCTGAATCTATTTTCACTAAAACAAAAACGTGCTCTTGTGACCGGTGGCAATTCCGGCATCGGGTTTGCGATAGCCGAAGCACTATCGGCGGCCGGTGCCCAAGTCGTCATCGTCGGCCGTAACAGCAGCAAAGTGACCCGATCGGTCACCGCTATTCAACAAACTGGGGGGACCTGCGAAGGCATTTCGGCCGATCTCGCACACCCCGATTTCGATGTAGACACCTTCGCCACCAAAATCGGGGCGATCGACATTGTGGTCAACGCGGCCGGTGTCAACCTGCGCGAACCGGCCGAAGCGATCAGTAGTGAGAGCTGGGACAAAACCCTTAACATCAACCTCAAAATCCCTTTCTTTCTGAGCCGAGCCTTCGTGCCACATATGCAACAACAGCGCTGGGGGCGGGTCATTAACATCGCATCACTACAAACCGGCCGCGCCTTTACCAACGGGTTAGCCTATGGTGCTTCAAAAGGGGGTGTTGGTCAGCTGACCCGCGCTATGTCAGAAGCGTGGTCAGGGGACGGCATTACCGCCAATGCCATCGCCCCTGGCTTTTTCCGAACCCCGTTAACCCAGTCTCTCTACGACCAGCCCGAAATTGTCGCGGAGTTAGCCAGCAAAACAACCATCGGCCGCAATGGAGAACCTAGCGACCTATACGGCCTTTCTCTTTTTCTCGCCAGCCCCGCATCAGACTATGTCACTGGACAAGTTATTTACTTGGATGGCGGGTTTACCGCCAAATAAAACGGACAAGAAGGAAACAACCTTGACCCGATCACACACAAACAACGAACCAGAGTACGACAAGCTGATAGGTACCAAAAATTTAAAAACTCTAACGTATGGGGTGCATATTGTGGACAAGTAACGTATGAAAAATTTTGATACTGCCGAATTTGCTGTTTTACGCGAATCACCATTCATCAGTTTTATGTAAACTCTATGGCAGGTGAGGTAGACCTCCCAAGAGTAGAATGGATTGAACTCACTCAATCATTCAGCCCTACGAAGAGATCGACAAGCTGTTCGCTGTCATCACCGAGCCAAGGGATCGGGCCATTTTCTTGCTCATGCTCCGTTGCGGCCTGCGTATCTCAGAGGTGAGCAAGCTCAAGTTGCGAGATTTGTATCTCAGCGAACGGCCGTCTCGCCTCCAATTGCTCGGCAAAAACAGCAAAGAACGAGCCGTCTACCTCTCCGCCCAAGTCGAAAAAGCGGTGCGAAGCTACTTAGAAGTTCGTCCACCTACACCCAACACCCCCGCCCTGTTTTTGACGTACCAAAACACCCGTCTTGGCGTTCGATCGATCCAAAAGCGACTCGCCAAATACCGTGACCAAGCCGGTGTGATGCTTACCCCACACCAACTCCGCCACAATTTCGCCAACGACCTCATCTTGGCTGACGTTCCTATCGCCAGTATCCAAAAGCTCATGGGACACGAATGGATCGCCACCACCGAACTCTACATTTCAGCCAATTCGGCCAAGGTGAAAAAGGATTTCTACAGGGGGAAAACACGGCCGTGAACCGGCCTCCTCAGAGAAGACCTACACACTTTTCTGGGCAGGAAAACCACTATTTCCACACGGTTCTATGGTTCAGCGGTCAAAAGACCGCACGTTTTTCCCGAAATTGAAGCGCGGGATGGGTGTTGTTGCCCACCCGTGGCTACGGTCAGAGACCGGCCACAGACCGTTCGGGGAACACCGCGTCCAAGATAGGGGGGGGAACACCGCGCCCCCTATCTTGGGGTGCCACAGATGGGGGGCTTTAATATGGGCCGGACACAGGTAGCCCGTTTTCATCTGGATAGTACCCTCGGACTAGCTCAAGGGCTCTTGGGGACCAAGGAAGAAATCCAGTAAATACACTGCATCCAATATTCTCCTGATAATATTCTTCTAAATCATCAGAATCCCCCACCCACTCAAGCTCTATAAGGGCT
>WTJY01000364.1:18196-21793 GCA_011524645.1 Anaerolineales bacterium | reverse complement strand
GACTATTTTTGAACGATTTACGCTTATCCCACCAAATTCGGCAGTATCAGTAAAATTTAACCATTTAAAAACGCCAAGAGGTTTCTCATGAGTTACGAAAATATCTTGACCCGCGTGGACGGCCGAGTCGGTGTCGTTCAGATTAATCGCCCCAAAGCGTTAAACGCTTTGAACTCTCCCACGATGTCAGAGCTAACGACCGCTCTGGCGGAATTTGACGCGGATGACACTATCGGTTGTATGGTGGTAACCGGCAATGATCGGGCATTCGCGGCCGGTGCCGATATTAAGCAAATGGCAACTGCCGGTTTGGTTGATATGATGAATAGTGACTTCATCGGTTATTGGGATAAATTAAAAGCGATTACCAAACCGATTATCGCGATTATTTCCGGATTCGCTTTGGGCGGGGGGAATGAGCTGGCGATGGCTTGCGATATGATGCTCGCTAGCGAGACCGCACAATTCGGTCAACCGGAAATTAACCTAGGCATTATCCCCGGTGCCGGTGGGACACAACGTTTGACGTTAGCCGTCGGCAAAGCGATCGCTATGGATATGTGTTTGAATGATCGCCGCCTCTCTGCGGCAGAAGCGCTACAGTTCGGTTTGGTGAGTCGCGTATTTCCCAAAGAAGTCTATATGGACGAATCGATGAAAATCGCCCATGAAATTGCTAACCGCGCTCCCGTGGCGATTCGAGCGGCGAAAGAAGCGGTCAATATGATTTTTGAAGTCAATTTGGCGTCCGGTGTGGCCCATGAACGGACACTTTTCTATAGTTTATTTGCTACGGCCGATCAAAAAGAAGGGATGGATGCGTTTATCAATAAGCGCGCGGCTGATTGGCAAGGAAAATAGCTGTTATTTACAGATTGATGGGGAGCACTGCATGTCTACCCCACGCAGGTTTTAATTATGAAGAAATACATAGGTTTTCTCCTTATCATTTTTGTTTTGCTCGTGGCTAGCACGGCCGTTGCGGGTCAGCTAATCAATGAAGATGCGTATATTATCGAAGAAGAGACGGTGATCGAAGACGATCTCTATATCGTTTCCTCGGATGAAATTCAAATCAATGGAACTGTTAAAGGGGATGTGGTTGCGGCCGCTCCCAATGTCCAAGTGGACGGCAAAATCGAAGGAGACCTGTTGGTTTTGGCGGCTGGGGTACAGATCGAAGGGGAAGTGACTGACGATGCCCGCTTATTTGCGCTCAGCTCGGTGAAACTCGAAGGGACGATCGGTGATGATTTGGCGATACGGAGCACGATTGCTGAATTTAATGGGAGCGGCGATCCTGATGAAGTGACCGCCCGAAATCTGATGGGGGAACAACTCGCCATGAATTTGGTCGGCCGTCAGTATGATCCCGGCCTGACCATCGAAGCGACCGGTGTTGTTGACGGTGATTTGATCCTGAATGTTCGTTTGGCCCGTATTGAAGGGGTTATCCGAGGGGAACTTTTGGGAACCGTTTCTGAATTGGTTTTAGATAAAGGACAGATTGAATCTGGCGCGGATGTGATTGTACTATCTGATATTGAGGCGGATGCTGATACTCTTGTCGGGGGGACCGGCTTCCGCTATCAATCTTTACAACCGCTCAATATCCCTTCAACCCTAAGTGATAACAACACTTATGTAGAAATTGAGCAGCCGGATGCCTCGGTGAATAGCAATGTGCTGCTATTGGTACAACAATTGATCGGCCGTTTGCTCCTATTCTCACTGCTCGGCTGGGCTTTGCTCCGTTTTGCCCCCCGCCGTATGATGTTATCGGTGGCGGCCCTCAATACCAATATGAGCAATAGCTCGCTGATGAGTCTTTTGGTCTTATTCGGACTGCCGTTTTTGACCGGAATCGTCGTGATTATTTTGCTCTTGTTGGTGAATGTTGAATTGGCGTTGGGGATTTTGAGCTTTGTTTTTGCGGTCTATATGCTTTTATGGAATTTGTCCCCACTGATTGTCGGGTTATGGATTGGCCAATGGCTGTCGAATCAAGCGTATCAAGGGCTCATGATCGGAATGACGATACTGGTTGTCGTGATGTATTTGCCGATTTTGGGTGGCTTTGTGGCGATGAGCTCGATGATTTTGGCGTTGGCCGGTTTATTAGGGAGCTTTTATATCGAACCGCCAGAGGATCTACCCGAGCGTGCGGTCTAAGGTGTGCTTGCGAATGTAATCGATTTCGGCCGTATATAATAAAAAAGGACTATTTTAGTCGCTATGTTGTGCAAACAATGAGCGGCCAAAATGGTCCTTTTTGTTTTAGGGAGTGCGGTTTGTTGGTCCGCACTGTGGAGATACAGCTAACGCGGACCAAACGCTACGAATTTATTCGTCTGTGCTTTCTACTTCTTCTTCTTCTTCTTCTTCAGTCGTTGTGTCTTCTTCAGTCGTTGCGTCTTCTTCAGTCGTTGCGTCTTCTTCAGTAGCTGCGTCTTCTTCAGTAGCTACGTCTTCTTCAGTAGCTACGTCTTCTTCAGTAGCTACGTCTTCTTCAGTAGCTACGTCTTCTTCAGTAGCCGCGTCTTCTTCAACTTCTACTTCCGCATCTTCCGCTGCAGGGAGAAGTACCGCATCGATGATATGGATGATACCGTTTGAGGCTTGTACATCGACCAGGAGGAATTGAATTGAGTCGTTGAGGGTGACTACGCCGTCTTCATCGACCGCAATCGTGATGTCTTGGCCCATAACGGTGGTGGCACTATCGATCGAGGTTAAAACTTCCGCTTCAAATGCGCCGGGCAAGACATGGTAGGTCAAGATTTCAGCCAAGACCGCTGGATCGTCCGGTAATTCACCGATTTCCGCCAACAACGCTTCAAATGCGGTATCGGTCGGGGCGAATAGGGTATATGACCCGTCTTCATCCGCTAACACGGCCGTTAATTCCGCACTCTCTAGTGCCGCTGATAATTGGGTGAAGTCTGGGCTACCCGCGAGAACATCGGCGATAGAAATAAGATCGACTTGAGGTGCATCGGTCGCTTCTTCTAGTTCAGCAACCGCTTTTTCTCCGGCCGCATTTAAGGCCTCAAAGCTCGGAAGAAGCACACTGTCGATTACATGAATGATCCCATTGCTGGCTTCAATGTCGCTGACCAAAACGGTCGCTTGATCAGAAAGCATGAGGGTGTCAGTCATTAAGGTTGGGGTAATGATGTCCGGTAAGTCGCTGGTTAGCGTCTCGCTTGCGATGACATCTTCAGCTGAAAGCGCTTCTGGCACGACATGATGACGCACGATGAGCGTTAGCAACAATTGACTGTTGGCGAGCTGTGCGAGATCTGCCTGTGATAGTTTGTTGAATGCGTCATTAGTTGGGGCGAATAAAGTCACTGCGGGCAGATTTGGATCATTTAACGGCCCTACGATTTCTGTGACCTGTACGATTTCGGCGATAAAGCTGAGCTCTGGGTTAGAGAAAAGTTCTGCGGCGATCGTCCCTTCGATAATCCCTTCGGGGAGAGTGATTGCCGCTTCTTCGGCAACCTCTTCAGTCACTTCTTCAGAAGCCTCTTCAGTCGCTTCTTCAGAAGCCTCTTCAGTCGCTTCTTCAGAAGCCTCTTCAGTCGCTTCTTC
>WTJY01000364.1:0-18096 GCA_011524645.1 Anaerolineales bacterium | reverse complement strand
TTCTTCTGTTGCTTCTTCAGCGTCAGCATCGTCGGTCACTTCTTCTTCCGCGACTTCTTCTGCAGCTTCCTCTTCTTCAACAATACCGGTTTCAGGAGCTTCTTCTACTTCCTCCTGTTGTGGGCCGGACCCCCCACTACAGGCGATTAACATTGCGGCCAGCAAGACGACTAGCCAAATAAACTTCTTCATTTGTACCTCTCTTTGGTTTGAGTCAATGATATAAGTGGCGCCCAAAGACGACGCGACTCTTCTATTGTAGAAGGTGAGACCTACATTGGGTATTTTCTTATTCGTTCTCATGTTTTTTTTTAATAAATCGGGCTAATAATTGGAGTTAAATGCTGTTTTTCAGGCTAAATGATCTGCTTGGTGATGCTCTAAGTCGGTTTCGGCTTATTTTTAAGCCTCTCCACCGGTGGTAAGTGTTAACACTGTGTTGTAAATTTTATCGCTTCGTTCAGCAATCCCTTGATTTGCTGGAACGTTTTTGGTTTAATATCGATTAATAAAAACAATATAATAATCTTCGGGGTATGGTGAGATGCATTTCGCATCAATTCCTGACCGGCGGTGAAGGCGCTAGTGCCCAGCCCGTGAGCCGAGTTGTTTAACTTAAATTAAACAACAACGCTGATTCAGTGAAATTCTGAAGCCGACGGTATAGTCCGGATGGGAGAAGATTTTGAAACGGCCGTGTTGTCATACCTGACAATACATCATTCTCAATACAAATTCCACGCCCCTGTTAAAAGCAGGGGCGTTTTTTTTGAGAGGTTCGTGGGCCGTGATCTGACAAGATGGTGCATATGCGCTATCTTATCGTCATTAATATGACTGCTCCGAAGTTGACATGGTAATAACATGCGATTTGATGAGCAACAAGCGACAATCTATATGAAACGGGCCCTAGAGCTGGCCGGTCGTGCGGCCGGATGGACCAGCCCAAATCCATTGGTTGGCGCGGTCATTGTAAAAGAGGGCCAAATTATCGGTGAAGGGTATCACCATCGCGCAGGGCAACCCCATGCCGAGGTCGAAGCATTACGCGCGGCCGGGGTTGCGGCCAAAGGGAGTACCATTTTTGTCACATTGGAGCCATGTAATCATTTCGGCCGTACTCCTCCTTGTTCACACGCCCTTGTCGATGCTGGTGTCGAAACGGTTTACTATGCAACCCGCGATCCCAATCAAAAAGCGAGTGGTGGTCACCAGTATCTGGTCGATGCGGGGATCGATGTCATTGAAGGGGTTTGCCGTGACGAAGCACGGGAGCTAAATCGCTTCTTTTTTCATGCGATGAAAACAAAACGGCCGTATGTGATCGCCAAATATGCGGCGAGCCTAGATGGCAAGATAGCGACCCACACTGGGGATAGCCAGTGGATAACTGGGCCGGATGCCCGTTTGCGTGGACATCAACTGCGTCAGGCGGCCGATGCCATATTGGTCGGTGCGGGTACGGTGATCGCTGATGATCCGAGTTTGACCGTTCGGTTGCCTGAGATCGAGCCTTGTCACCCGCTACGTGTCGTTTTAGATAGCCACGGCCGTATCCCCTTGACCGCCAAAATTTTCCAGCCCGATCTCGCGGGTGAAACGGTTGTGGCGACGACCGCCCAATTTTCGCTAGAGCGGGAAGCGGTGCTCAATAAGCAAGGGGTTGCTGTGTGGCGCTTGCCGAATGATGCCAACGGCCGTGTCTCGCTACCCGATCTGCTGGATCGGCTAGGCGCAGACCGTAAACAAAGTTTAATGGTCGAAGGGGGCGGTGCGATTCATGGCGCGTTCTTAGATGCTGGATTGATCGATGAAGTTTGGGCGTTCTTGGCGCCGGTCGTCATTGGCGGCCGTGATGCATTTGGCCCGATCGGTGGGGTTGGACCGGCTCGGCTGGCTGATGCACTGCGCTTGGACCATACCCGCTTAGAGCAGGTTGGATCGGATTGGCTCATTCGTGGCCGTGTTACAGGAGTCGATCAATAAAATGAACTGTCGCTCAATTCCATGTTCGTTTTTTGAAAGCAATGAAATCGGCCGAAAATCGGTAAAAATACGGCCGATCAATAAAATGAATTACTGTTCAGTCTCTTGTTCGGTTGATTATGTCAACAAAGCGGCTGATAAACTCGAACGAGAACAAGACAAGACTATTTTATTTATTCAACCATTAACCACCTACTCACACACCATACAAAAGGAGATTCGCTCATGTTTACAGGTATCGTAGAAGAACTCGGCACCGTTCGTTATTTACAACGACGAGACAAAGGGTACGAGTTGGCGATCTATGCCCAAAAAGTTTTGGGGGGTACGATTTTGGGTGACAGCATTTGTGTGAACGGTGTATGCCTAACCGTGACCAGCCTTGCGGATGATGGCTTTACGGTTGGTCTGGCCCCAGAGACCCGACAACGTACCAATCTTGAATCGTTAAAACCGGGTAGCCAAGTTAACCTCGAACGTTCTGTGACCCCAACCTCCCGTATGGGGGGGCATTTTGTTCAGGGACATGTGGATGGCGTGGGTGAAATTATCGAATTTCGCAAGGATGAGGATGCCCTGTGGGTAACTATTAAAGTTATCCCCAGCATGATGAAATACATTGTGGATAAAGGGTTTATAACTTTAGATGGCACTAGTTTGACCGTTGTCGATACCACGGCCGACTCATTTACAGTTTCTCTGATCGCTTATACCCAGCTTTATATTATTTTGCCTCAGCAAAAAGTAGGCTATCGGGTCAATGTTGAAGTGGATGTGTTGGGCAAGTATGTGGAAAAAATGATGAGCCATGTCTTGGGTGGGGGAGAAACTGCTCAACCGAAATCGGGCATGACGCGGGATTTCTTAAATCGTTATGGGTATGGGTAGAGAGAGACAAAGAAGAGAGATAGAGAGAGTTCGTGATCGTGTGGACAGAATGGGATGGGGATAGGTCGTGAGACGGTGTTTCTTTTGGCCTCAATCTAAAATTTACTATTTGGAGACGAATTATGACATTAGCAACAATCGAAGAAGCATTGGAAGATTATAAAGCGGGCAAGATGGTCATTATCGTTGATGATGAAGACCGTGAGAACGAAGGGGACTTGGTGATTGCGGCCGAGTTTGCCACCCCAGATGCGATTAATTTTATGGCGACTGAGGGGCGTGGTCTGATTTGTGCTCCATTGACTGGGGAACAGATCGATCGGCTGGGGATTCCGATGATGGTGCCCCAAGGGCGTAACAGCTCCGGTTTTGGTACCGGTTTTACCATTTCGGTTGAAGCGGCCGAGGGGGTGAGCACCGGTATTTCTGCGTTTGATCGCTCACGTACGGTTCAGGTCTTAATCGATGAAAACAGCACCCATGCTGATATCGCCATGCCGGGACATATGTTTCCGCTACGGGCTCGGTCTGGTGGGGTGTTAGAGCGCCGTGGTCAGACCGAAGCGAGTGTCGATATGTCCCGTTTAGCGGGGCTCAAGCCTGCGGCCGTGATTTGTGAGATCATGTCGGCCGATGGAGAGATGTCCCGCTTGCCAGAAATTTTAGCATTCGGCCGTAAACACGATATCAAAACGATTTCTGTCAATGCGCTGGTCGAATATCGCTTAAAAATCGGCGACACGTTGGGTACTGCGGCCGCAAGTGGCATTGTGCGCTTCTCTGAAGCCTCTTTGCCGACCAAACATGGCCAATTCAAGGCGGTCGCTTATCGGGATTTGCATAGCAATGAAGAGCATTTGGCGCTAACAATGGGAGATTTAACGGCCGGTGATGCCCCCTTGGTGCGGCTTCACTCTGAATGCTTAACCGGTGATGTGCTTGGCTCGTTGCGCTGTGATTGTGGTGAGCAGCTACAATTGGCGTTACAGCGGATCGCCGAAACCGGCCGTGGTGCGGTGGTTTACCTTAAACAAGAAGGGCGTGGTATCGGATTGGCTAACAAGATTCGGGCTTATGCGTTACAAGAGCAAGGGCTCGATACGGTTGATGCCAACTTACACTTAGGTTTTCCGGCTGATGCCCGTTCTTATGGGGTCGCAGCCGCAATTTTGCAAGATTTGCAGGTGCCGGCCGTGCGGTTAATGACCAATAACCCGACCAAAGTCGAGGGGTTAGAACGTCAAGGTGTGGCTGTCACCGAACGTGTGGCGCATGAAGTCACGGCCGTGGCTGAAAATAAAGATTATTTACAAACCAAAAAAGAAAAGATGGGGCATTTGCTTCACTAAACCAAAGTATGAAGTAGGAAGTACAAAGTATGAATCGGTTTTTCCAGTTTGTAGAACCGATTTCATATTTCATGCTTCATATTTCATCCCTTATAAATTTATTTATCGGAGATTATCATGGGACAAGAATTTTCAGGAAACTTAGTCGGTACCGGTCTAAAGATCGCTATTGTTCTTTCACGTTGGAATGATTTTATGGGTGGGAAACTGCTCGAAGGGGCGGTTGATGCGTTGGTTCGTCACGGTGTGGCGGAAGAAGATATCGACATCGCTCGTGTACCTGGTAGCTTTGAATTGCCACTCGCGATTCAAAAAATGGCTGACAGCGGCCGTTATGACGGCGTGGTTGGACTTGGGATCTTAATCCGTGGTTCGACACCACATTTCGACTATATCGCTAGTGAAGCGACCAAAGGGATGGCGCAAAGCTCATGGCAGAGCGGTGTACCGGTCGGTTTCGGCTTGTTGACGGTTGATACGATCGAGCAAGCGATTGAACGTTCAGGTAGCAAAGCTGGTAATAAGGGTGTTGAAGCGGCTTTAAGCGTCGTTGAAATGGTTAACTTGTTAAAGCAACTCGATTAACTTTATGTTAACTTGAGACGCAAATGGCAGATAGGGCTAGCAAAATCACTTGCGCTTAGATTTATCTCTATCCCTATCTCTATCTCGATCCTATTCTCTGTCGTTGGTTGGGAGCCACATTTATTCTAGGGGGCTGTTGTGCGCTGGGCCTATCGTTTATTCGGCCGTGCCTGTCTATACTGTCTGAGCGGGTTGATCCCTATTCAATCCAAAATCGCAAATCAAAAATCTAAAATCTGAAATTCCCTGAGGTTTCCATGAAAACTTATGCGCAGACAGTAATCGTTGGGGCTGGTATTGTGGGGTGTAGTGTCGCATATTATCTAGCTAAGTTTGGTGTTAAAGATGTTTTGGTCATAGACAAAGGGCCATTGTTTGATAATGATGGATCAACATCCCATGCTCCTGGTGGCGTAAATCCGTTAAGCAATAATACATCGATGCAGCAAATGGCATCTCAGTCGGTGGCTCTTTATGAATCTTTGCCCAAATGGAAAGACGGCCGGAATCCCCTCTACATGGTTGGTGGGCTAGATGTGGCTCGAACTGACAATCGGATTAACGAAGTTAAACGACTTTACACCAGTAGCAAAGGGTTTGGGCTTGAAGCCCATATCGTGGAGCCACATGAATTCCAACAACTTTTTCCTTTGATTGATCCTGCACCATTTAAGCTTGGGTTGTTTACTCCTAGAAAGCCGGTTGTGGCGGGGCCACATGTGTGTGGTTCTCTTTCTGTTGAAGCGGAAAAAATGGGGGGGGCACGTTTTGTAGGACATACAAGAGCGATTGATTTTGTGATTGAAAACGGCCGGATTACCGCCGTTAAAACCAACAATCTTGAAATGCCCTTAATTGAATGTGAGCGGGTGCTGTTGTGTACCAATATCTGGACACCCGCATTGACTGATAAATTGGGGGTTAAGATCCCATTGCAGGCGGCCGAGCATCAATACCTACGGACCAATCGATTGCCCGAACTCTCCCATGTGAATGATCGGACCAAAGCGGAGCACGAGATTATCTATCCCAGTGTACGTGACCTTGATGGTGGATTGTATTATCGTCACTGGTGGGACAGTATGGGGATGGGGAGCTACCATCATAAACCGCTGATGGTTGACCCTCGTAAATTAGGACACTCTGCGGATCATCCATTTACGGCCGAAGATTTTATTGATGCACGTAAAATCGCTGAAGAAACAATCCCTGCACTACGCAATGCGAATGTCACTTATCCTTATAAGATCAATGGGATGTTTTCTTTCACTGTAGATGGCTTGCCCATTATGGGTGAAACCCATGTCGGGGGCTTTTGGATTGCGGCCGCACTGTGGGTAACCAATGCTGGTGGGGCTGGTAAAGCGATCGCAGAATGGATGACCTTTGGTGAACCCAGTGTGGATATGCGTGGTATCAATGTCAATCGCTTTCACCCATATCAAACAACTGACAAATTTATCCAGATTTCGTGTGCCAAAGCGTACGCAGAAGTCCATGATGTCAATCATCCGGCACAGTGGACCAGCAAGCCACGCAATATCCGCCATACCCCATTCTACCAACGACACAAAGAATTAGGGGCTGTTTTCTTGCCTAGTGGGGGGTTAGAAATGCCTTACTGGCTTGAAGAAAATCAGCGACTGCTTGAGAAGTACGAAGATCAAATCCCAGAGCGAACCGGCTGGGCCGCACAGTATTGGTCCCGCGTACAGGGTGCAGAGCATCTTGCCATGCGTGAATCGGCCGGTATGTTTGACCTGACGAGCTTGGCTATTATCGATATTGCTGGGCCTGATGCAGCTAAGTACATGAGCTATGTCTGTACAAACAAAATGAATATCAAGGTCGGCCGTGTGACCTATACCCTCATGTGTACCCCGAAAGGTGGGATCAAGCGTGATGTGGCTGTGGCTCGTAAAGCCAAAGATCGCTACTGGATGTTTACCGGTATTGGGACATTGCCACAAGAGCTTGATTGGCTGCGCCGTTTGGCTGATGGGGTTGATGTGTCTATCCAAGACCGATCACAAAGCTATGCCGCGATCGGATTGTTTGGCCCCAATGCACGCAAGATTCTTGAGAAAGTTACGGTTAATGATGTCAGCAATAAAGAGTTTCCCTTCTATTCTTGGCAAAATATCGAGATCGGCATGTCTAACGTATATGCCATGCGGATCTCTTATGTGGGGGAATTAGGTTGGGAATTGCATATGCCCATGGATGAGGCGTTGGCGGTACGTGATGATTTATGGGAAGCTGGGCGTGAATTTAATCTCGTTTCTTGTGGTGTTGGTGCGATGCGGTCGATGCGTGTGGAGAAAGGATATCGGGTGTGGGGTGGTGATATTTACACCGAGCACAACCCTTATGAAGCGGGTATGGATTGGATGGTGCGCTTGGACAAGAAAGGGGATTTTGTCGGCCGTGAGGCTTTGACTGCGCTCAAGGAACAACCTTTATCACGCAAATTAGTCACACTCGCTTTTGATGATCCCAATTGTGTGGTGACCGGAAATGAGCCGATCTTTGTTGATGGTGTCCGTGTGGGGCAAATTACGACCGGTGCTCATGGGTACAATGTGGGCAAATACCTTGCGTTTGGCTATGTTCAGATCGATGCGGCCGTGGTGGGCACGGCCGTGACTGTCGAATATCTGACTGAAACATACACCGCACAGATCACTAAAGATGTGATGTTTGACCCACAAAACGAACGGATGAAAGCGTAGCAGTTAAGGCAGAAAACTGAAAGTAGAAGGCTTAATATTATTGCTCAGCCTTCTGGTTTCTGATTTCTGTAGAGGATAGATCGACCCGAAATTTGCTGGCAGGGATCGGGGTAAAAAGGTCTTGAAGATCAGAGGGAACCTGCAACGCCTCTGCATCTTGGAACACCCCCTGTTTGTCTACACGGCCGGCAACAAGAAAATGTCCATTGAGTGAACGTATTTCATTTAGAGCTGCCATCATGTCTGGTGTGCTGTTGTTGTAGTAACGTGGTGCAATAATACGCACGGCCGTGTCATAACCTATGATGAATGTGGTGTTTGGGAGCAAACGACACTTCTCAATAAAGGTTGGGGCTGAGGTGATATAGAGTGGTGATTTGCCTGCAAACTGAGCTAGCCGTGCTTGTAACACCTCTACCGTGAGTGGTGGTTTATCCACATTAAACGCAGATATCTCAAACGCAACCGGCTTCCCCATCATTTCAGAGGCGATCTGAGCTAGCTGTTGATGCCCCTGATGAAACGGATTAAATGAGCCACAGAAGAGAAGTTCTGGATTGATGCCTTGGTGCTTGGCACGGCCGTCCGCATAGATACCCACAAAAGATCGCTCTTTTTGTAAAACCGCTTGAATTGCATCACCCCATTTAACCACCTCTGTGGTGACCCTATCTCTCGTTGCTACTTTGATTTCAGCAATTACCCCCAGCGCTTTTGCTAGTGCCTCAAGCAGAAATTGACTGACAACCTCTTCCTCTTCTTCGCGTGATCGTTTTCCCTTAGCTAGCGACAGATGGTAAGTGGTCACTCTATCTTTCTGCCACAAGGTGATATAAGCATGATGCTCCCCTTTCTTTTCCCAATTTGTGGCAATTGCACCAGTGCAGGCCACCCCAATCACATCAATCGTTTCCTCTTCGCGCAGATGAACCGCTCGCTGATAGGCTTGTGCTGCCATTAATCTGGCAGTAATAGGTGAAACAAATTTGTTTGGGATTTGCCCTATAAATTCTGATAATGCTTGTTTCGCATACGGAACAGTACTTTCAAGCATTGTTTGGCTGGCTCCGGCTACACCATATAACCAAGCTTGTGCCAATGTACCAACACCGGTCGTGGCCAAAACGATCTGCTCCGGCCGGTTGTGGATAGATTCAATTAATTTGTGGATATTATTGTGGGAAAACATTGGGAATACAGGGGGGTGACTTGTGGGAAAGGTTGTGGATTGCAGAAATATTGTTTCCCGGGAAACAATGAGGAGTATGAGATATGAAATATCAGGCATGAAGCCTTTTCATACTTCATACTTCATACTTCATATTTCTTACTTGAATCAGCTTTTCCAAGTTGGGGGACGACGCAGAAATGTGCCGTGCATTGGGCTCCGTTTGTTTGACCAACCACTGTCATTGACTTCATCTGCCAGGTAGTCAAAGTAACCTTGTACACGACTATCCAGCAAGTCAATTTGATGAAGGAGGACCGCTTCAAGTGTTTTGGGGGTGGATGGTGAACCCCACTCCATTGTGCCGTGGTGTGAAACAACGAGATGGAGTAATTCTTGCAAGGGCTCTCCTTGGATTTCTGGCACACTCATGGCATGCCGCTCTAGCTCAATGGCTGCACGGGTGATATGCCCAATGAGACGGCCGTCTTCTGACACATCAAATGAACCTTGAAATGAATACTCCCAAACTTTCCCCATATCATGGACAAGAGCACCAGCCACCAGCAAATCTTTATTTACATGTGGATAATGATCTGCTAGGTTTTGGGCGATTTTGGCCATGCTGAGTGAGTGATCCAATAGCCCACCAACAGCTGCATGATGCATCACTTTTGCGGCCGGACTGGCTGAGTAGTTAGGCAAGAAGGCATCATCTAGCAAAACTTTCTCTAAAAAGCTTTGCCAAGGCTCTGCCAAGCTACCAATGATTTCAACCAACTCATTCACCATCTCTTCTTGAGTGCGTGTGCTTGATGGTAAATAATCAGCCAAATTGGGGTTTTCCATCGGGTAAATATCGCTGATATTTATTTGTAGGCTGTCTTTATAGCTAGAGACACGGCCGGTTACAAAGACCACCAATCCTGATTTGAGCCAGCCATCAATCTGTGCTGGTAGATCCCAAAACACCCCTGATATTTGTCCTGTTTTATCACCCATTGTACAAAGCATATAGGGGCGATTGTCTTTTGTGGTGCGACGAATTAAATCTTTGAGCAACAATGGCTCATCAATAAGATCCATACCTGACTGCAAATCATTTACAAAATTGTTTTTCAAAACAAGGTCCTTTACTACAACAATGTTTCCCGGGAAACATCATGATTTCTATTGCTATAAATGTTTCCCGGGAAACATCAATTAAGACAAGTGTTATGGCAAACTTGGTACCACTCTCATGTGTTGTCATTTGCCTAAACCATGTTACCATAAAACAATTCGTTTAAAGCGATTTTCTCGTCAATCAATATCTCATTTTGGTGTGTTGTATTAACACCACTACACACCACAGAATTAAACTTTCGGAGGTAACTCATGAACAACAGTTTTTGGCAAGGAAAACCCTGGCAAGCCTTTCGCAATTTCGCCATTATCTTTTCCTTCATCGTCAATATTGTTCTGGTACTCGTTTTACTCCTTGTCGCACCATTGATCTTACCTATTGTGGGTGATATTGTGAATCCTCTTGTTGGAGGACTTACGGAAAGCTTTGTAGAAATGGGTGATGCCCATATCGTACAAACTATTGAAGTGGATGACACTATTCCAGTGCAGTTCGATTTAGCTCTAGAGCAAGATACCGTTGTTGTCTTGTCTGAAGCGGTCCCTTTGCAAGTGAATGCTCAATTTGTGCTACCCAATGGTGGCGGCACCATTAATGGGAATGTGGCCTTGCAATTGCCACAAGGGCTTGAACTCCCCGTTAATCTCGCTTTGACCGTTCCTGTCAGTGAAGAGATCGCCATTAACTTGCCTGTCCCTGTTAATATTCCTTTAGATGAAACTGAGCTTGGTGTGCCATTTGAACGGCTTGAAAACCTCTTTATCCCCTTGAATGACTTGCTTGGTGGTTTGCCTACAAGCAATGAAGATTTAACTTCACGGGTCACAGATAGCGTAACCAATGGCGAATAATTTAACTGATACCCCCCCTGTTTGTGATTATGAGGGGTCTGACTACCGTACCCGCTTTTGGGAGAACCAAGGGCGAGAATATGAAGACCTCACAGAGCGCATTGCACTGCAACGGTTAATGCCACCCACGGGTGATACCTTAATCGAAATCGGCGCAGGGTTCGGCCGGTTGGCTGATGAATACCGTGGTTACAAGCGGGTTGTTTTATTTGATTATTCACGCACCCTACTGCGTGAAGCACAACAAATTTTAGGGGATGACCCTAAATTTATTTATGTGGCTGGAGATTGGTACAAAATGCCATTTGTGGATGGCTTGTTTGATACGTTGGTGCAAATTCGCACCATTCATCATGCGGCCGATGTTCCTACCCTCTTTCAACAACTGGCTCGGATTATTCGTCCCAAAGGGAACTATGTTTTGGAATTTGCTAACAAGCAAAATCTCAAGGCGATGTTGCGTTACATGTTAGGAAAACAGAAATGGTCCCCCTATACCCATGAGCCGGTTGAATTTGTGGAACTCAATTTCGACTTCCACCCTAAATATATTCAGGAACAGCTCCGCCATGTTGAGTTCGAACCTGAACAGATTTTAACCACATCACATTACCGTATCGGTTTTTTGAAACGGACCATTCCAACCTCTTTTTTGGTCTGGCTTGATAGCTTGGTGCAGTTTACTGGCAAATGGTGGCAACTCACGCCAAGTGTGTTTATCCACAGTTTATCCCCAACCAGTGGAAAACTTTCTGAACCGGATCAATTTTTCGCTTGTCCTGAGTGTGCAACCCCGTTGCAAACAATGAGTGAATCTGTTCTCCATTGCTCAACCTGCGATCTTGATTGGGGTTGTGACAAGGGGCTTTATGATTTCAAAGAACCCATCCCGTCAAAATCTTAAGTGATTCATTCATTCGGATAAACGTAATTGTTCAGCAATAGTTATTTTTGTTTTGCTCTCCTCTCCCTCAAGGGAGAGGGGCTGGAGGAGAGAAGAAAATTTATTTAAATCTTCTCTACCAGACACCCCTTAAAAATGGCCGAGCTAACGACGAATTCCTAAAATCAGGACATTTAAAGGGAGCGTTTTGGCGGCGAAGCCGCCAAAATGCCCCCTTGGGACCAGGAATTTGCTTCATTCAGGTGAATAATGATCCGCAAAATATGAGGTGTCCGGTAGAGAATTTAAATCTACCACCCCCAACCCCTCCTCATAGGGAGGGGAGCAAATCCAGTTGGATTGTTGCTAAATAGTTACAAATAAACAATAAAACCATGTTCGATCCCAAAATCATTCACAAACGTATCCGTAAGGCGGTGTTACGCATTTATGATAATAGTGGGTTGCGTGACCGGCTTGATGATGATCAAGCGAAACCTTTGTTGGCTTGGGCGGCCGCTCATGCTGAAAAAGGGGCGAAACGGACCAAGCATATGGAAGACCAAGATGCTGAGGCGATTATTGAGCACCATATTGATCCAGCAGAGCATGTTGTTCGCTTGGTCAATGGTTTAACCCATAGCTTGCCTGAGATTACCAATGAGCTTGAAATGGAAGCTGTGCTACAACGGTTACGTGAGTCTTTGCTTAAACTAGGTGGTGATGATATAGCGATTACAACAGGCCTGAATAATATTATGGGGCGCTTGGGCCAACTTGATATGTCCCAGAGCTATGAAGCATTGATGGCTATTGTGACAACTGTTCCTGCTGTTGCTGAAGTAACTGAAAAAATTGAGCCAGAAGCTGAAATCGCTGAAGAACCTGACCCTATCACAGAATCCTCTAAATCAACTGAAGAAGTTGGCTTTAACCCTGTGCATCATCCCTTAAAAGACGAAACGGCAGAAAATACTGAAACAAGTTAGGAGCAATTGCCGATGAATCAAAAATTTGCTGGTGTCATAGGCATCATCTTTGTGTTCGTTATGTTAACTTTATCCTACTTAGGCTTTATCGATCTGGAAGAAATGCTCGATGAATTACCTGAAAGTGGAACCACGACAGAAACAACCACCCAAAACACCCCCACAAGCGAATCTGATGTGGAAACGGCCGAAGAACCTGTTTTAACGGGCACAACCACGAATGGTAGCACTGATACAGCTGTCACATCTACCGGTTGGTACGATATTTATTTTACCAACCCGAGCTGCCCTGCTGAAGAAGAACGTGCCGGTGGTGTAGAAGAAGTATTGGTCGCAGATATGCTTACCGCACAAAATCGGCTTGATATCGCCTCTTTTGACTTCGATATTGAGTTGATGATCGAAGCATTGATCGAGCTAGAAGATCGTGGGGTAGAGGTCCGTATCGTGGTTGATGATGAACACACCCCTGCTTCAGCCATTAATCGCTTGCGTCGCAATGGGATGAGCGTCATCGAAGATCAACGTTCGGCACTCATGCATAACAAATTTATTATTATCGACGGCCGTTATCTCTGGACCGGTTCGATGAATTTCGCCAGCAACGGTGTGTATTGTAATAATAACAACCTCGTACGATTTGACTCGCCCCAATTGGCGCAAAATTACACCATCGAATTTGAGGAAATGTATATTGATCGGGAATTTGGTCCACGATCTCCGATTAATACCAAACAATTTTTTAATGTGAATGGCATTACGATTGAAAACTATTTCACGGCCGAAGAGGAAGTCGCTGAAATTATCGCTGGAACAATCGCTGAAGCGGATCAAGAAATTCTTTTTATGGCGTTCTCGTTCACCAACGATACGATTGGTGAATCTGTGATCGAGCGAGCCAATGCTGGGGTTCCCGTATTTGGTGTGTTTGAAGCGATCGGTTCTGAAACGGTTTATAGCTACTATAGCCAGCTCGAAGAAATGGCGATTCCAGGTGTGAATGTGAAGCAAGATGGCAACGGCCGGATCATGCACCACAAAGTGTTCATTATTGATCGAGAAATCACCGTTCTTGGCTCGTTTAACTTCTCAGATAATGCGATCGATAGCAATGACGAGAATTTGCTTATCATTCGTGATCCTGAATTTACCAGCTACTTTGTTGAAGAATTCGGGTTTATCTGGGATGAAGCACAAGCTGATTCATAATTAACCCGCTTTATGGAAGGGGGTTAGTTGACATAACATCCTTCTAGCCTTCACATCATCCTCTCTTGCTAAATATGCAATTCTTAAGCCTCACTAAAACAATTCCCCTTACCACGTAAGGGATCGTTACAATACGCCATCAAGTGCTGTACAAAGTAAATTGCTGTCTGTGCTTCAATCCTTCATTTTTGAGGCCAAACCCTTATTGCGAGCAAAAATATATGGCTGTATCCCAACCGATTACAAAACAAGCCCCATCATGGGGCATGCGCATAGGCTGGTTTAGTATTGGACCACTAGCCGGTTTAATTTTGGCAGGTATCGCCCTGCTCTTTCTCATGAATGGTTATCAACAACAACATGAGAATAAAATCTATACCGGTGTTTATGTCAATCAAGTCGATTTGAGCGAATTAACACTCGATGAGGCTAGAGCGGCGCTTAATGAAACATTTCTAGCTTCGCAAAATAGCACGTATACGCTAGTTGATTCGGCCAGCGGCCGTGAATGGCGCTATACAGCTGCCGATTTGGGTCTAACAACCGATTTAGATGCGATGGTCACGGCCGCTTATCAGACCGGCCGTTCTGGGGGGGCAGAAGAGCAATTACGGACTCAATTTGATAGCTGGTATCGCGGAACGTACCTAGCGCCCACGTATTACCTCAATGAGGCCTTTATTTTCGGCGAGATCGATTCGATTGCGGCCGAGCTTGTTGCGGTCCCCAGTGACGCAGCTATCCAATTTGACGGCGATCAGGTGACATTCACAGCTAGCCAGATCGGCCGTGAGCTCGATAAGGCTTATGTTTACGATCAGCTGATGACCGCCCTGCTCGCTGGCGAGTCAGCTACGATTGAGCTTTTGATCCATCAAAGCAAGCCCCGCATATTTGATGCCTCGACCGCTTCTAGCGAAATCGCTACGATTCTGAGTTCACCGGTCAATTTTTACCTGCAAACCCCGATTGAAGGGCTCGATTTGGCCCAACATACGATCAGTGTAGAGCAATTAAAGGATTGGTTGCGTATTGAATTAACCGATACGGCCGATGGGACCGCTGAATATGATATTTGGATCGATGAAATCGCTTTAAGCGGCTGGTTAAATGAATATGCGGCCGAAATCGAGCGTGCCCCTGAAAATGCCCGTTTCTATTTCGATGACCCGACCAAAGAACTCGTTCTTGTTGAACCCCACATCAACGGCCGGACCCTCAATGTGGAAGCGACAATCGCCCAATTTAACCAACAAGTCACCACACCAAACCGCTCTGTACCACTCATCGTCGATGAAATCGTTCCGACCGTAAATTCTACGGTCACAGCGGCCGAACTCAATATCACTGAACTGGTGGCGGAACGAACCACGTGGTTCTATGGCTCATCGAATAACCGGAAGCACAATATCGCTCGTGCGGCGACCAATTTCTATGGGCTTGTGGTTGAGCCGGGTGAAGAATTTTCATTTAACCGGTATATCGGCGATATTAGTCTCGAAGATGGATATGAGACCGGTTTTGTGATCGTTGGTGGGCAAACAATCGAAGGTGTTGGTGGTGGCGTCTGCCAAGTGAGTACAACCCTCTTCCAGACCGTCTTTTGGGCTGGGCTTGATATCGGTAAACGGTTAGAGCATGGGTATCAGGTCGGCTATTACAACGATGGTGAAGGAACCGGTATGGATGCGACCGTCTTTAATCCGTTGGTCGATTTTACATTTACCAACAATACGCAGAATTACCTCCTAATCGAAAACTACTATAACGAAGAATGGGAATCTCTGACGTTCAAAATTTATAGCACCGATATCGGCCGTGAGGTGATCAAATCGGAGCCTGTTTTTGAAAACGTACAAGAGCCCCCTGCTGATCGCTGGGTGGCCGCGAGCGACTTGGGTGAGTTTGAAATTCGCCAAGTGGAATGGGCGGCTGAAGGGGCTAAAGTGACGATCGAGCGGACCGTTTATAATTTCCAAGGAGATGTTCGGGACCAAGATTTCATTGTGAGTAACTATATTCCTTGGGGAAATGTGTATGAATATGGCCCCGGGATCGATCCTAGTAATTTGCCTAATAATTGGCGTCGTTTCTTAATAAATCCGGATGGATAAAACGAAAATCTCTTTTTTTCGTAGTAAAAAGCCTCATTCTGTCACAAGAATGGGGCTTTTTTGTTGCTATAAAAGCATAAAACAATGGTTTGAATATATATTCTTTATTTTGTTCGTCTATGAATTTTATAGAATCGATGCATTTTTGATCAAGCCTGTTATTCTGTATGCGAGGGTGCGCCACTATCGGGCACGCTTTCTTGTGATGCAAACTGTTTAAACTTTCAATACATCGATTATGAATAAAATAGATAGACGATCCTTCATTAAATTGGCCAGCATGCTTGGAGTCACGGCCGCTTTGCCATCTTTATTAACCGCTTGTGATGCTGAACCTGAAACGGCCGTAGCACCGCCGGTTAATAGCAGTGCGGCCTCCTCCCATACCGTTTTAATTATCGGTGCGGGCGCGGCCGGTATGAGCACCGCCTATTTGTTAACCCAACAGGGCATTGATTGTCAGATTCTTGAAGCGGCTCCGACTTATGGCGGCCGGATTAAGCGAACCGATACTTTTGCCGATTTTCCGATACCGCTTGGTGCTGAGTGGCTCCACGTAGAAGAAGGGGAATTACAAAAAATCGTTAATGATGACAGTGTTGGGGTTGCAACTGAAATTGTGGCATATGGACCAGAAGCGATGGCCGGTTATTATGAAGAAGGGGAGCTTTATACCGAAGAATTAACAGACAGCGATCTAAAATTTGTCGATTCCACATGGTTCGATTTTTACGACAGCTATATCGTGCCGAGTATCGCTGATAAGATGCGCTTTAATACCCAAATTACCCGAGTTGCTTATGATGAAACCGGTGTTGAGCTAACCGACCAAAACGGAGAGACCTATGAAGCGACCCAACTGATTGTGGCGGTTCCGCTTAAAATTCTGCAAGACGGTGACATCACCTTCGCCCCTCCACTACCAAGCAATAAACAAGAAGCGATCGCTGAGGCCAATATTTGGGGTGGGATTAAGGTTTTTCTTGAATTTAGCGAGCAGTTTTATCCGACTGCGCTGTCATTGCCCGAGAATATGACCAACACGGGACAGCAACTGTACTATGATGCGGCCTATGGGCAAGATACGGACAAACATATTCTTGGGCTTTTTGCGGTCGGTTCGAAAGCGGAACCGTATCAAGCTCTTGATCCGGCAACGGCCGTGCGTGACTATATCCTTGCAGAACTGGATGAGGTGTTTAACGGCCGTGCCACAAAAACTTATGTCAAGCATATCGTGCAAAACTGGAATGAAGAGCCTTTTATTCGGGCTGCATACTATGCGGATTCGGCCGATTGGCTGTTGCCCCCCGTCTTTTCTGAGCCGGTAGATGACAAGCTCTTTTTCGCTGGAACCGCATTTACCAATGGGAATGATTGGGGTGGGGTACACAACGCGGCGCAATCGGCCCGCGATGCGGTTGAATTGGTGTTGGGATATCCGGTTATGTCTGAGTAGTCGCCCAACTGCCTATTATTTATATCCGAAAGGATGCCGGTGCGGGATGTACCTCTATCACGACTACGGCCTACACATTTTCTTACACATCTTCTAGGTAAATCACGTAAGAGACCCCCACAAACACCACATCAACCACCTATAACACCATCATCAATCGCTTAATCCTCCACTTCACCCCCCCATCCAAAACCTAAAACCTAAAATCTAAAATCTCATGTCTCAACAATACCAAGCATTCCGTACCGAAATTGATCGTTTTATGAAAACACATCCTCAATCCCCCTTAGCTTCAAATCACCAAGATGGTTTTGCTGGGTTAGGATATTACGACCCTCAAGAGGCGTGGGTGATTACCGCGCCACTTGATTACCTGTCTGCGAGTGAACCCCATATCGAAATGCAGACTTCGACCGGTGATGTGCGTCACTATCGTCGTTGGGCTACTTTTCAGTTTGCTGTAGATGGGCAGATGGCGCAGCTCACGATTTTTAGTGACCCGTGGGGAGAATCCCTATTTTTGCCGTTTAAGGATACGACCAATGGGGACGCGACTTATGGGGCCGGCCGGTATCTCGACAACCATCGCCCCGGCCTGATTGTGCGCGGGGATGAAGTGACGATCGATTTTAATCACGCTTATAACCCGTATTGCGCGTACAGCCCCGCCTTTAGTTGTCCGTTACCGCCACAGGAAAACTGGCTGGCTGTCCCGATCACGGCCGGTGAGAAGAAATTTAAGGGTTGTAATTGATTT
>WTJY01000360.1:58290-80634 GCA_011524645.1 Anaerolineales bacterium | reverse complement strand
CGTGGGAATGACAATCGTTAATTGATCAACTCCCACCAAATCCGACAGGACTAGACAGATTTCTTATGGCGTAAAAATGTGTGGTGGGGGGGGACGGCCGTCGGCCGTAGCGGCGTGTAGACAATCAATGTTTATTGAAAAGATGATGAGTGATGAACGGTCTTTCTCTAACCGCTAATTACCTATCCTCTTTTTTGTTTCTAGAGTTGATCGTAGAGAGAAGCCTTAATCGCTAACATATCCTGACGGACAGAAGCATCTGTTTCGACCAACTCTGATATTTTTTCATACCCATGCAAGATCGTGGTGTGATCTCGCTTGCCCAGATGCCCCCCGATTTGCGGGAATGATGCATCTGTTTCGGTGCGAGATAAATACATCGCCATTTGGCGTGGGAACGATACAGCACGGCTCCGGCCGGAGCCGACCAGTGCATCTTTGTTGATTCGATAATAGCGACAAACCGCATCGATGATCGCATCGACTGTGACCTTATCCGGTTTGCTAAACAAATCGGACAGGGCTAAACGAGCCAATTGCACATCAACCGGGCTACCGGTTAATTGTGAATAGGCAACAACTTTATTTAAGGCTCCTTCTAGCTCACGAATATTGTGCCGCACTTGTTGCGCGATAATATCGAGAACATTGTTGGGAACCGGAACGCTACGATTTTCCGCTTTGGTCCGTAAAATCGCCAAACGGGTTTCGACATCTGGCATTTGTACGTCGGCCATCAAGCCCCATTCGAAACGGGATTGAAGACGTTCTTGCAAGGTCGCCATCGCTTTTGGCGGCCGGTCGCTGGAGATAATGACTTGCTTCCCTTGGCTATGCAAGTCATTGAATGTATGAAATAGCTCCTCTTGAGTGCTTTCCTTACCCGCTATGAATTGAATATCATCAATCAATAAAACGTCTGGTGTCCGATACCGTTCACGGAATTGGGCCATTTGTTGGCTCCGAATCGATTGGATTAGGTCATTGGTAAAGGTTTCGGATGTGATGTAGCACACTTGCATGCCTCGATCGCGGCAACGGTGACCGATCGCATGGAGTAAATGGGTTTTTCCTAGTCCTACCCCGCCATAGATGAAAAGCGGGTTGTAGGTTTGGCCCGGCATTTCTGCAACCGAAAGAGCGGCCGCGTGAGCCAAACGGTTGCTGGTACCAACGATGAATGTGCTGAAAATATAATCGCGACGTAGGCCACTTTCATCCACCGGTTTGCCGGTAAACCTTTTCTTATTTTTCAGAATAACTTCGTTGTTGCTCGGTTGGGCGGGAGGGGTAGGCTCTTCAGGTGCGGAAGGGGTTTCGGCCGTTTTGATGTCAGACTCAGTGTGAACTTGGAATACTAACTCTACGTTCTCATCTGTGATCGCATTCAAGGTGCGCAAAATCGTGTCTTGTAACCGATTTTCAAGCCAATCTTTGGCATAAGCGTTGCGTACCCCGATATGGTATGTGTTGCCATCTTGTTTGATGAGGCTGGCATCCTTAAGCCAAGTATTGAATGTGGCTTTGGTCATCTGCAACTCTAGTTCACTTAGTGTTGCTTTCCAAGCTGTTTCTGGTGACATTAGTATCCTATCCTTCCCGCGCAATTTAGGCGATCATCGCTTAAATGATGTCTGATTTGAGGCGACAAGCACCTTGAACCGCCTAAGGGTGTTAGATTCTAGCAAAACAGCGTGCTTGTGGAAAGGCATTCGGTTAAGTAAATTCAAAAACGTTTTAATTTTCGGGTACTAATTTGCTAAATTGAAGTCGATTTCCCTGTTTTTGACTTATCCACAGCCATAAGTGGGCTTATTTTTGAATAGATTTGGGATCAGGCTATATATGGGGCATGTTTGTTTTGAGTTGTGGATAATTTTTTTACTCCGTTTTTCTGAGAGTGATTTTGATCAACTTGATGTGTTTAAGCATTTGCTGAATTAGGAGAAATTAGATGCGTTGGATCGCAATTGGATTTGGGATATTTCTTGCTGGGGTTGTCTTTTTAGCCAATACCCAAGCTGGAGTTTTTAATTTTGTCAATCGTATTCCACTGGGTGATAAATGGGGCCATTTCATTTTAATCGGGACAATGTCTTTTTTGATTGTGCTGGCTTGTTGGCGATCTGGGTGGGTCAACAACGGCCGTCAACTGTGGCTCGCTAGCGCAGGTTTTGCTTGTTTGGTGACGGCCGAAGAATTCTCGCAGATGTGGCTTCCCACTCGGACGTTTTCATATATGGACTTGACTTTTAACTATTTGGGGATTGTCTGTTTCGGGTTGGTTGCTTGGTTTATCATTCGGCGCAGTCAGACCGCTCCGCACGATGTGGATCATGACCTTAGATAAGGATAGAATGTCTTTGCCTTTTTATTGTTGCTCTGATTCAGTAAAACGATATGAAAAAATTGATTCCAGCAGACCGCTGTCGTGTCGAAATTGAAATATTAAAATCCCGCTTTATTGCGACTGTGGCTCCGGCATTTTCAGTCGATGAAGCGAAAGCGTTTATCCAGACGGTGCGGGCCGAATTTTCAGATGCGAGCCATAATGTGCCAGCGTTTATTGTGGGGCATGGGGCCAGCGTTACCAAGCATTGTTCTGATGATGGGGAGCCGAGTGGGACGGCCGGCCGGCCGATGCTGGCGGTGTTACAGGGGAGTGGTTTGGGCGACATTGTGCTGGTCGTGACTCGCTATTTTGGAGGGACAAAATTAGGAACTGGCGGTCTCGTGCGGGCTTATGGCGATAGTGTACGCGCGGTGTTGGAGGCGCTCGTACTTGCGGAGAAGGTTGAAACCCATACGGTTATGCTGGCGGTTCCCTATTCTCATCTGGAGCGGACCCGTTTGTTGGTCGCTGAACACCACGGCCGGATTGACGAAGAGATATTTGCCGCTGATATCACCCTCGTGGTTCAATTTCGCGTGACGCATTATCCTCTATTTGCGGCTGCGCTAGATGAAATGAGTCATGGCTCATTAGCGGCCGAGATCATTGAGACTGATCCCCAGACCATTATGTCGCTAACAAGCGAGGAGGAGTAATTCAAAATGAAGACTGAAACAGAAATTGTTATTGTGGCTGAGCGGCCAGATACGGCCGATGCTTTTGCGCTCGTTAAAGAGCTGGATGAAGCACTTGGGGCCCATTACCCAGTTGAAAGCCGACATGGGTTTAGTGTTGATAAATTGTTACAGCAGAATGTTGCTTTTTTTGTGATTCGTGTAGACGGTCGCCCCGCCGGATGTGGTGGTGTTCAGATTTTGGCGCAAGATCGGTATGCAGAAGTGAAACGGATGTATGTTCGCCCCCAATTCCGTGGCCAACAGCTTGCCTATCGTATGCTGGTCCATTTGGCCGATGTGGCCCGTGCGGCCGATGTGCCAGTACTCCGTTTGGAAACCGGTATCTACCAAGATGCTGCAATTCGCCTTTATGAACGCTTCGGTTTTGTACAGATCCCTCCTTTTGCGGATTATTTCGAAGACCCGCTGAGTCTCTGTTACGAAATGAAATTGTGATGAATCGCTAAAGATCGATTGGAAATACGGTGGCGGTGGTCGCCAAACCGGACAAAACCGTCTATGCTATCGTTATGAATTTTTTGGCCCCCTTCGCACTCTTGTTTGGTCTGTTGGCTGGACCGATTATCCTAATGTATATGCTACGCCTGCGTCGCCAAGAAGTGGTGGTGAGTAGCACCTTGCTTTGGCAAAAGCTGATTCGCGACCGCGAAGCGAATGCGCCGTGGCAAAAGCTAAGGCGTAATATTCTCTTGATTTTACAGCTCATTATCTTGAGTTTGTTGGTCTTGGCGTTGGCACGGCCGTTTATACCGGTTCCCAGCGTGGTCAATAGTAGCGTGGTGGTTTTGCTTGATGGCTCAGCTTCTATGCAGGCGACCGACACGGCTGAGGGACAAGGAAATCACCCGACTCGGTTTGTGGCCGCGCAAGAGGAGGTCAATGACCTGATTCGCTCGCTCAATGCGGGGAATCAAATGACGATCATTCAGGTGGGGCGAACCCCGCAAGTGTTGGCGAGCGCCACAAGTGATAAGCGAGAACTCTATGATGTGGTCGAAACGGCTACGCCGGAGAATAGTACAGCCGATTGGGCGGCCGCTTTTGCGCTGGCGTCCGGTGCCGCGCAGGGGTTTCGTTCGGCCCGTGTTGTCATCGTGAGTGATGGTGGTTTGCCCGATGATTTGCCCCCACTTCCGGCCGATTCCGTTTATATTCCGGTCGGAGTGAGCGGTGAGAATTTAGCGATTTCTGCGCTGGCGACCCGAAATTCTGAAAGTGGCGTGGTGCTCTTTGCCAGTGTGACCAATGAAGGGACGATCCCGCAAACGGCCGTGTTGAGTGTTGGGGTTGATGGGGCATTGTTCGATGCTCGCGAGGTGTTTATTGACGGTGGCGAAACTGCTAACTTCACATGGGACTTAGATGACCAAACGTCAGTTATTGTGGCCCAGCTTAGCGGGGCGCAATTTGACCATTTGGCGGCGGACGACTTGGCTTATGCGGTTCATGAAGGGGGGGTGAGCAACCGGACCTTGATTGTGACCAACGGCAATATTTTTGTTGAGCAAGTGTTTGGCGTGTTACCCGGTATTGAAGCGTTTAAGGCTGAACCCAGTGTTGATGTCAATGACCCCGCTTCAAATGATTTCGATCTATATGTGTTTGATGGGGTCAGTTTGCCCGATCCCTTGCCTGCGGCCGATCTCTTGATTATTAATCCACAATCCCCCGGAACTTCGGAAATCGAGGTAAGTGGGGTTGTCACTGGGACACAAAACACCGCCGCGATCCGTCTAGCCAACAGTCCACTTCTTCAATTTGTCGATTGGAGCGGGGTTAATATTCGCCAAATGGCCCAAATCGATGCCCCGTGGGCGCAAACGCTAGTGGAAGCGGATGGTGGCCCTTTGGTTTTAATTGGAGAGCGTAATGGGCATCGTGTGGCGATTTTGAGCTTTGATTTGCAACAATCTGACTTGCCTTTGCAGATTACCTTTCCGATTTTGATGGCCAATATGACCAACTGGCTACGGCCGGGGCAAGCATTTAATGCACCGGAAGGGTTGAAGCCGGGGGATGTGGTGACCTTGGTTCCCAATGCGACCACCACGGCCGTGCAAGTGGTTTTGCCTGATGGCACCACGTTCGCGCAAGAGTTTGCTGATAACGAAGAGATATTATTCACACAAACTGATCAGCTTGGCGTTTACGTTGTCGGTTTAGAGGATAGCACCGGTGTGCAAGTTGCTGGCGGATTTGCCATCAATTTGTTTGCGCCCGAAGAGTCGGCGATTACACCGGCCGAATCGATCATTGTGGGGGCTACGCCACTAGGCGATGAGCAAATCGATGATGTTGGCCAACGAGAGTTTTGGATATGGTTAGCGGCCGTTGCCTTTATCATTCTTTTGCTTGAGTGGTGGATTTATCATCGTGGTGCACGCTGGCCGAAAATCGTTTCGCTTGAGCCGTTTTTGAATCGTTGGCAAAATCGTTAGCATGAGGGTTTTCTACGAGTTTTAGAGCAATAATCGTTCGTTGCTACAGACACGGTATAATTGGTATCGCGCTTGTTTTGTGGCGCCCATCATAGACTAATATTTTGATCAAACACACATGTTTTCAGCCAAACGTGCTTTTTCCTTAGCTTTTTTTGTAATTATCTTCACCGCTTGTGCCACTCAGGGTAAATTTGGCCCTGTGGTTGATGTTGTATCCCCCGCTGTCTCTGGAACGTATATCGGACCGGTAGAAATCGATTTTGTGACATTGAGTGAAAATCCGGCCGGATACCAAAATCAGTTGGTGCAGATTTCGGGGCGTTATAAATTGTTTGAGCAAGATAGTCCTCCTGTTTTTTGCCCCAATCGTAAAGGCCCCCATTTGACATGGTCTCTGCAAGGGGATGGCAAACATCTAAACATTGCAGGATTTGATCAACTGGTCGATTTAGCGCCTGTCGGTGCAGCAATTACGGTTGAAGGGGTTTGGAAACGGTACGAAGGACCGGCCGGTTGTGGTAAGGAACCCGCAGATCAGGTGGTTTGGTATTTGATGGTTAGCCGTATTATTGAACCAAATCCGCTACTTTTTGTGGATACCAATGTTGTGGTGAATATCGAGCCGCAAAGTGGGGGGGAGATCGCGCCCGAGCAACCACAAAACAATGAATCACCGCCTGAAATCATAGAACCTACACCTGTGCCTGTCATACCGACCTCGACGCCGATTGTGGTGGAGGAACCGGAAGAGGTAGTCAATATTTATCTGACAGAAGAAGCTTTTAATTTGACAGCGACGGCTGTCAGTATCGATGTAGGGCTAGGTGAAACCCCGACCCCCAGTCTGACACCAACACCTGACGTGAATGCGCCTATTGTGACCCGCGACGATGGATTTGGCGCGGCCGAGGCGACACCGACTTTCACGCCCACAGATTCGATTCCGACACGGAGTGATAATACTGTCACGGAAACACCAACCCCATCAGCGACACCCACTTTGACTAGCGAACAGCAAGCGACTGTTGATGCGGGTGGCTCTGAAGAAATTGGTATCGGCTTAGGGTCTGGTTCGACAAATGATGTAACCCAAACACCATTGGCTCCCACGGTTACGCCAACAAGTTCTGGTTACAACAATAGTGGTGGCTACGACGGATAGCGACTATGTCTACCGTTGTTGATGAGGCCCAGCTCGCGAAACTGGCTCAAGAGCAAGAGGCTTTGGCGGCCGATGTTTTATTGCCCATGCAACCGGCCGATGGCTATGTGCCGCAAAACGGGGATGTGCTGTGTACGTTAGATGTTCAGTATGTCGGAGAGGTTGGTTGTGTAGCGGCCGATCTATTTCGTTGGCCTAACGAGCCTGTTACTACAATTTCCCAAAAAATCCCTGTTACCTTTCCCTACATTCCACAATATTTTAGTTTTCGAGAAGGGCCATTATTACAACAAATGGTGACACATGTGGTAAACGAAACCAAGATTACCCCTTCTTGTTTGTTGATTGATGGACATGGCCGGGCGCACCCCCGTTTGTTAGGGATCGCGTGCTGGGTTGGATTGGCTCTCGATTTGCCGACAATCGGTTGCGCGAAGGAGCCCCTTTTGCCTTTCGATAAAACAACTTTAGCCACACCACGCGGTTCGACTCAGAATTTATATCGAGTTACTGATGTAGAGCGAGTTGATCGATTGGGGGTTGCCTTGGTTACCCAAGACGGGGTACGGCCGGTATTTGTCAGCGTTGGCCACCGAATCGCCTTAGATACGGCCGTTGAGATGATTTTGCATCTCGCTTCACGCTATCGCTTGCCCGAACCGATTCGCCGTGCTGACCAGTTGGCGCGCCGCGCTAGTAAAAACGACCACACGCATAACACCTTAACTCATTGTTAACTTGCTTTTGACCAATCGTTAAACTTTATCATCAATATTATGATTGGATGATGAGAAACTTTCTCGCGCCCTTCGGGTTGTTTTAAGCGATGGTTTAAGATAACTTTTTGTTGATAGGATGAGAGACTTTTATACATGTCTAGCTTATTGATTAAACCCCAAGAACGCATTAAATCGGTGCTTTTGCCCAAAACAAAACTAACCTATGTCACTGATAATGATCCACTTATGCGAGCGATGGTTATTAATTCGCTTGAGAATTTAACGGGTAGACGGCGGTTGGAAAACGTTTATGACTATTTGCTGGACAATTACGAGCAAATAAATACCTATTTCTGGCAGGATGCACTTGATCGATTGGAAATAACTGTTGATTTTGATGAAGCTCAATTAGCGAAGATTCCCCAAGATGGACCGGTTGTGATTGTGGCGAATCATCCATATGGTTTGGTCGATGGGCTTATTATTTGTCACTTGGCAGCGAAAGCGCGCGGGCCGTTTAAGGTCATGGTAAACAGCTTGCTGTGTGGTGAGCCACTCATTGAAGATTATGTGCTTCCGGTTAATTTCGACGAAACCAAAGAGGCCGCAAGGGAAACGATCCAAACCAAGAAAAAAGCGATGAAGACCTTGAGCGAAGGGGGGACCGTGGTTGTGTTTCCGGCCGGTGGCCCATCTACATCACCACGTGGTATGGGCATGGCTTTTGATATGGAATGGAAGCTTTTTACCGCGAAAATGATTCAAATGAGCAAAGCGACAGTTGTCCCCATTTATTTTGTAGGGCAAAACAGTCGCATGTTCCAAGTCTTTAGCCAGATCAACTATACATTGCGTCGCTCTCTCTTTTTGTTTGAGTTACGTCGCCTACGTGGTAAATCGGTTCGGGCCGAAGTGGGAGACCCGATCCCATTTTCTGATTTGGCTCATATTAAAAGCCGCCAAGAACTTTTGGATCATTTGCGGAAAAGCACCTATATGTTAGGCAATGTTGAACACTCCCCTGTGGTCAACTTGCGTTGGGAGTAAAGAACGAAGCGATGTTGATAGAATATAAAGGTGTTCAGCCACAGAAGGCAGACAATGTTTATATCGCGCCCACTGCGGCCGTGATAGGGGATGTGGTGCTTGGAGAAGGGGTAAGTGTCTGGTTTAGTGCGGTTATCCGTGGTGATTCAGGCCCGATTCGGATCGGCTCCGGTGTTAGTGTTCAAGATGGTGTGGTGATTCATGTCAATACGCGACATGATACGGTTGTTGAAGACAATGTCACGATCGGTCATGCGGCCGTTTTGGAAGGATGTCATATCGGCCGTGGCACATTGATCGGCATGAACGCCACCGTGCTCGATGGGGCGGTTGTCGGTGAGAATTGCATTATAGCGGCCGGTAGTGTAGTGCGTGAAGGTGCGAATATACCGGATGGTATGCTTGTCGCTGGCGTCCCCGCCAAAATAAAAAGAGCGATTCCGGCCGCTTTGCTAGAGCGTATTCGCACCGCTCCTGAAGAATATCGTCGCTATGCCAAGGCGTATATGGAAACGGCCGTTATTCTGGATGAATCATAAGATGTCAAATTTGTTGCTGTAGAAGGATCGTTAAATATGTCGTTAAAGATAGACAAACCTATTCGAAAGATGATCGAGACCAAATCTGGGCTGACCTATGTCAATCCAGATGACCCTTTGGCTAAGGCACTTTTTATTCATACACTAGAAAACATAGGTGGGAAAAAGCGTATCGAACGGATTTACGTTGATATGGTTACCAACCACGAGCAGGCGGATCAACAGTTTTGGAGTGATGCGTTGAAAAAGTTTGAGTTAAATCCGATATTCGATGAAACGCAACTGGCTAAAGTCCCACAAGAAGGTCCGCTTATTTTTGTGGCCAATCATCCATTCGGTTTGGCTGATGGGATTATCCTTGGCTATTTGGCCCATAAAGCACGTGGCCCCTTCAAGGCGATGTTACACAGCCTGTTGTGCCGTGGCGAAGAGATGTTCGAGGATTATACACTACCGGTTAATTTCGATGCGACCAAGGAAGCGTTGCGTGAAACGGTCCAATCTAAAAAAATGGCACTCAAACATCTCAAAAACGGTGGCTCGATGATTATTTTCCCAGCCGGAAACGTTTCAACGTCGATTAATGGCTGGGGACCTGCTTACGATTTTGAGTGGCGTTTGTTTACCGCAAAAATGATTCAAATGTCGAGGGCGACCGTCGTGCCTGTTTATTTTGAAGGGCAAAATAGCCGTTTGTTCCAAGTCGGTAGCCATATGCATTATTTATTGCGCGCCGGTTTGTTTTTGCGTGAGTTTAATCGGATACGGAATCGGCCGATTCCGGTCGCTATCGGTGATCCGATCCCGTATAGTGACATTGAGCATTTAGGTAGTCGCCAAGAAATGATGACCTATTTGCGTCAACATGTCTATGACTTAGGCAATCGGCCGAATGCGCCGTTGAGTACCGCTTATTGGGATGCGGAAATGACCTAAACAGCGCGTGTGTCTTTATTTCTTGAGATTGAAGTTCAATTTTTAGATGTCACTCTTGATGAGTTTGCAACTAAAAATTGAACTTCTTTTGTTATGGAGATCGGGTGAATCTTGTCTTTTTGTGTTCGGCTATCGCGTTTGGGCCAATAATTTGAGTCCGCGCCGACCTTTGGTGGCCGGAATGATCCACAATGTGGGGGCAGGGAAGTCTAGGGTAAACTCTAGGCTTTTGAGCCAATCCTGTCGCTCCGCTTCGATGGTGAGTACGATCAGCTCGAGAAGCTTAAAGGCATCTGTTGGTGTGATATTGGCGGCCGTAAATAAAGGGTTTTGGGCCGATGTGAGCGGGGTGTCACGTGGGATGAGTTGGTGTTGCGATTCGATAAATTCTTGGCCTAGCTTGCGAGCATGTGGCACCGGAATATCCCACGCAGGGATATAGATCGTTCTGGGCTGTTGCCACATCGCTTGGGATGCGGCCAGAGCGCGGCGATTGGTCCCTTGAGTCGCACGAGTGGTAATGTTGACACGGCCGTGTGCCAGCCAAAATGGGAGCCACTCAGTTACTTCATTATTGCGTGGGGCAGCATATTTAATCTCGGCCGTTTGGATGCCCTTCTCATTGAGCAATATCGGTGTGTGGCAACTCGCACAGGGAAAGATGACATCTTGATCGGCCGGTTTAAGCGGTTCTGTACAGATCGGGCAACGAAGTAGTAATAATTTCATAGCTTTAAACCTCGCTTATAGCTCATCGATAAATTTCATACCCATCTTAATAAGATCGCCTGTGTCGCTATTGTTGTTTAATGATTTTGCCATATCGACCAAGGAGCCTGCGCCTGAAGATCGACTACCCGCCACTCCTTCCGCTTTACGATTTTTGCTGTCTAGCTTTTCAACCTCTTCCCCGTAGCGAAATGCGCGGTATCCGGCAAACATAATAATGGCACCGATAATCACTGGGATGATAATCGCGCCGAGCGCATTGTCACTATCAGATGAAGATGAAGATGAGCCGACTAACAAGAACATGAGGGCGCAACCGTTGACCAAAAATAAGTTACCAACAGCCATGCCTAAAACAAGCATGGCGGCGCGATAAAAAATATTGCCCGGAGCCTTACCGTAGAGTACTTTCCCTTCAACACCATCAACGACAACTTGATAGTGTCGCCCTTTGTAATCGTAGCGGGCAACCCACAGTGGGTAATAAACGAGCGAAAATCTTTTTTGTAGCTGGTAGAATTTCTCAAAGAAGCGGGAGCTTAGACTCCGTTTTTGTCGGCCGCGATGGGTAAAATGCATCGTGGCTTCTTTTTCGGCATCGGTACGAGATTCGGCCGGTTGAAAGACCATCCCTTCACTGTGAAGATATTCTTCATCGAACGGTTCTAGTTGATCCTTACTTAGGACGATACGTTCGACACCATATTCTGAGACATCGACGGCCGCGTCATTCCAATGCATCTCTTCTAAGACTTCGACCTCGACCGGTTTTGTCGATTTTTCCCCACTTTTAACCCGGCCGAACATCCAACCGGCGATAAAGGCTTGGATGCGCCAATAGGGCAAATAGATTAGGAAAATATCGATGATGCGGGCACGTCGCTTTAAATCGCGTGCTTTGTTCATGCCCCGATAAAACCCAGTTACCGCTTTTTCCGCTTGATCACGTTCAATTTTTCGTTGTACTTGCCAACGACGTATGCCACGCTCCCCTTGTACCATTGAACTTAGGGTGCATGAAGGGCAAGTGACAATTCGCGATCCTTCAGGGATCGGGATGACCGCTGTACAGTTTGGACAGGTAAGACCTTGAGAGGTAGACATGAAGCGTATAAAAAATGACTAAATTTTGGCAGAGATAAAGGCCGCCACCCCGAAAATCGGAATAGCGACGACAATGGCGACAACGATATAGATTAGGATTCCCAATCCAAGCCCGATGTCACCAGCACTGTAACCCACAATCGGGATAAATGCGGCACAGAAATAGATGATAAATGCGAGAAATCCGATGGCGAAGTAAGGGGCTTCCCATTTTGAGGGATAGACATTGGCAAAGACTTCGCTGCTAGATGCATCGACGATGGCGGTAAATGAACGCCCTTCAAAGCTATACTTGCAACGGAAAATCGGTAAGTGGACCAATGAAATTTCGGTAATGTTGCTAGCTGGGATTTTTTGGTTTTCGAGCAACCACTTTTTCATTGTATCGACCGGAACGGTGACTGCGATCGCTTGGTCATCTAGTGTATGGTCGTATGGTTCGAGGGCTGCGGCCGGAATCGATAATTCGGTGAGCTCTGTCACATCTAACGCGGCCGCTGGTTCGAGCAAAACCTGTTCTTGCCCCTTGGTTTGGGTGCGAACAAGCCACATAGGAAACATTTCAAAGGAGGTTTGTGTGATTTCCGCTTTTTGGTCGAGGTCTTTGACGGTGCTATTGCCCCCCATCCAGCGACGGAGTGCGGCTTGTGCTTCTGGGCTCCCAATGGTATCGAGGACCGCATAATGCATGACGGCCGATCGTTTATCGACGAAGTTTTCGGCCCCACAAAATTCACAAGTAACAAATTGTCGCCCTTGTTGAACGGGTAATGGGGCGGCGCATTGATGACAAGAAAGTTGTTGTAAGGTGTTGGTCATAACAGCGGTTAGTGTAACACAGAATTGATTAGAGGAAATAAAAAAAGCCTCAAGAAAAATCTTGAGGCTTTTAGAGCGGGCGAAGAGATTCGAACTCTCGACCTTCTCCTTGGCAAGGAGACGTTCTACCGCTGAACTACACCCGCGAGTATGCCAAGACCCAGACTCGAACTGGGGACACCTGCAGTTTCAGTGCAGTGCTCTACCAACTGAGCTATCTCGGCATGTTTTTCTTTATGTTGAAGAGCGATCTGTATTTTAACAAAATAAATAGATATGTCAAATCTGATTTTGGCTGATATAGTTATGACATATTTGGGAGTGGTTGCGGCCTGGTGGTCGTCCTAGTCTTCAAAACTAGTGGTTGGTTACGCCGAGTAAGCAACGGTGGGTTCGACTCCCATCCATTCCCGCCTAAAAAAAGTGGCATGTGATTCCGTTGCTGTCAATCATATGTCACTCGAAAATAGCCTATTGGCATCCACAAACTTGTTATTGAGGTAAAGCATGTCTCCCGATCTTTTTCGTATTCAGCCAGAAGTTAGTAAGGCTCTACGTGCCGGCCGGCCGGTGGTCGCATTGGAGAGCACCGTTATTACACATGGATTGCCCTACCCACAAAATGTTGAAACCGCATTGGCCATGAAAGCGGCTGTACGTAGTTCAGGGGCGATCCCTGCGACAATCGCTTTGATTCAAGGGGAGATCTGTGTGGGGTTGTCCGATGATCAGGTTGATTATTTGGGGAAACGGCCGCGTGCGGCCGTGCGTAAATGCAGTCGCCGTGATTTACCTATCGCGATCGGTCTGAAACAAGATGGGTCCACGACTGTGGCCGCAACCATGATTTTGGCCCACATGCTCGGGATTAAGGTATTTGCGACCGGAGGAATCGGTGGGGTACATCGAGGGCATCCATTTGATGTGAGTGCCGACCTAATTGAACTAGGGCGTACTCCGGTCACAGTGGTTTGCAGTGGGGCAAAATCCATACTAGACTTACCTTTAACTTGTGAAGTGTTAGAAACTCAAGGTGTGCCAGTCCTTGGGTATCAAACAGACGAATTGCCCGCGTTTTTCTCGCGAACAAGTGGGTTAAGCGTTACGCAACGTGTCGAGTCTGCACAAACTATCGCAAACATTATGCAGGCACATCAAGCTCTTTCTTTAGTGAATGGACTATTGGTAACCGTTCCGGTACCTGAATCCAGCGCGATGGCCCAAGAAGTGGCCGAGGCGGCGATATTGCAAGCCACGGCCGAAGCTGACGAACAGGGGATTCATGGTGCCTCCGCAACACCTTGGCTTTTATCTCGGATGGTCGAACTGACAGACGGCCGGAGTATGGTTGCGAATCGGGCATTGTTGGCCAATAACGGCCGTGTTGCTGGGGAAATTGCGGCCGCGTTGGCACAAGCAAACTAAATACGACTTACTATAGAAGAGCGCATCCTAATACAACTGTTGGTTTTAGCTCATATTTTTTTCATTTCTAGTTAGACCAACTGGTTGGTGTTTTTTATTTATATTTCAATACCTGCACTATTTTTAGACCGCTGTGACAAATAAGTTGCCTTTAAGGTAAATTTGTTCATTGAATTAAGAATATATCAGGCTGATAGCTCAATTATTTTTAATTCGCGTCTAATCAAAAACGTCCCTCTCCCAACGGGAGAGGGGCTGGGGGAGAGGGGGAATCCACCTCCCCCAGCCCCTCCTGATAGGAGGGGAGCAAATCCAATGAGTTGATTAATTTGGCGCAGGTATTGATATTTGTAAGACTTTTTTTATTGATTCATAGGAATAGTAATTATGGCAAAGAAAAAAGCGAAAGATGATCGAGTTGAGCAACTCAAGCAGATCCCAGAGAAGATTATTCGGCAACAATTTCGGACCTTGCGTTGGGTCGTATTTTCTAGCGCGGCCTTATTGACAGTTGGCTCTTTAGGTGGGATTTATTATTTTCGGGCCGTTGTTAATGGGCAACCCAATACGGAATGGTTGTTAGATATTATTATTGCTGGCGTGGCGATGGTCGTTATTGCGGTGATTACCGGTTTCGCGATCGCCTCGCGCCAACGGAAGGTTCGTCTGCTTTTAGTGAATGCAACCGCTAGTGAATTTGATAGCTTGCGGGCTGAATCGCGCCAAGCAAAGGCGTTGCGAGAAATGGCCAACACACTTCGTGCGACCCAAAACCTAGATCGCGTCTTGGAAGCGGCACTGAACGTGTGTACGGTCGGTATGCAAGAAATGGGGATTCCCGAACGCAGTATTGTGGCCTCTATTCGCTTATACGAAGATGGAGAATTGGTTGAGATCACCGGCCGACGTACCCAAAATGACGGCAAAACGAAATTAAATGATCGCTTAGGTGCGGTTGGCAAAGCACTAAAAAATGCGGAACCGGTTGTCGTAAACGAGCCGAAGAATGATCCATCTATTAGTGAACTCCCATCTTTTCGTCGCTGTTATACCGTTGTGTGTGTCCCTTTGCGCTTGGGGTTTCAGATTTATGGGCTGATGGTTATCGGCTCCGGTATGAAAATTCAATTTAACGACCAATATTTAGATTTATTCTTGGCGGTTGCAGATCAGGCGGTTATCGCTTTACAGAACGCACAGTTATTACAAGACCTTGAAGCGGAAAAAGAGCGGCTGATCCAAGCGGAAACGGAAGCGCGTAAAGAATTGGCGCGGGATTTACATGATGGGCCAACCCAAAGCGTGGCCGCAATCGCGATGCGGGTCAATTTTGTGCGTTCACTCATGAAGCACAATATTGATGAAGCGGTTGAAGAACTCTTCAAAATCGAAGATTTAGCCAAGAAGACGGCGAAAGAGATTCGTGGGATGTTGTTCACCTTACGGCCGTTGGTGCTAGAAACCCAAGGGTTAGGAGCCGCCATCGAAACGGTTATGGAGCGCATTCAAGAGAGCGATGGGATTACGACCCGCTTAATTGGTGGCGATTACGGAGAATTACTAGTGCCAAAGGCTCAAGGGGTTGTCTTTTATATCGTTGAAGAAGCGCTTGGTAATGCCCGTAAGCATTCACAGGCCAATGTTTTGGAAGTACGTCTGTGGCAAGAAGACGGTCTTTTCGTGGCACGTGTACAAGACGATGGTGTCGGTTTTGATCTGGATGAAGTTATGGGCTCATATGAAAACCGAGGTAGCTTGGGGATGATTAATCTACGTGAACGTGCGGAAATGATTGACGGCTCGATTCAAATTGATTCTGAACCGGGGCGTGGGACAAGCATTACTTTGGTTGTGCCATTGGATAAACAAGGACGTTAATACAACTTTATGTAAGGGAGTCTTTCTTTTGCTCGTATGATGTGGGATCGGTTACGGCTACAAGTTGGATTATGGTGGGGTCTTAGTCTCGGCGGATATCTGCTACTTTGGTGGCAGATGTCGCTCAGAAATAGTTGGGGGTTATCTCGGGGATTACATAGTTTTATTCCTTATTTGGGCTTGGGTATCGGGTATGTGGTTTTCGTGGCCATTTTGTATGGGTGTTACTGGCGTTTGGCCCAGTTGATACGGTACGGCCGTTGGCGGCCATCTGTTCCGCTCTCCTTTGGTCTATCTGTGTTATGGGCGATTCCTACGATTTTTGTGTATCCATTTAATGCGAATGATATTTTCCGCTACGCACTACGCGGCCGTATTTTTGGGATTTATGGTGCGAATCCCTATACCGATCCGCCTAATCTTTTCCCCAATGATTTTTTTCTCCCGCTGGCGGGAGAATGGGAGGGGGCGACAACACCCTATGGCCCGGTTTGGGAGCTTGTTGCGTCAGGCATCGCCTCTCTTATTCCTGATTCGCCTTATTATCATATTTTGCTACTCAAGCTGATTTCGCTGGTTGCTTTTTGGGGTGTGGGCTGGTTAATTTGGCTGGGTCTGCGTGAGAAGTCACCCGAAATGCGATTGTGGTACACATTTCTTTGGTGGGGCAATCCCGCATTGTTATTGACTTTTGGTGTTGATGGACACAACGATAGTTTAATGATGTTGTGGCTTGTTTTGGGGTGGTGGATTTGGCGTCAAGGGGCCACCTGTCATGATCGTTGGTGGATGTGGGGGGGCTTGACTGTGATGTGGCTCGGGGTATTGACCAAGGTGATTGCGTTGTTGGCACTGCCATTTTTCGCGTTGATGTCATGGCGTGTGCTTGATCAATGGAGGCAAAGGTTGATTTTCGCGGCCGGTACGGCCGTTTCTTGGGTGGCTCTCGCTATATTGACATTTGCGCCATTCGGGTCGATCAATATGTATATCGGCCGACTGGCCGAAGAAGCGACCGGTGGGGCCAGCTTTTCACCGGCTGCGCTGACTATCTTAAGTTGGCGTGCCGTGACCGGTAGTAGCATTGATCGTGTTTTGCTCGGCCGATTTTTTATAGGGAGCTTTATTTTGGTTGCACTGGTGCTGATGGCTTGGACCTGGTGGGGTGACCGACGGCCGGAGCGTGGGGCGACCGATCTGTTCTTCGCCTATACGATACAAGCGTTTAGTTTCCGCCTCTGGTACACCACATGGCTATTCCCCTATGTCTTGCTTGATGGTGTAAATGGGAATCAGGACGTGGCTCACGAGTTGCGTTTACATATCAGCCTATGGTTCTTGTTCTTTGGACAGATTGTCGTGTTTGTGTTTAGCCATTTGTGGTACACGTTTGGAAACCAACATTTGTGGACACATGCGATCGGTGTGCCATTTGTGTTTGTCGGTTCTTTGTTGTGTGGCTGGCTAAGCTGGTGGGTGGATACCGGCCGTTATGGTACAAACCCTTAATTAGAATGATGTATTTGGCGGACTTTTGCTTCCTCTGGTGGGAAATGGTGTTGCGGAATATAGATTTCGAATGTGGTGCCATCGTTTACGATGCTATGTAATGTGATTTCCCCTCCCAACAAGTGTACAAATCGTTGGGTAATTGTTAAACCTAGACCTGTTCCTTCAAACTGCCGATCATAACGAAATTCTTCTTGCCAAAATGGCTTGAAAATTAGAGCTTGTGCATCAGGGTGAATGCCGATACCGGTGTCGATGATTTTGAAATAGATATGGGGGCGACCGTCTTTGTGTGTAATTAGGTCAACTACGAGCGAAACTGTGCCGTGTTCTGTGAATTTGATTGCATTGCTGAGCAGATTGAGCAAGATTTGTTTTACTTTTTGCTCATCGGTGTAGATATTAATAAAGTCGATTTGACCTAATTGTAGCTCAAGTTTGAGTGATTTATTTCGTTTGAGCGGTTGGATCATACGCCACACATGATCGACCAACGGCCGTAGGGGGAAGCTATAGGCATTGACTTGCATCATATTGGCTTCCATTTTAGAAAGATCGAGAATGTGATTGATAATGCCAATAAGATGTGCGCTAGAGTTGATGATCGACTGGATGTCCTCATGTAGCTCCTCGGTATTGATATCTTTTGTGCGCGCACTATGTTCGATGACTTGTGCGTACCCCAAAATCACATTGAGAGGGGTGCGTAGTTCATGGCTCATGTTAGCGATAAAGGCACTTTTGGTACGATTACCTGCTTCTGCACGCGCTTTTGCTTCCTCTAGTTCGGCCGTGCGCTGTTTTACTAATTCTTCTAAATGGTCCTGATAATCGATTAATTTTACTTGCTGGTGCTCAAGCTGATGGGTTTGATGTTGAATACGGGTTCTGTTTTGCTCAATTTGTCGTGTGATAAAGGCGAGAAAACCGATATAGGCGATAAATAACCAAGTTACAAATATTAGCTCTGTAAAACGAACAACAGGCAACTCTCCGCCGATATACCCTTGATTGTGAAGTGCGTATGTGCAGATTAAAATGAATACGGTTAAACCGCCGAAAAATGACAGCCGTTTAGGGGCGAAAAATGCGATGATGATAAAAAGTAGGTAGTAAAAAACAAGCGTCGGATAGTAAAACCCTCGATCAAGTTGCCACACCCCAAAATTTAGACCGAAAATAACATATATCGCGATAAATGTAGCTATATTACTTGCACTCGTAAATGAAGTCGCCCAAATTAGCCCGAGCATAATGGCTACACTTAGGGCACAAAATAACAGATGAAAGCGCATGCCTAAGATGGCAAACGAAACTGACAAAACTAAAAGCAATGCAAGCCACAAAGAAAGAAATGTGTAGAGTTGCATTAACTTCTCTTCTTCCTCGGAATTTGAGATCGGAAGCGGTATTTGTGATAAATGAGGGGGTCTTAGCTTGTTAAAAAAATAATTCAGAATAATATTTTTATGAAAAACCATGATATACAGTTGTTGCTATGAATAGCTGAGAAGTTCCCTATACACGTTATCGGTGCTCTAGGACGATTGGGGTTGGGTTGAGGGCCATGTCTATAACAGGCGATAAATGGAGTAAATGACTAAGATCGGCTAACATTTTTAGTTTGTTGCACAACATTTTCCTATAACTTGCTATGAGAGCAAGGTATCTTTATAGCGTGTGACACGAAAATTCAAATTTTGATTTTCAAATATTTTACCAATGCCCCTTAGAGGTGTTCACAGACACACATGGGTGCTTAATGCCGATTTTACAAGGTATTAAGCGCCCTTATTAAGATCATAAGGGACTTGAAATATCCTAGGAGATAGTATTGATGGCTGAGTATGATACGTTGCGATTACGCTTGGAACTACTGGAAACCGATTTTGGACACCGTTTAGCACGTGTCGAGCGCTTCATTGAAGAGAAGTGGGGTGATGAGGTTCAGCAAGAGATTGAATCAGCCATCGCTTCTGCATTAGAGTCGCCTGCCGAACCGTCGTTGACGGTCACCACGGCCGATTTGACACCGGATGCGGTTGCCGAGCCGATTGCTGTAATGGCGTCCGAACCTAAGCTGGAAGCGGCAACCACAGCAGTATCAGTCGCAACCGCTACCTCATCCTCATCCGCCTCGGTTGATGAAGTTTTACAGGTGGAGCAACCACGAGCTGAGTTGCCACAGTGGATTCGGAATTTTGGCGATATTGAATGGCTGACAAGTCGGCTCGGCATAGGCTTACTTTTAATCGGGATCATGACCCTGTTCTTTTGGTTAAATGAACTCCCTTGGGTGACCGATACGATGCGCTTAGCCACTGGGTATACCATCGGTGGGGCGTTGTTGGGTGCGGGCTTTTTGCTGACCGGCCGGAGAGCTGATTTCGGACAGTTGGTTGCTGGCGGGGGAATTGCAACTTTTTACATTACAACTTTTGTCGGCCGTTTCTTTCTGGAGGCGATTCCAGATACCCCCGCATTTTTACTGATTATGGCAACAACGGCCGTGGCTTACGGTGTAGCCACTTGGCAAAGACAGCCGATTTTCGCCTATATCGGTTTGGTTTTCGGTTTAGTTGCACCTCCTGTGATTAATCCTGATGTGCCATCAATTCTAGGCTTGGTGATCTATATCGGCCTCATTGTCGGTGGGGTTGTGGGGATCCATGCACGCTTACGTTGGCATTATTTGATGTTGACGGCGGCGATTGGTAGCTGGCTTTACGCGATGGGAACCGCCTTAAATGTGAATTTTGAAACAGGCTTGGCGAATGCGGATATTGTGGCTGATACGATCGCGGTGCAGGCGTTCTTGATCTTTAACTTGATCGCATTTGGGTTGTTGCCAATTTTTCTAGCTTACACTGATTCGCGCGGCCTAGATGCGATGATGGATGCAACAATATCACGCTGGCAGCAAGTACATTGGACAACATTCCCTTATGTGGTCGCATCCCCGATTTTAACGGCCGTCTTAACCTTCGCGATTTGGCCTGATATGAATTCGGTATTTTGGGCCTCTTTGATGATCGCTATGGCTCATGCCTACATCGGTTTAGGATTATGGATCGGAAATATCGGCCGGATCGAAGTTTTACAAATCCCATTGTTTATTGCTGGCGGTCTTTTGTTGCCACTTGCGTTCTTTAATGGTGGGGAAAATATTGTAGCCCCATTAGTGATCTTATTTGCGATTGAAGCGGCCGGATTTACCGCTTTGGCTCAACGTCAGGAACGGCCGCAAATCATGATTTTCCCTCATGTGCTCATTGTGGCTTCAACTTTGGCCTGGCTCGTCGGTATTTTGCCAGATAGTGTGGATCAAGCGTTTCTTAATTTGAACTTCTTGGCGGGCTTTTTGTTAACCGCCAGCGTTGTTGTGGTCGCTTGGCATGTTGCTCACCCTGTTGGAAAAGGAATCTATCAACTTTTGGCCCATATTCTTTTGCTCTCTGTTTTTGCGCCCGAACTATATACGGCCGCCGATGGGGAACTGATCTGGTTTACTAACTGGCTTATCGTGCAATTCGCTGCCAACATGATCGCTCTCGGGATTAGCTATTATCGCAAAAACCGATTGTTACAATATCAAACCATCTTTTTGTTCGGTCTCGCGTTATTCTCTCAGTGGGTGGCGGATGTTGCCTTTGATTTAGAGTGGGCCAATTTGTTACTGGTTTTGAGCAGTGGCTATATTGCGGCCGTTTGCTGGGCCAACGGGAAATGGAAGGACCAACTGGCTGAATTTAGCGCAGGGATTCTGATCGTGCTTGGATTGGGGATGATTTTGACACGATTAGGTGTGGGGGAATTGGGTGTGCCGTTTTTCGGCCCACTGGGCATCGCGACATTGCTTAGCTTGATTATGATCACGACCGCTGTTTGCTTGTATACCAAAGGGCAAGCGCAAAAGGTATTTATCATGATTGCTCATATTACCTTTTTGACATGGCTAACGACACAAAGCTCAGATTTTAGCAATGCTGCCGGAATTACGAGTGGTTTGTGGGCGGCATATAGTGTGATTCTATTGGTGCTTGGGCTAAGACTTAATTTGCGATATTTGCGTAATATGGGGATTGGGACGATCTTGCTGACCGTCGCTAAACTCTTCCTCTTTGACCTAGAAAATGTATCGACCGGCGGCCGAGTCTTGCTCTTTAGTGGTTTCGGTGGGGTATTGCTCCTGTTGAGCTATTTTTCACGTAACTTGTGGCGAAATGATGAGCCTGCGGTATTGTCCGCGCAAGAAGATGAACCCTCTGCACAAGATATGGACGATCTGTCCTAAATAAAGCCCAAAGCTTTTATTCCGAAAAAGAAATGATTACGAGAATTTGGCCGTTTATTAACGGCCGGTCTCTTCAACTTACTTGAACATCAGAACTTTATGTTAACTTTAGGAGATTAGTTATGTATAACGAACATATTTCATTACAAAAAGATTCACCCGCTTGGATTTTCTTCGTTAAATTATCATTCGCGGTTTCGATTTTTGTTACATCGGCTGGGATTTTCTTTTTGCCGCTGGACTGGTGGTACAAAGGTTTTTTGGGAATGGGGCTTTACTTCTGCGTTTCCTCTGCGATTAGTTTGAGTAAGACATTGCGTGATGAGCATGAAGCGGGGAAACTGATCAAGAAAGTGAGTACGGCCGAAGCTGAACGTGTTTTGTTGAGTGAGATTAAACGGGAAAAATAAAGGGGATGTCGGTGACTGCTATGAGCGAAACAGAACGAATTGTGTTAACGGCGCAAGAGATGCGGGAATGGGTTGATTTAGAACTTGTCACAGCTGAGCAACACGGCCGTTTAGTCGAACACTTGCGCGGGAATGGGTCCTTTGTGTCACATACCAGTGTGTGGCAAAGGTTGGACATTGCGACGATCGCCTATTATTTTGGTGGCTTTATCATTCTGCTGGCCTATACGATTTTTATGGGA
>WTJY01000360.1:0-58190 GCA_011524645.1 Anaerolineales bacterium | reverse complement strand
TATTTGCTGTTTGTGGTAGGAAGTGTTTGGTTACAACGGCGTGTTTTTCTGGTGTTTGGTGCGATTGGGATATATGGTTATGTATGTTACTTCGCGTTTACGTTACTTGGTGTGCTAGGCTTCACATTTGGTTTGGCCCTTGTCGGATTACTGATTATTTTCTCGGCCGTTTGGTATCAGCGATATGCCAAGGATTGGCTGGAATCCCGTTTGGCTTCCTACCAGATCGGATAGTGGTCGTCAGATCATAAAAAATCCCGCTTTGTGGTTTATGCGGATAGCCACGAAGCGGGATTTTTTGCTTAAATTGACCAGCCTACAGGAAGTCCGAGAACGCCGACGTAGATTAACAACCCAGCAATAACTAAGGCGATGACATTGTTCCGAAACGGAATCACCCCCTCCGCGTTTTTCCATTTTGAGGTGCGCATCGCGACGAAGAAGGCGATGAGCATGATGACGAGATGTGCCCCGCTGGTGGCCATGACAAAACGGCCGGTGATCAGATATAAGACAGTCATCAACAAGCCTAGCAAAAATTGAATGCCGAAGACCGCAGAAAAGATCGAGACCAAGCGCCGGTCTAGCGCGCTGTACTCACTTTTCATCGCCCAGCCGATGCTATGTTTGATGATGATGATCAATCCCAGTAAAACAACAAGCCAGCGAACCCCTGAGTGTGATTCGCGAATGATTGTTATGAATGTCTCCATAAAATTCCTCCAGTAAAGGGATTTGTGATATTAGATAAAACGGAAATGCCCTACTTTCTCCGGAACAGGCGCCCGAGCGCCCAAAATGTGACCAAAGCGGCCGCTGTGACCAAGGCCATGATCGCAACCGTTTGCTCTGGAGGCCGAGAGGGGGGCGGCGGGGGCATTTTCTCCTCGATATGTTTAAATGTGTCTAGCATTCCAACCTGTAAAGGTTGCGGATTCCAGCCCAGTTCTTGCTTCGCCTTATTGGCGATGACACTATGTGTTGCCCCCATGATTTCGGTGGCTTCGGCCGTTAAAATCGGTGGCAAGTCAAACAGATGGGCCATTTGAGATAAAAGTGGCGAAACCGGCTGTAAAAATGAGCGAGTGAGGTGAATCAATGGGGGGCGCTTGCCCAATAAACGGGCCCAAAATTCAACCATTTCTCCTAATGAAACCGCAGAACCGGCCAGAATATAGCTTTCACCGATTTGACCTTTCTCCCAAGCTTGTAAATGACCGTCCGCCACATCATCGACGTGAGTGTATGCGAATTTAGTATGTGGGCCGGGCAATAGCGGGAAGGGAGGCAAATCATAGAAGAAGCGGTACATCAAATCACCCAAAACGCTAGGATCATCTGGCCCATAAATGAGTCCCGGCATGACAATGGTGATTGGGGCACCTTTTTTAATCAGAGGCAGGGCGACTTGATAATGGGCTTGCCACTTGGTGCGCTCATAGTGATTGGTGAGCGGTTGCTCGGTGTAGTATGTTTCATCGGCAATGGCACCTTGTGTGTCGCCGAAAATTTCGATGGTGCTGGTATAGATAATACGCGGTACACCGACTTCGTGAGCGAGAGACAAAACGTTGCGTGTTCCACTGACGTTGGTTAGCTCCGCTGTACGCCAATGTTTGTTATCCATTTCATGCCAAGCCGCCAAATGGAAAACGACATCAGCACCGCTCATCGCATCACGCATCGATTCACGGTTGGTGATGTCTCCTAGCAGTGGGGTGGCTCCTAAGGTGATCAATTTTGCGGCACTGTCGGCCGAGCGAGTGAGGGCGATGACTTCATGTCCTTGTGTACATAATTTTTGTACGACACTACGGCCGAGGAAGCCACTACCACCTGTGACAAATGCTTTCATAGAAGATACTTGCTCGTTTGATAGATTGAATTGAATGACCTATTTTGACACCATCAAAGTTTGGTCGCAACTGATACCGGTTAAGCTTTATGGAAAATAAAGCGATAGGGACGAATGATAGGGATAGGGATGAGCACTTTGCTGAGGCGATCTCTTCATCTTTATCTTATATCGAGGTCTAGAAATTTGGCTCTGGTAAAGCCTATTTATTGATGGCTCCAAAAGGCGAGAAACCCATCAGAAACTCTGTATGAATCTTGTCCGTCAATGGGGGTGATCAAGATTTCAGGTTCTCCTTCATTATTGATGACCGGTATTGCAAGGGCGCGGCTGTCGGGTGACCAGATGCGATGGCTGAGCGCATATTGTTCAAAGAAGGGAAGGAATTGACTGACAAATATAGGATTGGGTTCGAAGGTGGCGATGTATCGTTGGGCACCGGTTTCGATATCGATTGTGGCGAGGGTGATAAATTGACGCTGTTGACTGACTGCGCCACCGACTTTTGCTTGTGGTCCACTGTTGGGCTGGGCGGTGAGATAGGCGAGTGTACGGCCGTCTGGTGACCAAAAGAACGCGATCACATCATCATTGGTTAAAAGTTGTTCTTCCCCGACCGTTGCATCCCAAAGGAACAGAGGACCAAAGCTGCTGCGGTCACTTCGTGGGCTGACATAGGCGAGTTGCGAGGTGTTGGGGTTCCAGCCCATTGATAAAAACCCTTGGTGGTTGGTTTGTAGGGCGATTTGATCTTCGTGCAGGTCTTTGATGGTGATAAACCGGCCGTTTTCACGAAGCTCTTGATATGCTAAGTAGCGATTACGGCTCGATAAAGCTGGGGTTTGAAAGGAGCCGCGACTGCCCAGCCCAGTGATTGATTCTTCTCCCGCTAAATCCATAAAGGCGAGACGTTCGTTTTCGACATGAACGAGCGCTTGCTTGCCATTGGCGAGCCATTGCCAATAGAATGGCTGACCGCGATTGAGTGGGGTGGATGACCCGCTACCATCGGCCGGTTCGAGATAAAAAGCGAGTCCTGAAGGGGAGTTGGCGATAAAGCTCACACTTTCTCCTTCTGGATGCCAATAGAGATAAATCGGGGCGAGCCCACGTTGATCATAAAGGACGATCGGCTCGTTTTCTTCTACATCATCAAAAACCAAGAGCCGAACATCTTGGTTGTATTCACCGATAACGGCGATTTGATCACTGGTCGGAGACCATGACGGGAAGCGATAGATATCTCGGCCGGTGCTTACTTGGCGCGATTCTGAGCCGTCGGCCGACATAGTCATGAGACGGCCGTTTTGGTTCACAATCGCTAAGCGCCCTTGGATCGATCCATCATCGACTTGTTCGACCTCTGGCGTGATTTCAACGTCAGATTGGTTTGCTGATTCACTTTCAAGGCTGGGATCCGTTGTATTGGTTTGTTCTACATTGGGAATCTGTGTGGGGGCAGGTGTTGTTACAATGGCATCGGGGATTAAATCGGCTGGGAAGTCGAAGTTGCCGCTACAAGCGACGAGCGTCAGTAGGACAAAGATCAGGCAGGGCCACAAGACACGGCGGAAGTAAGGGGACATCGGGTTTCCTTGGGTTACAAAACAAATGGGGGGCCATTTGAAAAACAAAACGTCTTCGCATTGTGGCGAAGACGCAATAGAATGTTATAAAAATGGTAGGAAGTGGGGGGATTAACGCATGCCTAAACGCTCTTCCGCCTGATTGCACAAGTTAACACCACCGGCCGCTAACCATTGGTTAAGGGTTTCGCTGTTTTGATTACCTTCGAGTGCCTCGCCATAGATGCCGGTGCTCCAAGTAAAGTACCGTTGTGTTTCATCGGCCCAGTCGTTCCAACCACCGGCCGAAGCGACATGGCCGCCATTGTATCCGGCAAAGGCACGGCCGATATCCCCTTTCGTTTGTAGTAATCGTTCCGCGAAATAGTTCATGCCCCGTAAGGCATTTGTGTCTGGGTCAAAGGCATCTTCTCCATCTTGGAAATGAAACGGCATGACTTGGAATAAACCTTGTGCGCCCGAGCCGGAAAGCGCCCCCGGATCACCGCACGATTCAATTTGCATGATCGTGGCGATCATATTGGGGTCAAGCTGATGACGTTCCGACCAATGTAGAATTTGCGGTTCCCAATAGAGAACGGATGGGGCGAAGAAGGGTGCTAATTGACCACTGCTGGCGATAATCACGTTGGGATTATTGACTTGAACACGGTTTGTCGTCGGTGATGTAGTGCCGATATTGGCAAAGAAGCTACTCAAGAACCACGTCCCTAACAATAGAAGGCTGAAGATAATCGCCCCGACCGTGCCGAGGACCAATCCCATAGACGGTTGCTCCGGCATCGGAATATCGCGCCGACTAAACAACCCTCCCCAGTTGATAAGGGGTTCCCGCTCTTCGTATTCATCCCATTCTTCTTCGATTTCTTCTTCGAAGTAATATTGTTCTTCCGCGTATTGATGTTGCTGCTGCTGTGGCACCGCATATGTTTGTTGCTGCGGCGGCCGGCTGGGGCGTTTGACGGCCGGTTTGGTCTTGCGTTGCGTCGGTTTTGGTTGCGGTTTCTTTTTCGGAGCGGCGACTTTGACCGAAGGCCAATCATCTTCAATATATTCACTGTCTTCGTCAAATTCATAGGTTAGTTCTTCTTCGTAAATATCATCTTCATCGAAATCTGAGCTATATGAATTGTTAGGACGATTTTGCTTCTGTGGGGTGGTGGTTTGGCGGTGATGAGACAGAGGCGTGACGGTCGGCCGTTGTTGGGGCTTTGGTGGTGTTGCTGGGGGCGGTTTTGGCTTTGGTGGCTGTGTTAGTGTGGGGCGATTGCTTGTTTTTGATCGTGCTTGATATCCGCCACTGTTGGGGCCTGATTGAGGGGCTTGGATTCGATTGGCTGTTTGGTTTGGCTGACGAATTTCAGCGGCCTGTTGTTGCGGTTTGACCCGCTGAACAGGTGTGGGGGGACGGCGACGATTTTGCCGTTTGGGGTTTTTGCTGTCGTATTGGGTCATAACATTTACACCTGTTAGGATAATCAACAACTGCGACTAGTTGTTGTGGCACTGACTAGCAAAACCCCCGAAGTATGTTATCTAAAACAAACGTCGAGGGCTATGCTAGAGCCGCTTTTCTTTTTACACAATTTTGGTCATATTGTGCTGTGAGGGCAATCGATTTATGGTCTTACTTAGTAAGCTTTATCGGAAATAGAGGGATAGAGATGAAAGATAGGGATAGAGAGGAATCTTGGCTGAGATCGTTTTTCGATCTCTATCTTTTATCACGATTTAAACGGTTGATACAAGATTGTTTCCGATAAAGCGTTGTTTAGAGAGATCACATTAGTTTACCCCGACGAAACAGCTATTTGCCTTTCGCATGCATACCTGAATTTGGCATGCCACGGCTGACCCCATTAATTGATGGTGGACGGCGGCGTACCCGACTCGTGGGGGGAGCACTGTGTGACCGCTCTTGACGAACCGGTTCGGGCGAAGATGCGTACATGCCATAGCCTTGATTGTTATATGGTGGAGATGGCTCGTTGACCGGTTGGTGATAAGCATTGGGTCCTTCACTAAAGCTCATGGCACCGGCCGGCCGTGGGCGACGATTGGAGTTGTTGGCCGTATTACGGTTAGAACCGGTTTGATTGTTTGGCTTGCGCGGGGTTGTTTTCCCTTTCGCTTTGCCGTTTGCGGTGTCTGCTGTACCATGAAAATCAAACATATGCTCACCGGCAACGGTGATAGAACCGATAAACAGGATGCGTGTTAACCAAACGAGAACCGCAACAAAAATCGGGACGAAACGCAAGAGCTGCTCACGATCAAGAATTTCATTCCCCAAGTATTGATGGTTCAATAGTGTGATGGATACCGCCCACCATGTCATTACCGCATTCATGGTGGCCCCGAGTAACCAAGCCCCCATTAAATACCAAACTTCCTTCGGTTCATCTTCCCCTTTTTGTGGAGTAAACAAGCGGGCAAGCCCCGCAAAGTCGATCGCACAAAAAGCGATCGCTAAAATAGTTGCCCAGCTCAGACGGACAAATGTGATTTCACCCAATAAACTGTTTAAGGCATAACGGGTCGTATCAAAGTTAAAAATTTCGAAAGCGATCAATGCGGTAAGTAGAATAATACCGATGACCACATGGCGAGGGTCTTGTGCCCCGACCTGCGTTGCAATTCGATTAAGGATGCTCTGTTTGTTGCTGCGCCTTTTTCCTTTCCTTGAAAAAATATTCCTCACTGCCATTGTGTCCTCAATGTGCTATCTGCACCTAGAAAAAGAGTAAATATTCAGCCAATGCCTAAACCCATATGCTCAAATATGGAGAGATGGTTGTTTAATAAATTTCCCCCAACCTTTCCTCATGAGTGGGTGAAAAATAAAGTGAACCACAGCTAAATAATTACGAAAAAGAAAGAGAAAGAGATGACCTCTCAGGTGAAAAGAGAGGATTGGGTTTGGCGGTCCATTTGGCCCTGAAGAGGTCTGATCTCTATAGAACATTTCGAACGGGTGTTCTGATCTAGAGAGTAGCACACGTGTTCTGTTGTGTCAATTGTTTTTTCGAACAAATTTTCGGTTTCTTGATGGGGGATACAAATCGCCTCACAAATTGCTGATACTGCCGAATTTGGTGGGATAAGCATAAATCGTTCAAAAATAGTCGATTTACAGGGCTGTCATCCCCGCGTAGGCGGGGATCCACCGCTCAAATAGAGTTGGATTCCCACCTTCGTGGGAATGACAACCATTAATTGATCAACTCCCACCAAATCTGAAAGGAGTAGACAAATTGCCCTGTTTGAGCCGGTGAGTGTTATAATGTCGCTGTCCTTGTTTATAGAACATCGTGATAGAAGAGTATTGCTATGAAGAAATTAATGAGTTTTTGGGTCGGGATTTTGTGTGGTTTGGCTGTTGGGGCTGTGTTGGCTCTACTATATACACCGGCATCTGGAGAACAAATGCAGAAAGAGGTACGCGGCCGGATCGATCAAGTCTTTGAAGAGGCGAAGCGTGAACGGGAAGCGACAGAAAGCCGACTCCGTCAAGAGGCGGGTTTGCTGGGCATTCAAATTGATTCAGATAAAAGAGTGTAGTAGGCTCAATTGAGTGGTCCAGTTTGTTTGTCCGATTTAATTGACACTATGCTAAATTGGACCACTTTGGGGGAGACTATAGGTCGATAGGCTTGGTTAAGATTTCACGGAATAGCTTAATTCCGTTTTCGACATCGCGGATATCGGCCGTTTCACTGCGGGAGTGGACATACCGGCAAGGGACAGAAACACAGCCTGCGATACTACCGGGGCCTGCCAATTGCATGGCTCGTGCATCAGTCGAGCCACCCACCAACACCTCAATTTGATAAGGAATACCGGCATCTGCCGCCCGTTTTTTCATGAGGCGAACCAATCCAACATGTGAAATCATGCCGCTGTCTTTCGCTTTAATGGCTGGCCCTTTACCGAGATCGACCGCCATTTCTGGGCCGTTGAGCATATCGCCGGTTGAGGTCACATCGATAGCGATACCGACCTCTGGTTGAATATAATTGGCGGCCGCTTGAGCACCACGAACCCCGACTTCCTCTTGCACACTAAACACCATGTAGAGATCATGCATCGGCCGGTAGCCTGCCCGTAGAATTTCAATCCCCATGACGACACCGATTCGGTCGTCCATCGATTTTGCCACAATGCGGTTGCCATTTTCGAAGAAGGTATCGACAAATCCGGCTGCGTCTCCGACTTGGACAGGGCAATCTTCTCGGCTGCTTGCACCCACATCGATATAGTGTTTGTCGATAGGGAGCACTTTGTGCCGATCACCATTTTTGTCACTGTAAATGACACCGATTGTGCCATCGGCGAACTGCACGCGGCTACCGAGTAGTGTTTTGGCGTGAACCCCACCGATATTAGTGAAACGTAGATACCCTTTTTCGGTGATATGGGTCACCATGACGCCGATTTCATCGAGATGGGCGGCGATCATGACTTTACGGCCGGTGCCATCCCCCTTTTTGAAGGCGACTAGATTTCCCATCGCATCGACCGACAATTCATCCACATGCCCTTCGATTTCAGCGCGAACCATGTCACGGATACCATCTTCAAAGCCGGAAGGGCCGTAGGCTTCTGTCAATTTTTTGATTAAATCTTTCATAAAGGATAGTCCTATTGATTTTGCGAAATTTGTGTGGTGTAAGCTTCTCGTTATTGTTGAACAAAATGGGGAATTGAGCAACTATGTTTATTTACCTATTTACCTTTACACACAAACAAAAAAAGCGCACCCATCATAAATAGGTGCGCTTGTAAGGAGAAAAAAGAGAATGGTCGTTTGAAAAACTTTAGACGAAACGTTTCTTGAGATAATTGATGATGTCCATCGATTCATACATCCATTCGACCGTGCCATCATCATGGGTGATTTGCAGAGCAGGGACTTGCGTCTTGCCGCCACCGGCCAATAGAGCTTGACGATGTTGTGCGTCGATCTGGATATCGCGCTGCTCGATATTGAGGTTCATGCCGTCAATCGCATTGCGCACACGGGCGCAAAAAGGGCATGATTGAAAATGGTATAGGGCGAGCGATGCGGTTTGTGAATCAATCGTGGCTTGTTGGTCAGATGAACGTTCTGTTTTTTTGTTGAAAATGTTGTTAAGCATGATGTTTCCTTGTTATCGAGCGAGTCGCTTGTTTGTTTTCGTTGTTATCTTATTGATGGGGAATAGGATAGAAACCTTACATAAGAGAACTATAAATAGTCACGACAAGGATAGATAGTATGATCTTGTCGTGACTATTTATTTGTGACTGTAATCGTTTGATCTGTATGAATCGTGCCGGTTTGACGCGGTATCAGGTGAACCCCGAAATGGATACCTTTATCCCACTGGCGATAGGTGGTCAGCGTACGAAGCGGTTCTTGTGTGGGGGATTTTTGTTGGGTAATCGGATCGATGGTAGTAAAGACACATCGTTTACAAGTTTGTACGACATCATAAGTGGTTTCGCCGATCTGCACGGCCGACCATTGGTCTTCCGCAAAAGGTGCGCACCCAGAGACCACGATATTGGGGCGGAAATGGGCCATCGTGACAGGGGTTTCAAGACGGCCGTTTAAGTCTGCCAAACTCGCTTCTGAAATCAGCAAAATGGGACACTCGTCGGCATAGCTGACCACATCGCCAAATTGACCACCTCGCTTGGTGGCTACCGGCCGATGGCTGGCACTGTTCATATATAAGAGGCGACAATGGGTTTGCAGATATTCACAGAACCAATCACTCAGAGCCGAATTAACTTCAACCCCTGCGGTCTCTTCACTAAAGACACGAATATCTTGTAATGTGTCATTTGATGGTGTAAACGGAACGGTAAAACTGTCCGCTCCGGCGATGATTTGTAAACCTTCGGCCGTTATGGTCGTTTTTACGCCTAGCAATTGTGGAAAGTCGCGTGCCGTGATGACTTGTCCACTGCGATCAAACACACCCCAGCGACGGTCATATTGTAGCCCACGGGGTTCAACCACGGCCGATTCTACAGAGATACCGGTCGTTGATTTGATTGGATAGATACTGAGTTGAGAGATTTTGATTTCAGACATAGCGACTATTTTAATCACAAGCGGTCGGAATGTCGCGATTTTTACGGGTAAGATGAACCTCGTAGACCAAGTTGTTTACACTCAGTATTTATGAGCTAGGCTTCACACTGCTTGGGGTTTGTTGTATACTTTGGGGGAAAAGTGGAGAAAAGTGGGACAAAGTGGGGCGAAAAACCGAACTTTGGCTCCAAAATTGATCCCAAATGGGGGATTTGAAACAAATGTTCTATTTCTCTGCAAGCGAAAACACATGTTTCTTGGCGAATATACCCACACCATTGATGATAAAGGTCGGCTTACTGTCCCCGCGAAGTTTCGTGGGGAGTTGGCGGCCGGTTTGGTCGTGACACGTGGGCTTGATCGCAATTTGGCTGTTTATCCCATGGAAGAATGGAAAGCGGTGGCAAAAGATATTTTGGCTCGGCCGATCTCTGATCAGCGGGTTCGTGATTTCCGTCGGCGCGTTTTTTCTGGTGCGGTTGATATTGAACCGGATCGCCAAGGAAGAATTTTGATTCCTGCTTATTTACGCGAATTCGCTGGTATTGAGGGCGAAGTAGTTATCGCGGGGATGTTTAGCTCGCTCGAAATTTGGTCGACGAGCGAGTGGGCCAAAATTAAAGAGAGCATCGAAAACAATGACGATGCGACACGCTGGGGTGATCTAGGGATCTAGAACGAAACCCTCAGGAATATGAAATATAAAAATGTCCGAATTTGAAAAAATATAAAGTATGGGATGTGAAGTATGAACTCATCTTTGCAAGTCGGATTGCAGGTGGACCTTTTTTTTCATATTTCATCAATCATACTTTGGTATTTATACGGCCGTTATTTATTTTTCATTTCTCAAGTTTTTTTGCTTTCTCATGACCAACGAACACATTTCCGTCTTATATGAAGAAGCGCTAGATGCGCTAAACATACGCGAAAACCTACTTTACATTGATGGAACGTTGGGTGCTGGGGGGCATACGGCCGGTATTATGGAGCGAGGCGGCCGCGTGCTGGCGTTTGATTGGGATGCCGAAGCGATCGATTTTGCCAGTAAACAACTGATTGATTATGGGGAGCAAGTTCGTTTTGCCCATGCCAGCTATGGCTCGATGGGGGAGGTGGCGCCGCAAAAAGGATTTGCTCAGGTTGACGGTATTTTGATGGATCTGGGCTTGTCTTCGCGCCAGTTGGATAACCCCGAGCGGGGATTTTCTTTTCGGTACGATGCCCCACTCGATATGCGGTTTGACATGCGCCAGACGAAAACGGCCGCGCACTTGATCAATAGCTGGTCGGCCGATGAACTGGCGGATATTTTCTTTCGCTATGGGGAGGAGCGATTGAGCCGTAAGTTGGCCCGTATCATCGTGGAAAACCGGCCACTTTATACCACGAAAGAGCTGGCGGACCTTATCAAGCGGGTGGTTAAATTGCCTCGGGGCAAGAAAAAGATTCATCCCGCTACCAAGATTTTTCAAGCACTACGCATTGCGGTCAATGGGGAGTTGGACGAGCTAGAACGCGGGCTACGCGCAGCCGTGGATCTGCTTCGGCCGGGCGGCCGTTTGGCGATTATTAGCTTCCACTCGCTTGAAGACCGGATCGTAAAACATTTTATGCGGGAATTAAGCGACCCTTATTACAATGTGCCCAGCCATGTGTTACATGTCGATGAGAGCCATATCGTGTTGAAGCGAATTACCCGTAAACCGCTCGCCCCTAGCGCGGCCGAAGTTGCCGCGAATCCACGTAGTCGGAGTGCGAAGCTCCGTGTGGCGGAAAAAATTGCCAAGAAAGCTGAGGATAAGTAGACCAATCTCATGATGGAAGACATACCTAATGAGGACGAACAGCCGGAAGACGTTGAAGAAACGGCCGCTGAAGAGACCACCCCACGTGTGATTTCTTCGGGCTCGTTACCTATTGATACACGCGATGAAAGCGAACCCGAAAGCGAATCAATAGAAGAAATAGAGACGACTGACGAAGAGGCTGTCGAAAGTGACCCACAACCGGAAACGACAACACAAGGAACCCGTGATCTATGGCGTGAATCGTTGCCCCGCTGGCGCGGGCAAATTCGCCGTTTCCTAAAGCTGTCTGAAGCACAGGTTGCGCTCGGTTGGGGGATTATTTTAGTCGTCGGTACGCTAATCGGAACGATTTATTTGGCTCAGGCGAGTCGTATGGCGGAAATCGGCCGACGGGTGCAAATTTTGCAAAATGATCTAGCCGATTTAAAGCGAGAAAATGGGCAAATGGAGCGTTTGATTGCGGAGGCACAAACGCTTGATTATTTGCAGACGCGGGCGGAACAAATGGGATTTGTCTTAGCAGACCCCGAAGATATTGATTATGTTGTGGTGCCCGATTATCCGGCCGAAGTGGTCGAGGTTGAGGTGTTTACCCCTGAACCGACCCCTACAGCCGTGCCGATCGACACCTTTCGTGAAGCGTTGCAGTTGGAAATTGATCAAGTCGTACGTGGCTTGACTTCTGGGACGAGTGAGTAAGGCGATATGAATACCAATCAAAACGGCCGTCTTTGGTTTGTCATTGCCGGTTTAATAGGAATAACATTGGTGATTAGCGGCCGTTTGGTCGTTTTTCAGCTATTACAAGGTAGCCAATGGGAAGAACGAGGGCGTGATACGCAGGTTTTGGAGGTCATTGCACGGCCGGATCGCGGTTTGATTTATGATCGGAACCATGCGGTACTGGCCGCCAACGGGGCTGATTATCAAATTGGCGCCTCTCCATCTTTGGTGGTCGCACCGGCCGAAGCGGCCACCGCATTGGCCCCGATTCTACAAGTGCCTCGCTATGAAATTCTAGCGCAGCTTGAATCCCGCTTGCCGTTTGTTTTGCTTTCAACCCGTGTGTCTAGCGATATAGCGGACGCGATCCGTGCGTTGGATTATGATGGGATTCAGATCGATAGTTTGCCACGCCGCATTTATCCACAAGGGGAATTGCTTTGTCATACCCTTGGGTATACCGATCTTGATAATGTTGGGGGAAGCGGCTTGGAAGGGTTTTATCAAGCTGATTTAGCGGGGGAGATGGCGAGTGCCTATGTCAACATTTCGCCACTAGAAGAGCAAGAAACGGTGTTAGCTCGGGAAGGGGTCGATTTGGTGTTAACGATCGATCGTTCGGTGCAATATTTGGTTGAAGAACATTTAGCGCGAGCTGTGCGGGCGTATGGGGCTGAAGGGGGAACCATTATCGTGATGGACCCTAAGACGGGGGCGATTTTGGCGATGGCCAACCATCCATGTTATGACCCGTATCGTTATTTTGAAACAGAGGCTGATTTGCTCATCAACCCGAGTGTGACTCAGCTTTACGAACCGGGTTCTGTCATGAAGTTGGTTACAATGGCGGCCGCGCTTGATTCAGGGACTGTCTCCCCACAATCGACCTACTATGATTCGGGCGTTTATGAATTGGGTGGGGCTCGGGTTTATAACTCTGATAAAAGTGGCCCCGGCGATACCGATATGAAGACATTGATCGCTCGCTCTTTGAATGTCGGGGCGACCCATCTGGCGGTCGAAACAGGGACAGATACGTTTTATAACTATATGGAACGGTTCGGCTTTGGCAGGCGGACCGGTATTGAATTGCTGGCGGAAGGGGCGGGTCAGATGCATTTGCCCGGTAGTGCCTATTGGACAGAATCATCTTTGGCGACCAATTCCTTTGGGCAGGGGATGAGTGTTACCCCGTTGCAAATGATTTCGGCGGTTTCGGCGTTAGCGAACGATGGGTATTTGATGCAGCCATATGTGGTGCAAGAGATTCATGCTGGGGATGATGTTTTTGTCCATGACCCCAAGGTTTTAAGCCGGCCGGTTTCGGCCGAAGCGGCCCAGCAAGTGAGCGCGATGGCGGTGTATGCGATTAATACCCAGCTTTGGCGGGCGCAATTGCCCGGCTACACAGTTGCGGGGAAAACGGGAACAGCGCAGATTCCGGAAAACGGGATTTATCATCCGACCGATACGATCGCCTCTTTTGTTGGATGGCTACCGGCCGATGCGCCAGAGGTAGCTGTCCTGATTAAACTTGACCGGCCGACCGTTTCACCTTGGGGATCAGAAACGGCCGCGCCAACATTTGCGGAACTAGCGAATGAACTAGTTGTCTTGTTGGATATTCCCCCAGACACGATTCGTTTAAAGGCGGACATTATGGCGGCGAGAGCGGAAGAAGAGTAGGGATGAGAGACGAACGACGAGTGACGAGTAGACTGAATAGCGAAGTAATATGAAGTTATCTGTAGGACATTTTTTAAGCGCATTGATTGATGGCTATGAGTTGACGGGCTTGGAACCATCGGTTGAGCGAGTGCAAATTGACAGCCGTGAAGTCGGGGCTGGTGATGTGTTTGTGGCGTTTGTTGGCGAGCAGGCTGATGGGCATAACTATGTTTCAGCCGCGTTTGCGGCGGGGGCGTGCTTGGCGTTGCTCGAACGGCCGCTCAGCTTGGCCGATATGCAAATCGTCGATGGGCAGGTTCCGGCCGGTTTTGACCCGAGTCGGCCGTTTTGTATTGTGGTCGAAAACACCGAACGTGCGCTACAAGACGTGGCCCGCTATTGGCGATCCCTATTGAGCGACATAAAAATCGTGGGGATTACCGGCAGCGTGGGCAAGACATCAACCAAAGAGTTGGCCCATGCCGTTGTGTCGGAACGATTTGTTACGCTCAAGACACCTAAAAATTACAACAATGAAATCGGACTACCTTTGACGGTCCTGCAATTAACGGGTGACTATACCCATGCGGTGCTGGAAATGGGGATGTACGATAAAGGGGAAATCGCTTTGTTGTGTGATATCGCTCGGCCGCAAATGGGGGTTGTGACCAATATCGGTCCGGTCCATATGTCCCGTTTGGGCAGTGTAGAAGCGATTGTGGAAGCGAAACGAGAATTGGTCGAATCACTGATGCCGGATGGCATTGCGATTTTGAACCAAGATGATGCGCGTGTGATGAGCATGGCGGATCACACGGCCGCGCAGTTGTTTACTTATGGATTGACCGACTCGGCCGATTTATGGGCGAGTGACATTCAATCGATGGGAATGGAAGGCATTCGCTTTATTTTCCACTATCGAGGCGAGTCTTGGCCCGTTTCGGTCCCCTTATTGGGTCGCCATAGCGTCCATACCTGTTTACGGGCGGCTGCGATTGCGCTGAATTTCGATTTGAATTGGACTGAAATTTTTCGCGGGTTACGTGGTCAACAAGCTCAATTGCGGTTGGTGACGGTTCGCGGCCCCTATAACTCGCTGATTTTAGACGACACCTATAACGCGAGTCCCGATTCAGTCATTGCGGCGTTAAATTTGTTAGACGATTTAGATGGTCGCCGTATCGCCGTGTTGGGTGACATGCTGGAATTGGGTTCCGCCGAAGAGATTTCCCATCGACTGGTCGGCCGTCGGGCGATGGCTGTGGCCGATTTATTGGTTGCTGTTGGACAGCGTGGCCGGATTATCGCCGAAGAAGCACTAGAAGCGGGCATGGCTGAAACGGCCGTATTTATTTGTGAGACCACGGCCGAAGCGACCGAACTTTTGCAAGCACAAATCACCGCGAATGATATTATTTTGGTAAAAGGGTCGTTCGGGGCGCGAATGGATCGTATCGTAACCGCGCTTTCTCGCTTGAAAGGGCAGGTATAAAAATATGAAATATGAAGTATGACGTATGAAAATCGGTTCATGCGCTATGCTTCATTTCCCATACTTTCTAGATAACTATGGTATTTGCAATCACTGTCGGTACAGTCACATTTTTGATGGCCCTCATTTGGGGAAGCCCATTTGTTGAATTGATGCGTCGTCTGAAAATGGGCAAAAACATTCGCATTGATGGACCTCAATCTCACATGACCAAGATGGGGACTCCCGCTATGGGGGGCATTTTGATTGTTGGTTGGGTGCTGATTAGTAGTTTGATGGTCAATGGGGTTTCGATTCTGCAAAATTTAGAAATCGCCGAAAGCGTCATTATTCCCTTGGGGGTTATGTTGGCCTACTCGATATTGGGTGGGATTGATGACTATCAAGGGTTTCGCACACGGCCGGGTGTTGGCATGTTGGCGCGGCACAAGATTTGGTATCAAGTCGGTATCGCGCTTGTCGCTTCTGTTGCGCTTTATGTCGTGAATGAACAGCGAGGCTTGGTCGCGGTTCCCACCGTGCCGGTCTTGCTCAATCTAGGGATATTTTTTATTCCGGTCGCTGCATTTATCATTACCGGCGTGTCCAATGCGGTTAATTTGGTCGATGGCTTAGACGGTTTAGCGGGACTAACAACCTCTTCGGCGTTTCTGGCTTACGGCATTATCGCTTTTATGCAGGACCAGCAATTTCTAGTCGTGCTTTGTTTTACCACGGTTGGCGGTTGTTTCGCTTTCTTGTGGTATAACGCCAAACCGGCCCAAATGTTTATGGGTGATGTCGGTTCCCAAGCCTTAGGCGGATTGTTGGCGGTTGTGGCTCTCATGACCAATCAATGGTTGATTTTGCCGATTATCGGCATTATTCCGGTGGCTACAACCTTGTCAGTGACTTTACAGGTTAGCTATTTCAAAATGACTGGTGGCAAACGATTATTTCGGATGGCACCGCTTCATCATCATTTCGAGCTGTTGGGTTGGAGTGAAACCCAGATTGTGCAACGCTGGTGGTTGATTAGTGTTTTAGGCGCGATGATCGGCATTTCATTGGCGCTGATTTAATAAGCTTTCGTAGAAGGAAAGCGATAGAGACGAGTGATAGAGATAGGGATGAGCCTTTGTAGAGATGATTCCTCTATGTCTATCTTGGTCCAATGTGGTCTAAGAACTTTGTGTAAAGTTGTTTCCGATTACGTTTTATAAATCGTAGTTTGTAATCAAATTTGAAAAAAATGGTTGATTCATTCGCAGGAAAACGGGTTCTAATTTTAGGGTTAGCGCGGCAAGGAAAAGCGCTGGCTCGTTTTGCATCGGCCGCTGGGGCGGAGGTGACCGTTTCCGATTTGGGATCAGCGGAAAAATTGGCGGCCGATGTGGCCGAACTCAGTGATTGCCCGATTCGCTTCGTTTTGGGTGAGCATCCCGATTCTTTATTGGAAGAGGCGGACATGGTCGCCCTGAGTGGTGGTGTGCCATTTGAGGCCCCGTTTGTACGGTGTGCCCGTGATAAAGGGCTTTCTCTGACCAATGATTCGTTAGAATTTGCGCGCCGCTGTCCGACTCGGCGTTGGGTTGGGCTGACCGGCTCGGCCGGAAAAACGACCACCACTTCACTTGTTGGGGCGATGGGACGTGCGTCCGGTGTGGCTACCTGGGTCGGTGGCAATATCGGCTATCCGTTGCTGACTGATTTGGCGGAGATAACGGCCGACGATATTGTCGTACAAGAGCTTTCTAGTTTTCAATTGGAAATCTGGGATGCAAGTCCACCGATTGCGGCGATCTTGAACATCACACCGAATCATTTGGATCGACACAAGACGATGGCGGTGTATACCGCCGCGAAGGCCGGTATTTTGCAGGCCCAAACGGCCGCAGACACGGCCGTGTTGAGCGCGGATGACCCGATCACATTCGGGTTACGGGATCAAGTCAACGGCCGTTTGCGTCTGTTTAGTCGCTTGCGCGAGGTAGACGATGGCGCATTTGTACGCGGTGAGGATATCGTGTTACGCGATGGAACGGCCGAGACGGTTGTCTGTCAGTTGAGTGATATTCAATTGATCGGAACCCATAACGTCTCTAATGTCTTGGCAGCTTCCGTTTTGGCTGATGCGGCCGGTATACCGGCCGAGGCGATGAAACGGGCGATCCAAGAATTTCGTGGCGTTTCTCATCGGTTGGAAACGGTCGGTATCAAAAATGGTGTGCGTTATATCAACGATTCGATTGCGACCGCGCCGGAGCGGGCCTTGGCCGCGATTTCCGCGTTTGAGCAGGAACCGTTGGTTTTGTTAGCGGGCGGCCGCGATAAGAGAATGGATTGGGACGTGTGGACCGAAACGGTTAACGCCCAAGCGAAAGAGATTATTTTATTCGGGGATTTAGCCCCGATGTTGCATGACCGCTTGCTCTCGGTGGGGCGAGTGGCTGGATTGACCCGTGCGGCCGATCTAGCGGAAGCGGTGACTTTGGCACGAGCCAAAGCGGCCGCTGGCGATGTGGTCTTGCTGTCCCCCGGTGGGACAAGCTTTGATGCGTTCAAAGATTTTGCGGAACGAGGCGATTTATTTCGCCAGCTGGTTCAAGGAATGAATTGACTTCATGGAAACAATCAACGTAATTCGTCGTCAAACCGATCGAATCCGGCCGTCCCTGCGCTTCCAATTTGATTATTGGATGTTGTTGACGGTTGTCGCTTTGCTCATTTTTGGGCTGCTGATGGTCTATAGCACCACATTTGATTATGGCTGGCGTTTTAAAGATGACAGCCAATATTACTTTAAGCGGCAAATGGTCGCGGCCGGTTTGGGTTTAAGCGCAATGTTGGTCATCATGCAATTTGATTATCGTATTTTGCGGCGCGTTTCTGTTCCCTTTTTATTAGGAACCTTTGTTTTGCTCGGCGTTGTTTTGTTTACGGGGGAAGAGTTACAGGGTGCGGTACGCGGTTTAGCCAGCGGCTCTTATCAACCTTCCGAATTGGCAAAGTTGGCAACCGTTATGTATATCGCCCATTGGCTATCGAGCAAAGGGGATCGGATTAAAGACATCACGTATGGCTTGTTACCCTTTTCGGTGATTACCGGTACCGTCTGCGCGTTGATCGTGCGTCAGCCCGACTTGAGTACGGCGATATTGATCGCTTTGACCAGCTTTACCGTCTTTTTTATTGCCGGAGCGGATTGGCGTCAGTTCGCATTAGCCGGCTTGGTGGGGGGAACCGCCTTTATCTTTTTGATGTTTACCCTACCCCATGCACGCGGCCGTGTGGATGCTTATACCACAGCATTGCAGGACCCGAGCCAAGCGCACTGGCATGTGCAACAATCCTTGATCGCTCTGGGCACAGGGGGGTGGTTTGGTGAAGGATTGGGACGGAGTACCCAGAAATTTGGGCCGTTGCCCTTTGCCCATACAGATGGGGTGATGGCGGTGATCGGTGAAGAATTAGGCTTTATCGGATCGATGACTGTCATTGTTCTCTTTGTGATTTTGGCGTGGCGTGGCTTTTTGGCCGCGAAACATGCGCGGGATAGCTATGGCTCGTTACTCGCTTTGGGCATTACTTGCTGGCTTTGTTATCAGGCATTGATTAATTTGGCGGTGATCACGGCCGTTATTCCCTTTACCGGGATGCCGATCCCATTTTTAAGCTATGGTGGGACATCATTGGCGATTACGCTGGTAGCGGTAGGGATTTTGCTCAATATTTCGCGCGATGCGGCGATTGGTAAAACGCTAGCACGTGAAGAAAGGCGGCCGCAGATGCCGTTGCAGCCATCGGTTGTTAGCGGTGGCGCGTCGGCGCGCCGTGAACCACGCACCCCGACCGTTATTTCTACGGAAGCGGTGCCTCAAACAATGAATAAGGAGGTCGCTGATGCGCATTTTAGTGTGCGCCGGCGGGACCGGCGGCGGAATTTATCCGGCGCTCGCGGCCGTCGACGAAATGGCCGATCTGGGCGTCGCTAAAGAAGATATTTTGTGGTTGGGGGTACGTGGCGAAATGGAAGAAAACATTGTGCCACGTGCCGGTATTCGTTTAGAAACGATTACGGGTGGCCCAATCGCAGGTGTCTCGCGAATAAAACAGATGCAGAGTCTGGCGAAATTAGGCTGGGCGGTGGTGCAAAGTGGCCGTCATATGGCCCGTTTCCGGCCGGATGTGTTGCTGGTGACCGGTGGCTATATGAGCGTCCCTGTGGCATTAGCCGCCTCATGGCGACAAATTCCGGCTATCGCTTTTGTGCCAGATATTGAACCGGGTTCGGCTATTAAAACGATTATGCGCTGGGATAATACCCGCGTGGCTGCCACATTTGGGGCGACAACGGAATATTTGCCCCAAGGGAAACGATTTGTCGAAACGGGGTATCCGGTGCGGGCGGCGCTACGTGATTGGGCAGAACGACCGCGTGCAGAAGCACTGGCTCAATTTGATTTACAGCCAGAGCGAAAAACCCTTTTTGTGTTTGGTGGTAGTCGCGGTGCTTGGAGTATCAACCAAGCCCTGATGGAGATTTTGCCCGATTTATTGGTTGATACCCAAGTGATTCATGTCAGTGGCACATTGACTTGGGATAAAATTGAAATATTTGCGCAACAATTGGCGCCGGAATTAAGAGTAAACTATCGGCCGTACCCCTATTTGCATGAAGAGATGGGGGCGGCGTTTCGCGCGGCCGATTTAGTCGTGGCGCGCGGTGGTGCCAGTATGTTGGGTGAATGTCCGCTGTTCGGCTTACCGGCCGTCATCGTTCCGTATCCTCATGCTTGGCGTTACCAGAAAGTAAATGCCGATTATTTGGCGGATCGCGGTGCCGCGATCCGCTTAAACGATGAAGAGCTTGCGACCGGATTACAGCCGTTGCTTGTCGATTTGCTTCATAATGATACGACGCTGGCAGAAATGTCGGTTGCATGTGCTGCGCTGGAAACGGCCGATGCGGCACAAAAATTAGCACAGGCTGTGCTTGAATTAAGTAATTAGTGGCTAGATCAGGATTTAATAACCACAAACCACTAATCACTAACCACTTTTTTTCACATGATTAGTCTTGAATGGATGTTTTACCTCTTAATTCTTTTCTTTGGCTTGATCGGAGCGATCCGTGGTTGGCAAAGAGAGATCATTGCGATGGCTGGGTTGCTTGGCTCGATTGCGGCCTTGAATAGTTTCGGTTATCCCTTAGCCAACGCGATACAGCTCGTTTTGACTAGCGAAGCATCGCTAGACATACAATTCTTTTGGGTTCAGTTTGTTTTTCATATCGTGGTTGCCTTTTTTAGCTATCAGGTTATTGCCCGACTAGCTGATCGGGCACCCGGTGCGAAATTTGGGGATCGGCTCCGGGTTAACTTTCAGCGTCGTTTTATCGGTGGCTGTCTAGGCGGCATCAATGGCTACCTACTTGTTGGTGGCTTGTGGTGTTTCTTAGAATTTCGCTTGACTTTGGGTGGGTATGAACGATTGGCACCCGGTGTGCAATACTTTTTTTCCCCAGAGGTTGTGCAACGCCCCCTTATTACTGACCCGACCGCATTTGATGTGGTGAGTTATCTGCCATTCGCCATGTTTAGTCCGGCGATTTGGCTTGTTTTCTTCTTTATTTCATTCTTTATTGTGATTATCGCCCTGATTTAGTCTGAGCTAAATGGGTTCAGTTTATTACTTTTCAGCAGTAATTCTCAATTTGAACCAAAGGAATCGCTTTTTATTGTCACCGTAGGTGACAATATCTTCGCCATTTTTACACCTCTGTGACAAATAATTTCCCTTTAAGGCAAATTTGTTCATTGAATTAAAAATATCTCGGGTTGATCGCTTAATTATTTTTAATTCGCATCGAATCAAAAGCTCCCCTCTCCCGTTGGGAGAGGGGCTGGGGGAGAGGGGTAATCCACCTCCCCCAACCCCTCCTCATAGGAGGGGAGCAAATCCAATCAGACGATCCACATTGGCGAAGGTATTGTAGGTGACTGTTATCTCAAAAGGGTGTTTCGGCGGCGAAGGCGCAACAATCGGCACTGAGGGACTGAATTTGTTGATTTTGACAGCTAAAATCGATTTTAGATTGAGAATTATTGATTTTTCAGGTTATCGGTTCGTGATTGCGTCTAACTTTGGTATGATATATGGAGAAGCAGTGTGTAACCAGATCTAAACAACGCTTTGGATTCGTTCATTAAATTAGTAGTAGGAAGAAATACTGTGCCACTACAACGCAAAACAGGTAGACATATTCATTTAATCGGCATCGGCGGTGCGGGGATCTCTGCGATTGCCCGCGTTTTGCTGGGACGCGGTTTTGTTGTATCCGGGTCTGATCAACAACCCAACCAATTAACCAAGAATTTGGAAGCAGAAGGGGCGAAAATTTATGAAGGCCATAAGGCGGAGCATGTAGCTGGAGCGAATTTAATTGTTCGTTCTTCGGCCGTGCCCGATGACAATACTGAAGTAGTGGCGGCGAATGAGGCGGGGATTCCGACTTTGAAACGGGCTGAGTTCTTGGGCAGTTTGATGGCTGATAATGTGGGGGTTGCGGTTGCCGGAACCCACGGTAAAACCACAACGGCCGGTATGATCGCCCATATTTTGCTCAGATGTCGCTTAGACCCCAGCGTGATCGTAGGAGGGCATTTGCCCAGCCTCGGTTCAAATGGGTATGCGGGCAAAGGGCATCATTTTGTGGTCGAAGCGGATGAGTATGATCGGATGTTTTTAGGATTACGGCCGAAAATATCGGTGGTGACCAATGTTGAGTACGATCATCCTGATATTTTTGAATCGGAAAAAGTGTATCGCGATGCTTTTAATCAATTTGTAAAGCTTTTGCCGGAAAATGGCGGCCGGATCATTTTGTGTGGTGAAGATCGCGGGGCGTTGACCTTGTTGAATGCGGTACCGACCGGCGTGCAAAAAGTGATTTATGGTATCGGTGAAGGGGTTCCCTCTTTGCCGGGTGTTAATGTGTTGCGCGCGCAAGGATTGGCGATCAATCAATTTGGTGGTTACGACTTCCAAGTGAGCTTGAATGGTAAAAAGCTTGGTCCAGCACGTTTGCGCGTACCCGGCCGTCATAATGTGTTAAACGCTTTGGCGGCGATTGCCATGGCGTTGTATGAAGGGCTTGGCTATAAGCATATTAGCCATACGCTTTCGACATTTTCCGGTGTCGGCCGCCGCTTCGAATTAAAAGGGACGGTTAATGGAATTTCGGTGATTGACGACTATGCACATCACCCGACCGAAATTCGGGCGACGCTCGCGGCCGCGCGGGATCAATATCCAACCAGTCGGATTTGGGCGGTTTGGCAACCCCATACGTTTAGCCGAATTGAAGCATTTAAAGATGATTTTGCGACCTGTTTTGAACAGGCGGATCGGGTGATCGTGCTAGATGTTTATCGTAGTCGTGAAGCGGATCAGAAGCTTGATTTGAAGAATTTAGTTGGGCAAATTCAGCATGGCCATGTCGAATTTACGATGCAAATGGCCCAAGCAACGCAGAAATTGCTACAGATTTTAGAACCCAATGATGTGGTCATTACGCTAAATGCAGGGGATGCATTTGCGATGAGTGAATGGCTGGTTGATGGATTGCGGGAAATGGCGAGCGATAGCTTTAGTGAAGCGGCCGAGCCACCCAAGCACCAGCAAGCCCAGTTGGATGCGACCGCCGAGCAAGTACGCCGCTTGATGGCGAAGTTGCAGGAAGAATAAGGAATCTAGAATGGCATATTGTAAATAAGCTCTTTATTTGCGATAACCGCTTTTCACGATTGGCCATGAGCTATCTTTTTGGGCTGAATGGGTTGTGTGCGAAAACTGGCAGGGAATTATTGAGGATATGACAACAGACTTAACCGTGTATACGCAAACCGCGCAGCGTTTTGCCGATGCGTTTGGAGAATCCTTTCAAGTAAATGTGCCGATTTCAAAATACACCTCTGCTCGGGTAGGGGGGTCGGCTGAAATGATGTTGATCGCAAAAAGCGCGGCCGACTTACAGAAAGCGGTCGAGCTGGCTTGTGCGGCCAATATTCGTTATACCATTATTGGTGGTGGTTCAAACATCCTTGTGTCTGATCGCGGGGTGCGCGGGCTAGTCATTTTTAACAAAGCGAAACAAGTTCAGTTCCGTCATAGTGGTGCTAGTGTGATTTGCACGGCCGAATCTGGTATGAACTTATCCTCGCTGGCTCGAATGTGTATTTCAAAAGGGCTGGGTGGTTTGGAATGGGCGATTGGCGTTCCAGGAACAGTCGGTGGTGCGGTGGTCGGTAATTCTGGCGCACACGGTGGCGATATGAACGATAATCTGCTTCTCGCGACGGTCTGGGAACCGGGCCGTGGGGTTCGTACCTATAGCTTAGAAGATATGCAATATGAGTATCGGAACAGCGTATTTAAGCGAGAGCAAGGGAATAAATTTAAGTTGCGTCGCGTGGTTTTGTCGGCCGATCTGAAATTTAAGCCGGGTTCGACCGACGTGATAATGGCACGGGCGGATGAATTTAATGAAAAGCGCAAGAAATCCCAACCGGGTGGTGCCACGATGGGATCGATGTTTAAGAATCCCGAGAACTATTATGCGGGCTATTTAATTGAAACGGCCGGTCTAAAAGGGTTTCGTTGTGGTGGCGCTTCTATTTCGGAAAAACATGCTAACTTCTTTTTGAATGATGGGACCGCAACGGCCGAAGATATTCGCGCCCTGATTGCGGAAGCGTGGCATACGGTGCGGGACCGATTTGGTGTCGAAATGGAATTAGAAGTTGAGCTGGTTGGCGATTGGGATTATTAGCATTTTAGGTTTTGGATTTTTGATTAAACGTATTGATCTAAAGTTTAGAATAAATTTATGAGCGATTTTAGGAAAATTCGCGTCGGAGTAGTTTTTGGCGGCCGGTCTGGAGAACATGAAGTTTCTGTTAGATCGGCAAGATCGATTATTCAGGCCTTAGATAAAACAAAATATGATGTGGTCCCGATCGGGATTGATAAGAGCGGCCGCTGGCTAACTGGGGATCAGTTGCTGTTGTCTGATTCTGGCGCGGTTCCTTCTTTAGAATCGGGTGAAGTGATTTTATATCCTGCACCTCAAGACGAACCGGGCTTGGTCCCTGTTGCGTCAAGCGGTGACGCTGGGGGCATGGTCCAGACCCTTGATGTGGTTTTCCCGATTGTGCATGGTACCTATGGTGAAGATGGCGCGCTACAGGGTCTTTTTGAATTAGCGGATATTCCTTTTGTCGGTTCTGGTGTTGTTGGCTCGGCCGTGGGGATGGATAAAGCGATATTTAAGTATGTGATGGCGGCCAATGGGATTCCCTTATTGCCTTGGGAATTGGTGTTGAGCGCGGCGGTAACGGCCGATGTTAACGGGGTTGTCACTCAGCTTGAAGCGAAATTAGCGTACCCTATGTTTGTTAAGCCCGCGAACTTAGGATCGAGCGTCGGGATTAGTAAATGTGAAGATGCGACCGAATTAGTGGCCGGTTTGATCGATGCTGCTCGCTATGATCTGCGTTTGGTAATTGAACAAGGGGTGCATGTTCGTGAGCTAGAAGTTTCCGTATTGGGGAATGAAGACCCGGTTGCTAGCGTGGTGGGTGAGATCCGGCCGAAGCGAGCTTTTTATGATTACGAAGCGAAATATATTACGGATGATTCCGAACTTTTGATCCCAGCGCCGATTGATGAGGTGTTAACGGCCGAGATTCAGCAGTTGGCGATTCAAACTTATGAAGCGGTTGATTGTGCTGGATTGGCCCGTGTCGACTTTTTACTTGATGTCGAGACGAACCGCGTTTATATCAATGAGGTTAACACCTTGCCTGGATTTACAAGTATTTCGATGTATCCCAAATTATGGGAAGCGGCCGGTTTGTCGTATAGCGATCTGCTCGATCGTTTGTTGACACTGGCGGTTGATAGACACCGCGCCAAAGCGGCCTTGAAAAGAGACTTTAATTAAAAGACGACCCTGTGATCTCGGTTCTGAGATCGTGATCATTATTCGTTACACCGAACTATTATGTCCGAAAGACGCTCTCAAAAATCTCAACGCAACCGACGTCTAAAACGACAGCCTAAATTACGGCGCGTCGATGCTTTAGCGACCCCTATCCCCTCAACGGTGGTGCCTCGTGTGGTCGCTCGTCGCCGTCGTCGCAACCGGCAACCCTTTAAATTCCCGACCGCCTCGGTGATGGGGGCTTTGGCATCGCCACGCTGGGTCAGTTTAGGGATATTGTTGCTTTGTTTGTACACGCTGAACTTTGTGGGTAGCCAAACAGACTATTACTTTACGAAGATTCCGGTTCAGGGTGTTTTTTCAATTACACCGGATGAAATTGTGACCACGAGTGGATTGGCGGGACAGCATGTATTTGCGGTTGATCCTGAAGTCGCGGCCGAAAAGATTGCGGCGACTCCCGGCGTCTTGGGTGCATCTGTGAGTGTAACGTGGCCGAATCAGGTCTCGATTGAAATTAAAGAAGATCAACCGGTGGCGATTTGGGAGCAACAAGGGGTTCCCTATTGGGTGAACCAAAGTGGTGCATTGTTTCCAGCGCGGATCAATGTGCCGGGTCTGTTGCGGATTCATACTGACTACCCTGATGCGATTTTAGGGACGATGAGCGAGAATGAAGCGGCCGAGATCGAAGGCGAGATCGGTTTATTTGACGTGGGGGCTGTGCCTGAAGAATTGATTGAGAGCGCATTTTTGCTCAAAAAACTGTCCCCGAACGGGCAAGAGTTAAATCGACTGGCTTATCAGCCAGGGCAAGGGCTTAGCTTTGAAGACGAGCGGGGCTGGGATGTCTATTTGGGTGTGGGTGTTGACATGTCACAGAAGTTAGCGGTGTATAACGCTTTGGTTGATGAATTAGCATCCCAAGGATTAACCCCGCTTTATATCGATGTGAGCAATCCTGCCAAACCGTTTTATCGGGTAAATGAAGGGGCCGAGCAAAGTTAATTTTGTCTAGCGAGCTAGAAGTATGACTCGCATATCGTGTGGCGTAACTGTATGGATGGCGTTGTTTTTAGTTTAGACATTGGTACAACAAAAGTGTGTGCGTTGGTTGGCGAAGTCATGGCAGGCGATTTACGTATCGTTGGTGTCGGGCAGGCGCCAGCTAGCGGATTGCGTAAAGGAATGATTGTGGACGTGGCGAGCACCGCTCAGGCGATCGCTGCGGCCGTGGATCAGGCGGAGCAGACCTCTGGGTATCGCTTATCCAATGGGTATTTGAGTATTACCGGAGAGCATGTTAACTCGCAGAATAACAAGGGGGCGGTCGCTGTTGGCGATAAAAAGGGAGGGGTATCGGCCGAAGATATTTCTCGTGCACTTGATGCGGCGCGTGCGGTTCCTGTTCCCCATAATCGAGAGCTATTGCATTTACTACCGCGCAATTATGTTTTAGATAATCAAGACGGGGTGCGGAATCCGCTGGGGATGCATGGGTTTCGTTTAGAAGTTGAAGCCCATTTGGTGACGGTGGCGACACCGGCCGTGCAAAATTTGCACCGCTGTGCTGATGCGGTCGGGCTTCGTGCCGAAGAATTGGTGCTGAATAGCTTGGCTGCTGCTGAAGCTGTATTAACACCGGCCGAAAAAGATATGGGTGTGATTGTGGCCGATCTAGGCGGTGGGACCACCGATTTAGCTCTTTATTCAGGTGGGACGGCGTGGCACACACAAACTTTGCCGATTGGTGGGTTTCATATCGCCAATGATATTGCGATTGGGCTTCGTGTTCCCTTTGAAGTTGGGGAAGAAGTCAAAATTAAGCATGGGAGTTGCTTACCCGATAGTATTCCAGCTCATAGTTCATTTCGGGTCGAACCCTTTGGTGGGGAAGAGATCGAAGTGGGGCATCGTGATTTAGCGATGGTTGTTGAAGCGCGGGCTGAAGAGACGTTCCATTTGATTTCGAATGCGATCAAAGGTTCCGGATTTTCTGGGTTGTTACCGGCCGGAATCGTATTGACCGGCGGTGGTGCTCAATTAAAAGGGATTGCTGACGTAGCGAATCGCGTGTTGGGTATTCCAGCGCGTGTGGCCGCCCCTCGAAACTTGAAAGGGTTGGTCGATAATTTACACAACCCTTCATATGCGACCAGCGTTGGATTATTGCGCTGGGCGGTCAGTGATCATAATGTGTATCGACCGAATAGTAGTCGTACCGAATTTGTTAGTAGATTGACTAGTTTTTTCCGGGCATTGCTTCCGGATTAGTGATGATTGATTAGTAGCTAGTTGGAAACACGCTGTGCTATCTAGTTATTTAAAGATCTGCGCTACGCATGGCAGATTAGAGAGGAAACAATATGACGAATTACTCACGTAAACCGAACTCACAGCGAGATGGTGAGGAATATCAACGGAAGTCGTCCACCCAAGAGGGGGGCCGGCAATCGAAACGGGTTAAGCGGCAGTCTGCGGCTGCGAGCCGTCCTGCGCCAGCTCCTTCCATTGAAGATAGCTATGCTCCAGTTGAAGGCCAGGCGGTGATTCGCGTGGTCGGTGTTGGGGGTGGGGGGAACAATGCGGTAGATCGTATGATCGAAGCGGGCATTGTGGGTGTTGACTTTATCGTACTCAATACCGATAGCCAAGCGTTGATTCGTAGTAAAGCGGGAAAACGGCTCCATATTGGTGAGCGGGTTACCCGAGGTTTAGGCGCGGGTGGCACCCCTAACTTGGGAGCACAAGCGGCCGAAGAATCCTCTGATGATCTGTATGAGCTTTTAGAAGGCTCTGATATGGTTTTTATTACGGCCGGAATGGGTGGTGGCACCGGTACTGGTGCGTCCCCGATTGTGGCGAAAATTGCGCGTGAGCAAGGGGCATTGACGATCGGTGTGGTGACTCGGCCGTTTATGTTTGAAGGGAATAAACGCGCACAATCGGCCGCCGACGGGATAGACCAACTCAAGGAACATGTTGACACCTTAATCGTTATTCCCAACGATCGCTTGTTGGAAATGGCTGATAAACGGGTCGCTTTGACCGATTCCTTTAAATTGGCGGACGAAGTGTTGCGTCAAGGTATTCAAGGGATTAGTGAATTGATTACCACGCCCGGTTTGATTAATTTGGACTTTGCGGACGTTAAGACGATTATGTCATTGGGGGGGGCAGCGCTTATGGCTGTCGGCCGTGCTTCTGGTGAAGATCGGGCGATGGCTGCGGCCGAGCAAGCATTGTCTAGCCCGATGCTTGACGTAACGATCGATGGGGCGCGTGGGATTTTGTTTAATGTCACAGGTGGGAATGATTTAAGTCTGTATGAAATTAATCAGGCCGCCTCTGTTATTCGCAGCACCGCACATCCCGATGTCAACTTGATCTTTGGGGCGGTGATCGACGAGAACATGGAAGATGAAGTTCGTATAACGGTGATCGCCACCGGCTTTGATCACGGCGCACCGCCACCAAACCAGCGTTTTGGGAACAGTCGCCGTAGCCGTATGGCTGAATCATCACGTCCTTCGATCATGAGTGGCCGTCCACGCCGTGAAGTGCGACAACAAGCGGAGCCACCGGCGGCACCACCGGCCCGCGAACCGAAACCGTCGAGCCGGCCGAGTAATTTTCGGACCGATGATTTAGACATTCCGGCGTTTTTGCGTAAACGAAAATAAAACGAGTGACGAATGACGATCATTATTCGTCATTCGCACCATTTATGTCGGGGTAAAGGGAAGGCGAAAAGACGGCCGAATTGCGAAGCAGGTCGGAGTAGTCATTCGTTTTGCCCCTAAGACCACACGTGATTCAAGTGACGAATAACGAGTGACCGTAGCAGGGAGTATGCGTGTTGTAGAAGGGCTTGTGATAAATTTTGGGGTGCTTTTCGTGTAATCGTTGGGCGTGATTTCCTATAGTAGTAGAGTGCTTGATTCGCGATTGTAAACAGCCATTTTAATTGTGAAAGAGACGCCAAATTACACTTGTTTGTGTAGATTCCTCATGCTATAATTTCGCCCCTGTCACCCCCAAATATGCTCTATTCATAAGGGTGACCGGTATATATGGCGGTTTTTTAGAGATGTCCCCTTAGTCGCACACATATATAGGTCTCTAGCCAAAATAGATTTTATTTGCTTTACTCGACGCATTGGAAACCTTCAATGTGTCGGTTCATGTTGCCCGAAAAAATTATGAGATGTCCGTATTGCGGTTTTGAAAAAACACGAGTTCTTGATACATCCCACGATGCGCGTGGTGGTATTCGTCGTCGTCGGAGTTGTCTAAATTGTTCGCAGCGATTTAGCACCCATGAGCGTGCGATTTTGGCCACTCCGCTTGTGGTTAAACGCGGTGGGATTCGTGAAGAATTTTCGCGTGAGAAATTGATGTCAGGTATTCGACTGTCATGTGAAAAACGGCCGGTCGCTGCCGCTGATGTGGAACGGGTCGTGAATGAAACAGAATTTGAGTTACAACGCTTAGGTAAAGCGGAAGTAACAAGCCGTTATGTAGGGGATTTGGTCATGCGTAAACTGCGTGATCTTGATCAGGTTGCATATATTCGTTTTGCAACCGTTTATTTGCGTTTAGACGATCTTGGTGCTGTAAGAGATGAAATCAATCGACTCTTAGAAGGGGGTACCAGTGGATCGTAGAAAAAAGAAAAACAGACAAACAAATCACAGCTATATTTTAAGAATTGCATAGGAGGCAATATGCTCAACGCTGTAGCGAACACCAAGGATGAAGACATTCTGTCAACTAATGGAAATTCTACCACACGAGTCGATCAATTTACGGCCGAAACTGTACCGGTCCAGATTCCGACCCAAATCATTAAGCGGGACGGCCGTGTAGCCACATTCGAAGGGGACCTTATCGCCAATGCGATGGCCCGCTGCTTTGCTAGCATTGATCGGACACCGAGAATCCCGGTTGAGCAATTAGCAGAGCAAGCGGTAAATGTCGTCGCTGCTAAATACAAAGTGCCAACCGTTGAAGCGGTGCAAGATATTGTAGAGATGGTTCTACAAGCGGCCGGTGAATATGAAGCGGCCAAAGCGTATATTTTGTATCGTGCCGAACATGCGAAAATTCGTGAACGCCGTCCTGTACCGAATGTGGTCAAAGAAGCGTTTGCGCAATCGGATCAATACTTCCCGACACAACTGCAAAAATTCCAATTTTACGATAAATATTCTCGCTTTAATTATGACCTCGGCCGTCGTGAAACATGGATTGAAACGATTGATCGGGCGACCGAATTTTTGCGCGAGATTTCTGAAAACAAACTCGACGATGAAGTTTATGAGCGGTTGCGTTTGGGGATGTTGGAAATGAAAGCGATGCCTTCAATGCGTTTGTTGGCGATGGCTGGCCCTGCGGCTCGCCGTAACAATGTCGCGATTTACAACTGCTCCTACTTGCCAGTTGACAGTTTAGACTCTTTTGTTGAAGCGTTGATTATTTCGATGAGCGGTTGTGGTGTTGGATATAGCGTTGAGCGTCAGTACATTGAGCAATTGCCTCGGATTCGTCGCCAAAGCGGGACCAAACGGCCGGTTCATGTGGTTGCGGACACATCAGAAGGGTGGGCCGATGCGTTGCGTACCGGCTTGAATACGTGGTTTGAAGGGAGCGATATTGAATTTGATTACTCTTTGGTTCGTCCAGCTGGGGCGCCATTGCAAATCAAAGGGGGGCGCGCTTCTGGCCCAGAGCCATTGCGCCAAATGTTGATCTTTGCACGGGAACGAATTTTTGCGCGCCAAGGGAGCTTTATGCACCCGTTAGATGCGCATGACATTATGTGTGCGGTTGGGGCTGCGGCCGTTTCTGGTGGTGTTCGTCGCACCGCGATGATTTCTCTATTTGATTATGATGATAATGAGATGCGTCATTGTAAAGATGGTGACTTCTGGATTAATAATAGCCAACGTTGGAATGCTAATAATTCTGCGGTATGGCCGCAACGGGATTTGAGCCAACAAGAAATCACCCGTTTCGTGTTGGATATGGTGGAATCTGGCCGTGGTGAACCGGGCATCTTTAACCGAAAAGCGGCGATTCAAAACCGGCCGGAACGACGCAAAGAGCGTGATTTCGGTACGAATCCTTGTGGGGAAATTATTTTACGGCCGTATCAGTTCTGTAACCTGACCAGTGCGGTTGCTCGTAAAGACGACACCTTTGAATCGTTGAAAGAAAAAGTCGAATTGGCGACGATTTTGGGGACGATTCAATCGATGGCGACCTATTTCCCCGGTTTACGGCCGATGTGGCAACAAAACTGTGAAGAAGAACGCTTGTTGGGCGTTGACTTGAATGGTCAAATGGACAGCCCGATTTGCCAAGACCCTGATGTTCAATCTCGCTTGCGCTACATCGCGGTCGAAACAAACAAGATTTACTCTGAAAAATTGGGTATTAACCAATCGGTTTCAGTGACTGCGGTTAAGCCATCTGGTAACTCTTCTCAGCTTCTTGATAGCTCCTCCGGTTTGCATGCGCGCTGGGCACCTTATTACATCCGTAACGTTCGGGTGGGAGCACATACCCCTGTGTTGAACGTGTTGCAAGATGCGGGTGTGCCACTTGATCCGGAAAATGGTCAAACGGTAGAGAATGCGAATACTTGGGTGGCTCATTTCCCTGTGAAAGCCCCTGAAACTTCAGTAACTCGTAATGACCGCACCGCGATTGAGCAGTGTGAGTATTGGTTACAGAACAAAGTCCACTATACGGAACACAATCCGAGCGTGACGATTACTTATCGCGAGAACGAGGTGATCGATTTGGTGAAATGGGTGTGGGAACACCAAGACAAAATCGGCGGTATGGCGTTCTTGCCTGCGTTTGACGCGCAATATGACCAGATGCCATATGTCGAGATTTCAGAAGAGATGTATGACAAATTGGCGGCGGCGTTCCCGGTGATCGATTTCTCTAAGATTTATCGCTATGAAGAGAAAGATTTGACGACGGCCGCGCAGGAAGTGGCATGTTCGGCGGGGAATTGCGATATTTAAGCGATTCTGTTTTTGATAACGAATAAAAATAACGGCGCATCTGTTTTATGGCAGATGCGCCGTTTTTGTTTTGTATTATTGTGGCTTGACTATATTACGGTATCTCCCGTTAATTAACTTGCTTTTTATTATGGTGGAGTCAGCTGGCGAATAAGCGTGGTCGTGAAATGTTATATATGATTAGACTTGGTGTTTTTTTTTGTGATTTTGGTATGTGATGACATGTTTTGGGGGATTTTTGGTAATTAATGATATTTATTTGATTTAAATGGTGTTGTGTGGTATTTTTTTTGAGTGTGATGAATTATGGTGACATTTAAATTGTTTTCTACTTAAACCTCAAGACATGAAATAAAATGCAATATATAGAAGAATTAGAACCTTTGAGAAAATCGATTCACAATGCATTGCGTTCTTGGCATCAAGTTGATTCTAACATTGATGATGATCAAGGATTAGCACAATTGTTGTTAGTCAGAAACCGGCTAACAACTATTCGCAAATTTCACCCAAATCTTCGTAAACAGGTAATTAATGCTGTTGTACTAGAGGCTATTGAGTTACTAAGCCAACAGGCTAGTAAATCCGCTGAAGTTATAAAACTGCGTTTTATCGATGAGAAACAACTCAGCAAGATTGCGATTCAACTCAATGTGAGCGAAAGTACTGTAAATCGATGGCAAGCACATGCATTAGAACAACTCGCAGTTATTATTGATGGCCTAGAGCAACAAGCACACGAGGCAAGAATGCAATATGTGGAGGCTACTTTTCCGCCATCAACTTATTCAACATTGTTTGGGCATAATGAGCCTGCAAATAGATTGAAAGAAACTTTACTAAGAGATGCCAATCCATATATAGTTTCTATTGTGGGAATTGGCGGGATTGGTAAGACATCCCTTGCAGATTTTGTGGTCCGAGATGTTCTTAAAACTTATTATTTTGAACGAATTTTTTGGTACCGTATTGATCCATATGTAGCAGGTGAAGATTCACACAACCCGCATACAGCATTCATTGCTCTCACTCAGTATTTAAGCGAGAAGCTTGGCATGGTTGAGGGTGATAAATCATCACATGAACAGCAATTAAGTTATGTGCGCAGATCACTAAAGGAAGATCGTTGCTTGGTGGTTATTGATAATTTAGAGGCTGTGCTAGATTCTACTTATTTACTTGTTGCTATTAACAACATAGCAAATCCAACTAAATTTTTGCTGACATCCCGTACCCGCATCTTGAAAAATATTGATGTCTATAATTTTTCGCTGAGTGAACTTAACTTGACGGATGCAGCCAACCTGATACGGCACCAAGCGGGAATTCTAGGTGTAGATTCTGCTGAAATTATGAATGAGGATATTCAGAAGATCTATAAATCTGTAGGTGGAAATCCGCTGGCATTGAAGATGGTCGTGAGTTTGTTAGATTATCTTTCGTTAGATGAGGTGCTACAAAGTTTGCAGTTAGTTTCGCCAGAGAAAATGGAAAATTTATATCTGCACATTTATTGGCAAATTTGGCGCATATTAACACCAGAAGCCCGTATTGTATTGCAATCGATGCCTCTTCTTGCCGAAAAAGAAGGGACTACGATATGGATTAAAGAGTTGTCAGGTCTTGCGGATGAACAATTTTGGTTTGCATTGCAGGAGCTACGTAATCACTCGCTGATTGAGGTGCGAGGCTCAATTCGTGAAAAAAGGTATGGTATTAGCAGATTAACACGAAGTTTTTTGCTGACAGAAATTGTTAATTGGCCTGTAGCAGAAGAGTAATATTGATTTATGAGCGAGAAGCGATTTCTGCGGGTTTATGTAGATTGGAATAAAAATTTGAATGATAATTTTTTGGGAAGTGATTCGAGTGGTCAACCATTTGGCACCAAAGTCTTTAAGCAAATAATGTAAAAACAATTAAATGATTTGTCTTGGTTTTGTTGGTGAATTTGATCTTGGGCCACCTAAATGAAGGATTTATTATGAATTTAGTTATTATTGTCGCATTGGTTGTGATTGTTATCAGCTTTGGTATGTTTTGTATGTCTATTGTTGCGATGAACAATGGAGATGCCGATGTTTCTAAAACCGCAATTAATCGGATATCTGATGTGACTCAAAATGTGGCGTCTAAAATGATGAATCCGCTCAAGAAGGTTGTTGATGAAGATGATGAAAATGAGGAAGATTAGACAAGATGAGTAATGGATAATGAGATTTACATAGATTACTCACTAGAAGAGAGTTTGGATTAAAGCGAAAAGCGTCACATCGAATGAATATCCGATGTGACGCTTTTGTTTTTGCTAATATGAGGATGGGATGAGTCGTTGCGCGGGCGAGACAAATCGCCGTGGGGTAGGGGCTGGGTTTAGGCTGTTCGGCGATTTGCCTAGCCCCTATGGTTATTGGGTGCGAATGGTTGGACTACGGCCGGTTAACTGGAACCGGGGTCGGCCGTGGCCCATAGTGTAGCGGCACTTCTGGCGTATCCGCGTTGCGCGTACCGCTAACTGTGACCGTTAGTGGGCCGAAGATATTGTTGTCTTCGTTCGGGAACTCATTCACCGTGTTGTCGGTATCGACTTGGGCCCAGAGCTGGCGGGAGCCATTGCCGGTGAAGGTGTATGTTCCTTCGAATGTGACGCTGGCACCGGCCGTGAAATCTTCACCTTGAACACCCCATTGCAGAGAGCCACCCAAGAGTGTATCTGGTGTTTGGTTGTCGTAGAAATCGACGTAGAAATTGTTCCCGAAGGGGACATCTTCACTGCCTTGGTTCTCGATTGTGACCCGAACGGTTACGGCGGTGCCCACTGTTGGGTTATTGGGCACGATTTCTAGTCCGGTCACCACCAAATCGATATTGCTTGCTACCGGTATCACCCCTTTGGTTACATAGGGGAGATAGATCGGTCCATTTTCTGGTGGGTGTTCAGCGGTTGTTGTGTTGATGACAACGCGGGTTGTGCCGTTGGCGAGGAGGCGAGCGATGACACTGAGTGTGTCTTGCGCTGCGTCTGCGGCATTGCTGGGGATGACCTGGGTGGTGACGATATCGGCCGTTCCATTTGGCCCTAATGTGACCGCTGTTGGGTTAACTGACGCCCCCCAACCCAAGCTAGAAAGCGTACTAAAGGAGATCGTGGCTGTGGTATTGCTGGTGTTGGTCACGCGGTGCGTGTATGTAACCGCTTCACCGGGTGCGCCGGTTCGGGATTGGCTGGACCCGAATTCTAGACCATAGGTGACCGCGACCGTGGTTTGATCGGTCGCATTATCCGTGATGCTACCGTCACCGGTTGAGGTGGCGGTGATGGTGGCGGTGTCGATTTGACCATCACTCGCGCTGCTGGGGACGTTTACGGAGACGATGATATCGGCCGTTTCATTCACACCTAACATCAGTGATGATTGACTGAGATCGATTGTCCAACCCAGACTTGAAGTCGAGGTTAAGGTGATCGTATCGGCGACGTTGCTGGTATTGGTGACCGTATGGGTATAGGTTACAACGGTTCCCGGTGCGGCCGTGCCTTGATTGTCTGGCGCGATTTCTACACCGTAAGTGACAACCACAGTTGTTTGGTTGGTGGCTGTCACTTCAACCCCACCGGCCACTGATGTTGCGGTGACGGTGGTGGTGTCAACCTGTGCGTTGGTGGCATTGTTGGGAACGGTCACAACGACTTCTACGACGGCCGATTCATTGATCCCTAACGTCAGCGAATTGTCGCTGAGGCTATAGGACCAGCCGAGGCTTGAGTCGGCCGTTAGATTGACCGTATCGGTGAGATCACCGGTGTTGGTGAGCGTATGGGTGTAGGTCACGACTTGGTTCGGAATTGCGGTTTGGGCGTTGTCGGGGGTCAATTCAAGGCTGTACTCGATAATCGGGCTGGTACTATTGGTCGCGGTTTCGCCGTCTCCGGTGCGATCGATACTGGCACGAACGGTGGTTACATGGAGCTCGTCCGGATCTGGCAGAGCGGGAATATTGACGGTGACGATGACGGTCGTGCTGATTCCTGCTCCCAAGTTGACACTGGTGGGGGAGGCTTCGGCCGACCAGCCATCTAGATCATTGGTAAAGACAGCAATGGTGAAATCTTCGGCTGTGGCCCCTGTATTGGTCAGTGTATGGGTATAAACCACTTGGGTGTTGGGGCGGCCGCTACCGACATTATCTGGAGTCAAGCTGACATCGATCCCGACTTGTGCCGCGCTGACCGTATTGGCGACCGTGTCATAAACGGTGTTTTTGAGTCGGGATGTTGCCGTAATGACAACCCGTTCAGATTCACCGTAGCTGGCGCCCGCATTAATGGTGACTTGAACCGTAAAGGTTACTGATTCATTGGGCGCTAACTCGATTGACGTGATATTGGCGGCGGCACTCCAATCACTCGCTGACGTAATGTCATAGGTGTCGGTTAGGATGCCGGTATTGGTTAACTGCTGGGTAAAGGTAACGACTTCACCCAAATTACCCCCTGCGATTTGTGGATCGGGTCCTAATTCTAGACCAAGCGCACTGGCGATATCGATTGTCGTCGTATTGACCGCTTGGCTGGAGACGCTGGTTAAGCGTTGTGAGGTGGCGGTGATCGTGGTTGTATCAACCGTTTCGTCGGTGGCGGTGATCGGGATGGTGACGCTGACGATGATCGTTTCGCTTGCTGAGGCGACCAAGGTGACATCATTCTGGCTGAGCGTAACTGACCAGTTTTCGCTTGAATCGGCCGTTAAATCGAATGTTTCGGTTCGGAAACCGGTATTTTCGACTTGATGGGTATAGGTCACGAGGTCGCCAGAAATGGTGGTCGCTTCGTTGTCTGGGGTTAAGGTGACAGAGATCGCAATCGAGTCGAGGGCGACGTCTGTTACATTGGTCACTGCGGCCGATAGAGTGGTGCTGTTGACCGATGTCGCCGTGACATTCATGGTATCGATCAAACCGCCAGCGGTGACCGGAACGGTGAGGGTGATATTGATTTGTTGCGCCGTGTTATGGGCGATTTCCTGTGGCGATGGGATGGTGATTAGCCAACCATTGCTGCTTGTGGCATTGATCGTATACGTGTCTGTGTTATTGCCGGTATTGGTGATCGTATGGGTAAAGATGACCTCGGTGCCGGCCGTGGTGGTGACAGAATTGTTCGGGGCGAATTCTAGACCATAGATAGTACGAACACGTGTCGTGTTTTGTGCTGAGTCGGTGGCGGTTGTTTCCGTTTCACCGGTAGCGGTCACCGTAAGCGTATCGACATCTGCAGGCGTGGCATCGCTAGGAACGGTGAGGGTGACGATGACGGTTCCGGTTTCCCCGATGTCGAGTGATAATTCGTCAGGAGTCGACTCATCGAGCCATGTCCCGTTGGTATTGCTGACATTAATCAGGAATGTTTCGCTGATATTGCCACTGTTTGCTACTTGATAGGTATAAGTGACTGTCGTACTTGGCTCGACAGAGGTTTGATCTGCTGTGAGTGGGGTGACCTCTACACCGGCTTGGGTCAAGACGGTTGTGGTGTTTATGGCCGACGCTTGAACGGCCGGTGCCGCTTGTGACGTGGCGGTGACGGTCGCTTCGTGTACGGTACCGCCGGGTGTTGCGGCGGGGACCGAAACGGTCACAGTCACGGTTGCACTTTCGCCGATGCCAAGGGTGACTGAATTGGGGTTAACTACAGGGTTAAATCCGCCGGGGTTTCCGACCACTGCGAGATCAAATATTTCGGCGACATTGCTGTCATTGGTGACGATATGGTTGTAGGTGACTGAGGCACCGGATTCTGCGGATTGTTCTGTCCCATCGGTGATGCTGACATCGTAGCGGACGGTCACTGTGGTGGTATCTAGCACGGCGGCCGTAGCGGAACCAGAGGTCGCTAGAATGGTTACGGCGTGTTCTGTTCCGGCCGGTTCATTGTCTGGAACGGTTACGGTGACCGTTATGGTTGCCGATTCATTGATGCCGAGGAAAGGGAGTTCAACAGGGGTGACTGAGAGTTGCCAGTCGCTGGGTGTTCCATTAACCGCTTCAATATTGATCGTGCTTGGACCATTGCCGGTATTGGTGACGGTGTGCGTATAAGTAATCGTTTCGCCAGAGTCTGCTGATCCAGATTCGTTGGCTGTGATTTCTACGCCCGGAACGCTTGTGACCGATGTGGTATCGACCGCTTCTGCAACGAGGCCGGTGCCGGATTCGACACTGATGGTGCTTTGATTGATGTAGCCCGGTGATCCGGCCGTGATGAAGAGCGTAATTGAAATTTCTTCACTTGGGTCGAGATTGGCAACCGTTTCTGGGGTTACGCTTGTCTCCCATGCTGCTTGATCATTAGGCATCAGCACATCATCAAGGCTGATCGTATAGCTATCGCTGCCGTTGCCGCTATTGCGCAAGACATGGACATAGCTAATGAGTTCACCTGCGTTGACACTCGCACTGGCGGTTGCTGGCGTGATGGTAAAGTCAGGTTTGGCGAACCATTCATCGGCACCGATGTCGATCGTGCCTTGAGAGATACGATCTTCACCTTCGAAGTCGGTTGTTCCGGCACCAAAGCGTAAACCGGTTTCGGTACCCGCATTATAAGCGGCCGAGGTGATTTGGATACGATAGTTGCTATCAATGAACTCGGGATCATTGGTTATGACATTGGTTTCGCCGGTTACATTGCTGGTTGTTCCGCTATTGTCTTGGTTATTGTGATAGAGATTGGTATCGGCCGTGCTGACTGTCGTGCCACTAATGTAGACCGAGCTACCGGTTTCAGCGCGGTTGGTACTAAAGATATTGTTGAGTAGGGTCAACGTGCCATTTTCTGAGAGCAATGCACCGCCGTAATTGTCTGGGTTTGGTGTCCGTGTGGTGCCGATTTGGGTGTCATTGTTGACAAAGGTATTGTTTTCCAGCCACAAATCTGTTCCTGTGACATAGATCCCGCCACCTTGGCCGCCATTGCTGTCTGGGTCGGCTAAATTGTTGTTATTGTCGAGGATCGAACTGGCGATGGTTAAGTCACCACCATTTTGATAGATGCCACCCCCATATTTGGCACTATTTTGTGAAATGCGGGTACTGGTTATCGTTAGGTTGGAGCCATTGTTGTAGATGCCACCCCCATAGCGGCTTAGATCATTGATCCCATTGCTGGCGTTATGGGCGGTCCCGTTTTGGATGTTGAGGCCGCTGATCTCAATATCAAGACCGTCGGCGATGTAGATACCGCGACGGACTCCTTGAGCATTGATGACTGTGGTGTTGGTGACCGGTTCGGCCGTGGTATAGAGATCATCTGGGGTAAAGCCACCACGCAGATTGATTTGTTTGTTGAGGTATATAACTTGATCGGTTGCGTTGCCGTCGATTGTGGCTGGCATGGAGCCGGTATAAATGCCACCAGCAAGAAGCATTTCGTCACCGCTGATTGCTTGACCAAGCCCTTGGCTGAGAGTGGCGCAGGGATCGGTTGGATCGAGACAGTTGTTGTTCTCGTCACGGCCGTTGGGCGCGAGATATCGGGTGCCGGATACCGCTTCGATGGTGATTTGGTTTAAGACACTGCGGCTGGCTTCTTCCTCGCTGTCCACCGGATAACCGACAAGTCCTGGAGTTGCTGGTTTCACGGTCGTGGGGGCGGCGGTGTCAAGAATGGTCACACGAAGTTCGGCCGTAATTATTTCACCTGGATCTAGGGTGATGGTAGCTTGGCCGGTTACGGTGATACCACCTATGCTGACAAGATCGGCTTGAGTGACCGCCTGTGATCCGACGTTGCCGACGATAACAAACGTGTCTTGTTCATTCCCCGCATTGCTAATGGTATGGGTAAAGGTGAGTACATCCCCCGGTTTAGCTGTCGCCGTATATTCTGGGGAGATCGATAGGTCGGTGATCTGACCGACATTGACTCTATGTTCTGCGGCAAAAGAGCGGCTAGGAATGGCGGTTGATTGACAATTGACGATATTAAGGTCGAACAAGCCACTGGCGGCATTTTCTGGAACGGTGACTGTCAGTGTGCGAGATGTATAATCTCTCCAGCCTAGTTCAACCGCCTGTGTTGTACCACCTTCAAATGTGGCCCAGTCATTATTGTCACCGCTTGTATCTAAGGTAATGGTGATGGTGTCGGTATAGCCATATAAACCGTACTTGATATTTGAGTTTTCCTGCGTGGTCACCGGATTACCGATATTTTGAATGAGTACTTCAAATGTAGCGGTGTCGCCGGGGAATACTTGCTGGATTTGATTTTCACCGATAATGTAACATCCGGTATCTTTGACGTACTCATTGGCACCGATGTCATTGTAAATGCCGGGGTAAGCGGTGGTGCCATCCGGCCGGTCATTTAGAAATGCATCAAAATCGATGCCATTTTCGTATCTGGCTCCATTTTTTAATGTGAGTGATTGAGATAAGAGAGCTGGATTCGCATTGTCTATGAGTGGCGAATGGATCACATAAGGTGTGGTTGTGTTACCAAATTCAATAAGGCTTGAGAAGTCATTCGCAGAAAAGAAGCTACGAGGGTCCGTGTTGACAATCGTATTCCCACCCCGCGTGATATTGAGATAGTCCTGCGGTGAGTTGTTATAAAGCAGGTTGTAATCATTTGTCATGCTGGCACCATCTGAATGTACAGCGGCCGTGCCAGATTGGGTGATTGATTGATTGTTTCGGATAAGGGAGCTATCGAGCGTTAGAATCGAGGAACTTGTATTGTAGATGGCACTTCCGCTATCGCCAGACTGGTTAAAACCGATGTTGGTATGGTAGATTTCGATTTCGCCATCGTTATAAATGCCACCACCTTCATTGTTGGCTCCGTTGTTGGAGAAGAATGAATTGATAAAGATCGCACCGCTGATGCTTTCATTGTACAAGCCACCCCCATCATTTTCGGCATCATTAGAGTAGAGAACACTATTAATTAGGTCGACACTCGCACCATCTTCCATGTAAATGCCCCCACCATTTTGGGTGGCATTATTCCCAAAAAAGTCGTTGTCGACTTCATCGTATTGATCGCCTACGAATATGGCGTGGGAGCATGAGCCAATGGTTGTGCCACTGGCTTGTATATATGAGCCACTTTCACCCCAAACACCACCCCCTAATGTGGCGTTACTCTCGCAGATCTCGGAGCCGATGACAGTAAGATCTCCTTTGTTATAGATTGCACCACCGTTGCTATTGTTAGCGTCATTGGCTTGGGTTGCGTTTCCTTCGGCCAAGACTAAATGTGCGATTCTAACGGTTGCGCCATTTTCGATATAGAGGACACGTCCCTCGCCATCGGCGGCGAAGAGCGATGAATTTCTGCCGCCGTTATTGGAGTTTTCACGATCAAGCGGAGACGGTTGAGCGAAGTTACTTTGTTGGAGTGAGCCACTAATGTTTAGGTTGAAAGAAATATATCCGAGTTGTCGTGTCCCATTGACCTCTTGGACACCACGGCATTCGCCCCGAGCGACTTCTAGAGTGGGCGTGACGCTTGGATCAGCTTGAAATTTACCTTTTGCATGGTCGATTGCTAACTGGACAACACCGAAGATAGTGTCATCGACACGAATGAGACAAGAACTGACTTCGTCCGCACCCATATCGGGGCCACCATTTGTCGGCCGTAGATCCCCATCATAGTCTTCATCAACACCGGATGGGATATCGGCTGTGCCTAAATCGATGCCCGGGGAGTCTTGTGTGAGACGGAAATTGTCGTTGTTAAAGTCGACATATGATGGTTTGATTGAAATATCATTTGGACCGGCTGTGTTAAAAGTTCCATCATAATTAATCCCATTGTCAATGACATTGTTGTAATCAACAATATGGTTTGATCCAGCTGTGTGTAAGCCGACTGTACTGTTGTCATCGATCAGGTTGTTTTGAATATTGTCAGCTCCGGTTGCCGCACTGTATAAGCCTGATCCGGTATTGGTGATAATGGTGTTGTGATAGATGAATGCTTCGGTATTGCCATTGTAAATACCGGCGCCGTTACCGCGTGCTTCATTGCGATAGATGAAGTTGTTGGCGATGTAAGGTTCTAAAACAGCACTGTCGTTTAGGTAGATTGCCGCTCCGTCTTCTGGTGCGAAGTTGGAGAATAATTGACTTTTAAGGACTCTGATGACATTGTCCCCTTGGTAAATGCCACCACCGTAGGTTGCGTCATTGTCGCTGATTTCGCTGCCGTTAACAATTTCGGCTGTGTCATTGTTGTAAATGCCACCACCAAGCTCCGCTTCGTTGTTACGGACATAGCTGAGGGTCATAGAGAGGGTGCCATCGTTGTAAATGCCACCACCACGCTCGGCCGTGCCGTTGGCGATAAGCGACTCGTTTTTGATGGTTAGAAACCCTTCATTGTAGATATTTCCACCGTAAGTGGTGCCGCCACCGGCGTTAGAGGCATCGCCATTACGAACGGTTAGTAAGTTGGTTGTGAGGTCGCCACTGTTGCCGACATAGATGGCCCGACCGGTTCCCACCGCATCAATTACGCCCAGTCCTGCGTTATTAAAGTTCCAATTCCCATCAATAGTGATTTCTTTATCAACATAAAGATGTTGTGTGGTTAAACCATTAACTTTTGCCCCTTTACAAATACCGGAGACTTGAATGATTCCTCCGGCCGGTTCCGCTTGATAGGCGTAAATGACGCCACCATATATGGTCGCGGGATCAGATAACGCCCGTGCATAGCACCCTCCGATTTCATCCGCACCCATATCGGGGCCAAGATGAGACGGCCGAATATCGTTATCGATATCGACTGTGGTTAAAATCGCGGGATCGGCCGTGTCTTTAATGGGGGATGTAATGGGGAATGTGAAATCAAATTGTTTTGGATCGGTGTATTCCGGATCGGCAAAGATATTGCCGGAAGAACTGGTAACCCCGAAGTTGTCGGTCGTTTGACCATAGAAGTTGTTGTAGCCTAGTGTTGGCGTGCCGCCCACGCGATGAATCCCATCGGCACCGGATGATGCTGTATTACTGAGGAAGACATTGCTACGAATAACAGGTAAGCCGGTGGCGATATAGACCCCTGCACCATTGGTGGCGAAATTATCATAAACGGTATTGTGCCAGAATTTATGCTCGCCACTGGCGTTGTAGAAGGCGCCACCATTGGCCGCTGTATTGCGATAGAAATAGTTGTTTTCTACAGTACTGCTCATCGTACCGCTGGAGGTGACAAAGTGAATCGTCCCATTGGCGGTTGTGGTGTTGCTAAAGATATGGTTTCCATTAATGGTCACGGCGTTGTTTTCACCGTAAACGGCCGAGCCGGTTTGGGCTGTATTGCTGTAGATTTGGCTTTGTTTAACTGTTACTCGACTGCCTGCATCGACACAGAGACCTGCACCGACACTGGTTGGGACGTTCCCATTGATCAGGCTCATGCTTTCGATGGTGACGGTGATATTGGGGCCGACATAGAGTGCACGGCCGAGCTGTTCCGCGTCGAGGATGGCGGTGGCGACTTGTTCAGAAAAGTCCGCTTTCCAGCCCCCTTGAAGGGTGACCGATTTGGTTAGATGGGTTGTGGCTTGGAAGTTGGTGCCGCCACACGAGCCGGCATCGGCGATGAGGGAGACATCGACATCATGGACACCGCTACAAATCCCAGATACTCGTAACGTGTCCCCTTCTGTCGCATCATGTAAAGCGAGTTGGATACTCCCATAGACCACTCCGTTGAGTTGAACCAAACAATTCTCGACTTCATCCGCTCCGATATCGTGGGCTTGGCTAGATGGCCGGAGCCCACCTTCGTAGTCGGTTACAATCGGAGATTGTGGGTCCCCTGCATCAACGGCGAGCCCGTCATCGTCAAGTTTAGGGTCGATTCCCTGACTAACTAAGCCTGAACCTTGGCTATTTGTGATGCTATTGGCCCCTTTTGTATCGCCAGAGACATCGGCTGTTGTTTGATAGGCGTAAAAATTATAATCTAAATCTGCGCCTGCATTCTCGGCAAAAATGGCTGCACCTGGATTGGCGGCCGCGTTGCCTTCAAAGATTGAGCTACGAATCGTAGGGTCGCTCACACCGGCATTGTAAAAGCCCCCGCCAGAGGTTGTGGCGGTGTTGCTAATAAAGTTGGTGTGGTAGTAAAAAGCGTCTCCGCTGGGGAGATTGTGATAGATTCCCGCTCCGAGATTGGCTGTATTCGAGAAGATGACCGTATTCACCATGGTAATCGGCCCACTATTGTAGAGTGCTCCCCCGCTTGTGGTGGCACTATTTTCATAGATGCGCGCACTATCTACGTCTAAAAGGCCATTGAGATTATAGATCGCGCCCCCGTCAAGAGCTGTGTTTTCATGTAGATGGGTTGGGTTCGCAAAGCCCCCGACAAATAAGTTTTCAATCGTTATCTCTGCTTCTCGGTTGTAGATAGCCCCACCATTTGGCGCGTTGTTGTTGGCGAATTCGCCACCTTGGACAATGAAGTCCCCGCTATGGGCGTAGATGGCACCACCGGCCGTAGTCGCTTTGTTAATGTGGAATTCGCTATTACTGATTAAGGAGTCAGTTGTATTAGAGAAATAAACGGCGGCTCCTATATCGGCTGTGTTGGTGTAGAACAGCATCTCGTTTAGAGTGAGTGTGCCGTTGGCTACATAGATCGATCCACCTGCGTCTGCATTACTTATGCCACCGCCAAGACCGGTTGCATCCCCGTTATCGAACCGGAGCCCTTCGATGACGACATCGATGTCTCCATTGATATAAAAGGCACGGCCGAACCCTTGAGGATTTACAAGTGTGAGTTGTTTTGTACGATCTGAAAAATCGCTGGTCCACCCCCCTTGAATTGTCATTGATTTAGTCAAATAGACGGTTTGGCTAAGCGTTTCCCCATTGATGATATCGGTTCCGACGCCACGGCAGACACCTGCCACCTGAATTAGGGTTGTGCCACTTTCATCATAAGCGATCGCTTCTTGAATACTGCCAAATGTTGTGTCACCTCGTTTGGCGCGACAACCGGCTAATTCATCGTAGCCGATGTCGAACCCTTGATCGGCCGGCCGACTATCATCTTCAAAGTCGACCACTAATCTAGTGGTGGGGTCCCCTTTGTCTAACAGGGGGGATTCGGTTGTGAGACGGAGTTTGCTATCAGCATAACCTGGGTTTGTTTGGAGGTTGTTAGAGCCGAAGGTGGTGTTAATCGCTTCGGCTGGGCCATTGGGCCACAAGTTTGAGTAGTTGATCGAGGTGCTGCCTGAGCTGGCGAGCTGATAGACCGCACTGCCTGAGCCACCCGTGGCGGTGTTGTGGTCAAAATTTGTGTTACGAATTTCGACTACACCGGCATCGTTATAGATCGCTCCCCCGTTCACGGCCGCGACATTACTAATGATCGTATTGCTGTCGATTTCTGTATTGATTGAATCATTTTCGATATAAATCGCCCCCCCGTGGATGCCAGAGGTATTTGACATGAACAGGCTGTTTTTTACCTCAAGAAAACCGAGGTTGTGGTAAATCGCGCCACCATTCCCGTTTTGAGAGGTGTTGGTTAAAAACGTTGATTGTAGGATCGAAACGGCCGCATTTTCGACATAAACAGCCCCACCACCATCGTTGGCGGTACTGTCATTGCCGACAAAATCCCCTTTGATTACCTCTACAACTGAATTGGGGTCCGCATAGATTGCACCACCACTGTTGGCTGTATTGTTAATAAAACGGATGTTGGTGAGAACCGGTTGGGCGTTAGAGCCGATATTCACGGCACCACCGCTGTTTGCGCTCCCGTTTTGTAGGGTTAGGTTACTAATGGTCGGCTGTATACTGCTACCGCTACCGATATTAAAAATGCCCCCACTATTCCCATTGGCATCGAGAATTGTGGTGGTGTTTTCACGTTGGGTGGCGAAATCGGTTGTCCAGCCACCTGAAATGTCGAGCGAGTCATTTAGGGCGATCGTCGATTCTTCATAGGTTCCGGCTTGGATTAATATGGCGTCGCCGAATGAGGCTTGCCCCACTGCGTGTTCGACGCTTTGGCAAGGGGTGGCAGACTGGGTACAGTTGTTTTCTTCTTCGGGCGGGGTGTCTGGCCCGGGTGTGGGGCTGACGTAGCGGGTACCTGCTGTCGCACGTGCGGTGATTGTGTCGGTGACGATGGCACTTACTACATTCGTAAAGCTAGAGGTGGCTTGGATTTTGACGAGATTGCGGATACCTGCGGCTGCATTGGGGGCAACTGTGATCCGAACTTGGACAGCGCGGGTGGAGCCGGAGGGGATTTCGAGACTAAAGCCATCGGCCGGAACAACTTCTCCCCATGAGGCTGTGTTTTCTTCTGTGAGAAGGGTAACGATGTAAGTGTCGTTTGAATCTCCTGTATTGGTGATGAAGTGAGTGAGGGTAAATACTTCACCGGGGGTGGCGGTTTGACTGTAGTTCGGGCTAAATTCGATGCCCGGTTGGGGTTCGATTGTACTCACGGCCGTAACACGCACGAAGAGATCGGGTGAAACGGTTGACGTGGCGGTAATGATGGTTACCCCTTGATCATAGGCATTGGCGACGAGTGGGGCGATGACTTGCGTGGTGAGGTCGGCCGATTCCCCTGGGGCCAATGAAATCGAATTGGGCGCGGGGCATGTGACCACCCAGTCTGTTTGTGGGTTGGCGCAACTAATGGTGTAGACATCATTGATCGTCCCTAAATTAACAAGTGTATGTAGAAAGTTAACCGTTTCGCCACGTTCGACAAAAACATTGCGTGATGCTGGGGTCAGTGAGAGGTTGGGAATGCTGGGGTAATATTCATCGGCACCGATGTCGATACCTGCGCCGTTCGGCCGTGCTTGCCCTTCATAGTCGGTGGTGATGAAGGGGGGAGTGGTGGGTGCGGCCGCGTCAATGTTTTGGCTACCGGTGATGAGGCCGAACACAAAGGTGTCGGGGTTAATGAAGCCGGGGTCGCCTAACAGGGTGTTGTCTAAACTGGTGGATGCATTGGTGGTGCCGGAGATATTGTTGTGGGTTCCGGTTAGAGAGGCTCCCGTACTTAAACTTAATTGACTGAAGTTGGTTGCCCCTTCATTGAGAGCAAGAATGGTATTGTTTAGATCAACATTGGCTGTGTTAAAGAAGATATATAGGCCACCTGCTGACGTATTGTCTGTCGATGTGTTGGCGACAATAGTATTGTTCCAAAGTGTGAGTGTCCCCAACACGCCAACGCCACCAGCGAAATTTGCTGAGTTGTTATAGATAAGATTGTTATAGAGATTGACATCTCCCTCAGATTGCACAAATATAGCACCATAACGATCATTTGTATAAGTACTATTGGGGTCCCCATTTCCATAAATTGTATTATTTTCAATGGTGCTTTGACCTTTAATAACTGCGATTCCCCCACCTTGTTCTGAACCGATATTGTCAAAGATCGTATTATTTTTGATTGTTGTTGATACAGCCGTAGTCAAATTGATGTAGATTCCCCCACCCGCTACTGCTTGATTGTTTTTGATGGTATTGTTGATGATAGTTGCGCCTCCTTCATCAAAAATACCTCCACCGTGGCGATCCCCTGCATTGTTGTTGTCAATTATATTGTCTTGGATAAGAGGTCTACCGTTCTCATTGTAAATTCCCGCACCTAAACGATTATCATTGCTGAAGCCAACTAGGTTCCCGTTTTGAATCGTGAACCCGATAATTGCGGGGTTGACATAACCGTCGATATAGATGACACGACCGTTGCCTTGTGCGTCTAGAATGGTGGGGTTAGCACTTGGTTCTGGATCGGCCGCTAAATCACTAGGGTTGAAACCTCCATGAATCGTAATCGAGTGGCTGACACGAATCACTTCCTCTGAGCCAGAGTTGGCGTAGACTCCAGCTGCGATTCGAACCTCATCATTATCGACAACAAGTCCCATTGCTGTATCTAATAGACATGGACTGGCGAGGCTACAGATATTTCCTGATCCATCTGTGGTGACATAGTAGATATTGCCAGCAGCTTGAACGGCCGTGGTCGAAGATGGAGAGAACTGCACCAGTAAAATTCCAAGGAAGATAAGCGGAGCAAGTAGGATTGTGCTGAGTGTAAATAGACGGTAGAGGCTGTTTGGGCTGTAATTGGTGTCAAATGAATCGATAGACATAGTGAATGTTTGTGATTTGGCGCTTGATAATTAGTGCTTGAATCGTGTGTGGGGGATGCATGTGTGAGTGTAGATTGATATTACAACACGAGAAACTCTTGAATGTAATACGATAATAGCTTCTTGTCTGAGTTGTAACACAATAGACATTATGAGCCGATGTATGTGATCTAAGAAATTACTCAAATCCTCTGGAGTATCCGGCACTATTGGTCGCGAACATGGGACACGGTCCTGACTCATCGCCACTCATGGGTACGGATATGGTATTGCCACTCAGTGTAAAGGATTCTGAAATGTCTTCACCATCAAGCACAAGATCTGCGGTGCCGGTTCCTTCCGTAGCAAGTGTCCCATCTACAAACATGGCAACCGTCACTTCTGTAATTTCGACACGACATTCGCCGCCACCTTGTGGGGTAACGGTTGCTTGTAGATCTAAAATAACCACAGTTGTGCCACTATCAGCAATTTCTTGCCCTGACATAATTGCATTCATGCGAGCCAAAGAGCCACCGATCCCGTTGCTTAAGGCACTAAGCAATAAGATAACCGCAACTGCGATAACGACCAAGATGAGAGCATATTCAACCAATCCTTGACCGTCTTCGGACTTAAATTGGCGATTTGATATTTGTTGATTTTTCATAGGGAGCATTTCCTGAATAGACCTTGCTTGTGTGTTTTTTTACTCTTGTGTGTTTATGGTTAAAGGTAATGAAACTTAAAACGATAGAGATATATTATTATGTTAAACTGTAAACGATTTAGGGTAAAAAGTAAAGAGAACGTGAACAAAAGTAAGGGGTGCTCGGGGATGATTAAATACGCTGAGAATGGTACAAAAAGGGGGCACTAACTTTGGTGCATCACACACAAGGGAGCAGGCTAGGCTAGGTTGAGGAGTGTGAGGGCGACAATCGCGGTAATAATGCCGAGATATTGCCGCGTGTGGGCTTTTTCGTGCCAGAAAAAGATGCTTCCAAGAAATTAAGAGGGCGAGATAGATCATGGGGTGAGGGAAGAGAGAGACAGAGAAAGAGCAAGGGAGGTAGAGACGAGATTGTTGGCTTTGTGGATTGATATTTAGGGAATGGCTTATATTTTGTATGGAGTGGCTTTTTATTTCCTTCTCTTTTCTGGTTAGTAGTTGGGTTGCATTAATTTGAGGATGTTGCCGTCGGGGTCTTTGAAAATGAGAACGCTGCCGAAGTCGGCGATGACTTCGCTGACGATGGTGGCGTTGTGCGCTTCGAGGTGGGTTTTGTCGGCCGTAAAATCGTCTGATTTGAAGGTGAGTGTGGCACCACAATTGGCTCCGTGTGTATCTTGGTCGATGGTGGGAATGGGCCGGCCGTTGGTGCCGTGTAGGCCGAGATTGATGCCGTGGGCACTGAGGCTCGTCCAGTAATCGTTACCAAAATTGACGGTGCAACCGAGTACTTCAGTGTAGAAACGAACGGCCTGCGCCATGTCGCTCACATTGTAATAAACATCTTGAATACCGGTAATCATTTGAGGTTTTCCTGTTGGATTATGTTTGGATTATAGGATCATGCGAATATCATGATCCCCAAATTTCAGCCAGTGATTGACGGAATAAGTGGTTGAGTTGCTCCATCGTTTTCTTTTCCAATTTCATCTCGAATTTTTTATCCGTTAAGCGGGTGATTTCTTGATCGATGAAATTAGAAATTTCGGGTATGCGTACCCCTTTGTCTAATTCTTGGCCGGCTCGTTTGGCGGCGATAAGACGGCCGATTTGATGCCGCAAATCGGGATCAGTAATGATTTGATCGACCAAGATGCCGAATTCGGTCGGCACAACACCACGCCCTTGTTCGAGCCAGTTAATGGCGAGAATCGGCCGGAGTACATAAAAATATTTTTTGATCCAGACCGTTTCGTCCTTTAAATAGCTGCGGTAATTTCCTTGGGCCATGTGGAGATAATGGTACATGCAGGAAATCGGGTTATAAAAAGAAGGGGCCAAGTCACGCATTTTCTTGGCCACCGTAAACTTTTCTTGGTAAACGATGGGGGAGCCGAGCCATTCTAGCAAGGGGGGATTTGATTTGTAGTAAAGCTGGAGTGCTTTGCGTAAATCCCAACCGCTGATATCGAGGTCGTCATGGATCGGCCGTTCAATGACATCCCGCTTTTTTTCTAGATTGACTGAGAGATACCAATCTGTGGGATGGGCATAGATAAAGCGAACATCATAATCACTATCGCTAGAGGGGAACCCCCAAGCGCGGCTACCTGATTCACAGGCGTAGAGGACTTTGACACCGAAATCAGATTCTATTTTGGCGATTTCGGCCATAATTTCTTTTTTGATGTGTGGTTCAATCATGGAATTTTAGGTTTTTGGTTTTGGATTGGGGTTTTGCGTATGGTGATCGTCACTCGTTATTCGTTATTCGCCTGATATTCCTGTGCCAATTTTTCGAGGGCGTTGATCGCTTCGGCCGCGTATGGGGATTGGACAAAAATATGGTCGTGGAAGTAGGCGGCTACAACGTTGGCACTGATATTGTGTTGTGTGAGTCGGGTGGCCACAGCCGCTGTTAGACCGACCGCTTCGAGGCTGGAATGAACTTGGAGGGTAATGGTGCTGTAGTGGCCTTCATAAGGGATGTTGGCTCGGTCGGCTTCGAGTTGGGGCAAAATGAGGGTGAGCCCTTCACTTTCCATATATGCACAGATCGGATTAAGCTCGGCAAGATCCCCATATTTTTTGTTGGGGAAGGTGCAAAAGACGAATGTGCCCTCATTTAGTTTTGGCTTCATGTGGGCCAATAGCTTTTCTAGATCGGTAATTGCGGACATAGAGATGGTTGATGATTGATTATTCAGTAAATAAAAAAAGCGAGAGAATGTTATTCCATTCTCTCGTTCGTATTTTGCGATAAAGTGGAGAAATCCCCAAATTATTCCATCGTTTCGTCCAGCATCACCGGTTTGAGCGGGGCATCTTGGGCCAGTAGGGCGAGGGTCGCGTCTAAAACCCGTTTTTGTTGCGCTTTGTCATCTGGCATTTCGGCCGGTTCACCACCCAGAGGGATTTGGCGTGGCTAAGTGAGTATCGGCTGTCGTGTTTCACCCGCATTCGGCAGTATCAGGAATTTTATTGAAAAGCCGTGCATATTTAATCGATCTTATACGCAAGGTGTGCAACTTTTGCTATAATTATGTCAAACTTTGGTACCCCCTATCTATCCCACCATAAACTGAGCTACACCTCGCCATAAATTTAGGAGAAGAAGATTGCAGGCGAGTGGAGAGGTTTCTCGGTTCGTGGTGTTTTTCGGTTTCCACAACGAATATTGGCTTAACGCCAAACGCCTGCCCTTTGGGCATGAAGAGAGTTAGTCTGTGGTTGATGTTGTTTGTTTGCTTGTTGCTCATCAACCGTACGGCCGTGCAACCTATTCAGGCGCAAGAAGACACCGGTAACGCAGATAGTTCCTATCAGGCGCAAGCGGTTGACTTGCTGACCTTGATGTCCCCCGCAGAGCGGGTTGGGCAACTCTTTGTGGTTACATTTACAGGGGACACACTCACGGCTGATTCTCCTTTGGCGCAACTCATTGCTGATTATCATATAGGTGGGGTTGTGTTAACGGCCGAAAATGACAACTTTTCCGATAACGAAGATGTGGTCCGACAAACACGCCGCTTAACAGGAGCCTTGCAAGAACTCGCAGTCACAGGTCAACTGACCATTTTAGAGACGAATCCAGACGCCGAAACGGTTGAAGAGCCTGAAGAAGGGGATCTTGAGCTAACACGAATTCCGGAACCGATTGTGACCCCGCTGTCACAAGATCAAGCGATCCCTCTATTTGTGGGGATTTATGGTTCAGAGAATGGCCGACCACCGATTCTTGATGAAACCATCGTTTTGCCTAATACGATGTCTTTAGGCGCAACTTGGGACCCCGCACACGCTACGAAAATCGGAAAACTACATGGGGAACAACTTGAAGCACTTGGGTTTAATTTACTGCTGGCGCCAACGCTTGATGTGTTGGGGCAACCGCAAATCGTCTCCCCACAGCGGCCGTTGACCCAATTTTGGGGTGGTAATCCCTACTGGGTGGGGCAAATGGGGCAAGGGTATATTACCGGTGTCCATACGGGGAGCGACGGACATGTGGCGACAATTGCTGGATTGTTCCCCGGTAGCGGGTATAGCGACCGGACGACCTACGATGAGATCGCTACGGTACGCAAATCACTCACCCAATTAGAAAATGATGAACTGGTGCCATTCACGGCCGTGACCCATAGTGGTGTGTTGACCGAAACGGTAGACGGCTTGATGAGCGGCCATTTACGTTATCAAGGTCTACAAGGGAATATCGGGACCAATACACCACCATTTAGCTTTGATCCACAAGCGTTGAATACACTTTTGGCTTTGCCTAATTTCGCGTCATGGCGTAAAGATGGGGGGCTTATGATGTCGGATGCGTTGGGGGTTCCGGCCGTGGCGCGCTTTTATGACAGCTCTGGGGGTGATTTCCCTCATCGGCAAGTGGCGAAAGATGCGCTATTTGCGGGAAACGATCTGCTGTTCACCGCCAGCTTTACGGCCGATGGCACTTCTGGTGCGGATCATTTGGCCAATATCGAAGATACACTGACTTGGTTCCAAGATCGATATCAGACTGATCCGGCGTTTCAGGCGCGGGTTGATGAAGCGGTGTTGCGGATTTTGCAGAAAAAGTTAAGCCTGTATCAAGGTGCATTCCCAACTGCGATAGAGCCTGTTATCGCGGATAACGAAGAGGGGGTTTCGCTATTGCCGGAAATTAATGGGGCGATGTTTGGTGTTGCACAAGACGCGATTACGCTATTGGCTCCCACGGCCGAAGAATTGCAAGAGCGATTGCCCAACCCACCGACCGCCCAAGAAGATATAGTTATTTTTACGGAAATGGCGGAACAACAACAGTGCCAAGATTGTGCACGGCAACGATTAATTGAACCCGATGAGTTGGGGGATCAAATCGTTAATTTGTATGGCCCATCCGGTAGTGGGCAAATTGAAGCAGGGCAAATTCGCGGTTTTCAGCTTGATGATTTAGCGGCTTATTTGGCTAGCCCACGGCCGATTATCGCCCCCACCAATGTGTTGACCGAAGCGGGGGAGCTTGAATCTCGTGGGGTTCTGGCCAATGTGCCCCCTGCCCCACCGGCAGAGGCGTTTGCGGTGCAACAAGCGCTCGATACGGCCGATTGGATCATTGTTGTCTTGCTCGATAACCAAGTCGATGTGGTGCAACAGTTGCTCAATGAAGCGGCCGTTTGGCAAGATACGAAACTGATCGTCTATGCTTTTGGCTCGCCCGTCCATTTAGATAGCACCGATGTGAGCAAATTGACCGCGTACTTTGGTGTATATGATCATCACCCTAGTTTTATCGATGCGGCCGCTCGTTCGTTGTTCCGCGACTTAACCCTGAGTGGCTCGCCCCCGATTAGCCTTGAGGTGCTTGGCTATGATCTCAACAAGGCGGTCCAACCGGACCCCGAGCAGATTATCGAATTGTCCTCTATTCAAAATATCGATTTGGAAGGGGAGAGCGAAGCCGTCGAAGAGCCGGGTAGTAGTCAGCCATTGCCGGTTAAGCCCGGGGATCGGTTGGCGTTGCAAACTGGTCAGATTGTGGATCACTACGGCCGCCCTGTGCCTGATGGCACGATGGTTCAATTTATTCAAGAAGATCGGGTGCAGAACTTCTTTGATATTATCGGGACGGTGACCACGATTGATGGGGTGGCTCGATTTGACTACGTGCTAGAAAATCGGCCGGGGCAATTTCGCTTGCGTGTCGTTTCTGGTGAAGCGACCACTTCTGAAGAAGTCGATATCGCGATCGAAGCGGAAGGTGGGTCGGTGGTAGTGATTACACCGACACCAGAACCGGTGACCCCGACCCCGACACCAACCCCCACTGAAACGGCGACACCGCTTCCCACGGTCACACCGACGGTCACACCGACACTCGCTGTCGTTCTTGATGATTCTGCCACAGAACCGGAGCTACAAATCTCTCTAACTGAGATTTGGCATATCGGGGCGATGTTGTTGGGCTTGGTATTGCTTTTGGTGGTCAATATGCAACTTCCCTTGGTTCCGACGATCCGCATCCGAATTTTAAGTTGGGGATGGATTTTGGGCTTGTGTGGGTATATTTATTTCACATTGGGGCAGCCCGGCTTTGAATGGTTGCCCGATTGGGGGAATTGGCGCAGTCTGTTGGTCACATTTGTTTGCGGTTTAATCGGGCTGTTGTTAAGTCTGATTAGCGTGGCCTTGGAAACCCGACGTGAGTTGCGACATGGCTGATATTTTCACCGTTTCAGAAGCGGGCGGCCGTCCCGGTATCAAGTTGAGCAATGAAGACTTTTATCTTGTTCAGCCACACCCAGATGACCCTGAATTGATTTTTTGTGCGGTTGCGGATGGTCAAGGGGGGCGTGCCGGTGGTGCATGCGCTTCTGAAGTGGCGTGCACGGCCGCATTTGCCGCTTTTGGTACGTTTGCGCCGTGGCGTTTGGCTTGGGAACGGCCGTGGAATCAGATATTGCAGGCGGCCGATTTGGCGGTCAAACAAGAACCACAAGCGGGGATGACGACGCTGGCTATGCTTTGTTTACGCCCCCAGCAATTAATCGGGATATCGGTCGGTGATAGTGCTGTTAGCTTGTATAACACGGCGGATTTACAACCGGATCGATTAACCGCCAAACAGCGAGCCAATCCCCCAATCGGCAGCGGGCAAGCGGTAGGAGAGCTGTTTCGTAGTTCGTTGCCGACCGTTTATCGCTTATTGCTCATGACTGATGGGGTGTGGAAATATACCGGTTGGGATCCGATTGATAAAGCGGTACAAGGGTTTCAAGGGGACGCGTTGCTGGCCCATTTGCAACAAGAAGCGCGCCCGTACGGCCGTGGCCCCTTTAAAGATGACTTTACGCTTGTTTTGATCGAGCGTGATAAGCTGTCCTGATCGTTGGACGTGGGGCGGTAGAGTCGTTCCTATGGGGACCGCTTGGGCTTGTAGGTGAGAGCGATAACAAAACAAAGTGACATGTTTAACTTAGAAGACATCCTACAACGGTATCAAGTCATGCCGCAAGAGGCAGCTGCTTGTGCCCAGACGGTACAAGCACGCTATGATGCCAACGGGCTACCTTATCATAATTGGCAACATGTTTTACATGTGAGAGAAACGGCCGTTGAGTTATTAGCAAAACATCCTTGTGATGGGACGACACAAGATGCGCTTTTTCTCGCGATTGGGTTCCATGATGTTATTTACGATCCATGGGGGAGTGATAACGAAGAAAAAAGTGCTGTGTGGGCGCGTGAAATTTTGTCCCCATTCGCTTCATTGGCCGCTTTGTTACCGCTTGTTAGTACACTGATTCTAGACACAAAGACGCATCAACCACAAAGTATCGCTGGGCAAATCATTGTCGATGCCGATTTAGCGATTCTGGGGAGTGATGCAGAGGCATATCAACATTACACACAATCGATTGGAGAAGAATATGCATGGGTACAGGCCGAGACTTATCGTCACGGCCGGGTGCAAGTCTTGCAGCGATTTTTACAACGGTCCGAGATTTTCTACACCGAAACCGGCCGCGCTCGCTGGGAGAAACAGGCCCGACACAACCTGCAACAAGAAATTAACCGCTTAAACAATGTCTAGCGTAGGTTTCGTCAGTTTATCGACGTTTAACCAACGCTCGGCCGTCAGGTTTTCCCCCTCTAAAACGCTTAATATTCTTATATCGTTCGTGATTTTGCATGAGAAATCAGCGTCTGTGACCTGCGCCCCGTTTACGCGACAGGGAAAGTGCAAAAAACAGACTATCGAAACTGTAAATTAGAAAACGCTGAGAATTGGTAGAACATTTACCATATCAGTACGCTTTTGGAACTTCATTCCTATTTTTGTCGTTTTATAGCCAGAGTGATTTACCCCAAAGCTAGAAGTAAGGAAAGAAGATGTTTACTCACAAAAAAATCTCCCCCCAAGTAACTATTTTAATCACGATTTTGCTGGTGTGGCTCACGGCTGCTTGTACCCCTGCCGCACAAGAACCACCTGCGACGCTAGTCGCGATTGCTAATGACACGACCGTTTTGTCCCCAGTCGATTTATCGGGTGTCAATACATTGCAAGAGCAACCGTTCGGGACAGGGCAAATGGCTTTGTATGGTTGGCAAAATGAAGCGGGCCAATATTGTTTGGTGGCGGCCTACCTGACTATCGTGGGTGATCAATGGCAAACCCATGATACCGCATCGGTGGCTTGCCAAACCAACGAATTTATCGCCGCTTACACCGGCAATAGCGTGGTTGAGTCCCCTTTTGGTCCGCCGCGCCATACGGTCGCTTACGGCCGGAGCTTGAACGGCATGGCCGTGCGTGTCATTTGGGCCGATGGCATGGTGAGCCATGTATCACTTGAAAATGGTGCATTTTTAGAGTCACGCGCCGGCCGTTGGGATGTTGAGCGAATTGAATTGCTGGACGAAAACAATAATGTGATGCAGGCGGAAGAATGGTCGAGTGATACGAATGCATAATGATAGATGTGGCGTGACGACTCATGCGTTACGGTTTGAATGACAGATCGTAGACCCCCATTCGTCATTCGTCATTCGTCTGTTGTTCTGCTATGGTAAAATCGAACCAAAGCGGATTGTCTTCTGCTAAGCCGACACCAAATATTTCCCCATTTTCATCAACTAAACGATAGCCCCAGCGAAAACGGCCGCTTCGCTCCGGGAGACGAATACGCATGGAGACATCTCCGGTGTCGTTCGGGAGAACTGTTTTACCGAGTGAGACGATATTGTCTTGGTCGATGGTGCCATCGCTTTGGATGTAGGCAAGCCCGTAGTCGGGGGACCATGGGCAGGTGCCGATATTTTGGACCCGCCATTGTTTGGTGACCAGCTCACCGGCGGCGAAAGTTTCCCCCGGTGGATAGGTGATATCGAAGAGATAAAACCCTTTGTTGATACAGCCTTGAGCGATGTCGGCACGGGGTAACGTGGCATAGTCCCAGCCGAGCGCGATGTCGGTGATTTGGTCTCCCGCATTGAGATCGATCGTTTGGGTGTAGCGGGGGGTATTACCGGCCGTGGTCCAGATTCCTGCGGCGAGCAAGCTTTCGTTTTTGTCTGTATTTTGCACAGTCAAACAATATGTGTCGGGGAGAACATCCGTGAAGAGAAACCGGCCGTTGACATCGGTTTGGGTCGAGGCGACAACGGCGGTGCCGGAGCAGGCACCTAGACGTAGCTCTACCGTGACAAATGGGATGCCGAGTTCTGCTTCTTGATAAGTTCCGTCCCCGACGATTGCGCCATTGTCGAGCCTGATACAGCCTTCTGGTGGCGGGGAGAGGGCTTCATCGGCCGTCGAGATTTGATTTGTCGCGGGGACGGATAAACATTCATCGTGCCAGATCGCTCCGCCGATTTCACCTACGCCGAGCAACTCGCGGGCTTGCCTTGTGGCGACTGCGTCCGCTGTTGCGGTCGCTTGGGCCACGACGGTGGCTCGCGCGTCCGCTTCGGCCGTGGCATAGATCACCATGCGTTCTAGGCGGGGTTCATCAATGGGAAACGAGCCCGCAAAATCATTGACGGTAAACGTGTAAAAGCCCAAGGCGATCCCTTCGACCGCCACATTGATCGTTTCTTGTGTGGTGCGAGAGACGGCCGCGCAATTTTGAGC
>WTJY01000286.1 GCA_011524645.1 Anaerolineales bacterium | reverse complement strand
AACCGGCCGTCCGCCAGCCGCTCATGCGCTTTCATCAGGTCATACAGCTGTGCCCGTAGCTCGATATGCCGCTCGACCGCCCACGGCTCGTGCCACCAATACCGTTCAACCGCCTGAATGAGATTTTTAAGCCTGAACTCCGCCTCATCGAGGCGCTGAGCGATCTCTTGTCTGTCTATTTCTTCTAGACCCATACCCCGCCCTATCGCGCTCTGTGGCGCTGGTTTGTGATAGAATCGGAACGGCCGACTTACCAAATGAAGCCAAGCCTGACGGTCATGTTGTGTGACCGAACCAACTTACAAGTCGACTATAACGGGACAACACACCCCTTTTCAGTCAAGCTGACTGAAAAACGGCCGAAAACAAACGAGACATCATCACCACAATCAGGAGGTCGTGCCATGAGCGACGAAGACAAAGGGGAAACATTTGGAGCGCTGCTAGAGAAATACCGTAAGCAAATCGGTTGGTCACAGACAATGCTGGCCAGCAAGGCGAAGATATCAAAAGGGACGCTAAACAGTTGGGAAACCTATGATGAAACGAAGCGGGTGACCAACTTGGAGGCACTGGTTCGCTTAGCAAAAGCGCTCAATCTGAGTCGATTTGAGGCGAGTCAGCTTTTTTTGAAAGGGGCGAATTTAGCGACATCTGAGCTAAAAAAAGAGATCCAACAAAGCGAAAAATATAGGCTTGTCCAAAATAAACTCCTTGAAGATCTGGCAGAGATTGATAAGCGGGTTGAGCGGCCGAAGGGGCCGCCCGTTGCCTTCACGGCCGTTTCCACCCCGTTTAATGTGCCGCGATCAACCCAGCAATTCATCGGCCGAGAATCGATTTTAGAACAAGTCAAAAAGGGGCTACGCAACAGGGGAGCAATTTGTGTTTTGAGCGGGATGAGTGGCTTAGGGAAAACGGCCGTGGCTGAAGAAGTCGGTCATCAGATGCGCCAAAGCTTCACGGCCGGTGTACTCTGGTTGAACCTGTCGAGCTGTGTGCGGGGAGGTCAAATCGTTGAAAGCGCAATTTTGAATCAGCTTGATACGATCGCGCAAGGATTTGGCTTAAAACTACGGCCGAATGAAACCTTAACCACGCAAGCGGATCGAATTCGCCAGCTGTTATCGGGCAAAAAAGCGCTGCTTATTTTAGACAATGCCTATAGTTATCTAGATACACAATATTTTTTGCCATCTGTTGGCGCCAAAACCTCCGTTTTGATTACAACACAAGCGGACCAGTTCCCCATAGAACGGGCTCAACAGATCGATATCGGCCGTTTGCAGACAGAGGAAGCGGCTCAGTTTTTAAGCCATTACCTTGGTGAAGCGCGTGTGGCGCAAGATCGTTTGGGGGTAGATGCCTTGATTGACTATGTTGAGGGACACACCCTTTCTCTGTCTGTGATTGGCGGTGCCTTAAAAGCGTTTGCAGGGGTGTTGACCATACAAGAATATTTACGTGAGATCCAAGACAAACAAACCTTGCTCGATAATTTGACCGATTGGCAAGGGGTTGCCCCTAGCGTGCGTGCCACATTTATGGCCACATTGCTTCGCTTGGATGAACAAACGCAAGCTGTATTTGTCGCTTTGGCGACTTTTCAAGGCTATTCCTTTACAGATCGTGCCATTCAAGCGATGTTTCCAGAACTTGGTTTGTTGCCGTTCCGCGTTTGTTTGGATAAATTGCAGAAGCGTAGCCTTTTACAAAAAAATGAGACGAACGGCCGATTTTACCTCCACGGGCTGCTCCGTGTTTTTGTACGTGAATTACAGACCGATCATCAAGCGAAACGGTCTCTTTTGCTTAACTATTTCGAGCGTTTTATAGCCGAGCAAAAAGAGCAAGATTACCAAGCGATCGGCCGGGATTGGCCAAATATTGAGCCACTTATATCTGATTTGGCCGAGGCGGATGATCAGCGCTTTGCCAAAATTGTGAGCGATTTAACATGGCGTCATTTAGGCACACATGGGTTTATGGAGGCGCAGGGTCATTGGCGTGAAGGTCGCGCGTATCTGGCTCAGATAAAGCGAGAAGATGAGAGCTTAGAGGCGGCTTCATGGCTGTTTAAGCAAGGGCGTTTTGCGCAGAAATTAGGGGATCAAACGGCCGCCTATGCTGATTATCAACGATGCCTAGATCTGTTAAAAAGATTAGATAACCAAAAAAGTGAGCCCTTCGTTATTCTACACAGCCATTTGTGTGCCAATATGGCCAAACTCCTCGTGAATCAAGGACAGCTCGAAGAACCGTATACGCTAACAGTTGAGGCGGAAGAGATGATTCAGCAATTTGATAGTCTTGAGGCACGTATTGCGCACGGACTGTTGAAATTACGGCAAGGGGTCATCTTGGCGCGGAGCGGGGAAACACAACGGGGTCAACGGCTACTACAAGACAGCTTGGACATACTGCCCCATCTGGACAGTGCGGTGCGGCTCGATGTGCTTAATACGTTGGGGATTACAGCTAATATTTTGGGGCAGCCAGAGCTTGCTATGCAATATTGGGAAGATGGCTTGAGCGTGGCGCGAAAAGAAGGGTTTGCCGAACAAGAAGCGAATCTCTTGCTCAATTTGAGTACCCGATATGCCTATCTGGGTGATTTCCAGAGATCGATTGGCTATGTCCAGCAAGCGCTTAGTCGCCACGAACGGATCAAAAACAAAGAGCGGGTCGGTATGGCGTATAGCAACTTGAGCCATGACTATTTTGAGTCGAAAATCGACTTAGACAGAGGGGAAGCAGCGGCACATAAAGCGTTGGCAATTGGTGAAGAGCATGGTTTTCCGGCTGTGACGACGCTCGCCTTGAATAATCTAGCGAAATACCAAATCGCACGCCTCGATTGGGATGGTGCCCAAGCGCTGTTGCAAAAATCGATCCAGCTTGGGCAAGCGACCCAAAATAGCGAGTCGCTTTGGGAAAGCCATCGGCTTTGGAGCGAATGCTTGGCGCAGACAACCGACCCTGTCGCGGCGCTTAACTATTTGCGTGATCGCTTGCCTTCTGCGGCCGAAGATCCATTAAATTATGGAATCGGCTGCCGCTCTCTGGGGATATGGTGGCATCAGATCGGACAAATAGAAAAGGGATATCAGATGCTACAACAAAGCGAACAAGCTCTCCAATCGTTTGCTTGGGAACTGGCCAAGACATCGGCTAAGATAGACGAGCTAAAAGCTGAGTCACAGAACGACTAACGTTCAGTCAATTTTCAGTCAAACCAACCGAATTTACGGGGCCTGCACCGATACACTCAACACACTTGCAAATTACTCACTCCTATCTAAATCCATATATAAGGTATTACGATGAATCATACGCATGTTCTCTTTGTCCGCCGTATCGCTTTTGTTTTGTTTTTGGCCTTCCTTATCTTCACGCTTGTTTGGGGGGCGTTGATTCCGTCATCGACTGTTTTAGGGGAGCTTGATCCCGATTCTTTGGCGATTGGCACGTTGCGGCATAGTCGCGCCATTGTCACCGGCGATATCGATGGGGATGGCGATTTAGATGTGGTGATTGGGAATCAGGGGCAGGCGAATGAGCTTTATCTAAATACGGCTGGAGAATTATCACTAGAGCCGGATTGGACCTCGAATGATGATATGAATACCCGCCAACTCGCGTTAGGAGATTGGGATGGGGATGGGGATCTTGATTTGGCGGTAGCCAACACCAACGGTGAGCCGAATCAAGTGTATGCCAATATAGGAGGGTCATTTTCGGCAACGGCCGTTTGGACCAGCACACATACCAATGACACCACCGATCTCGCTTGGGGAGATTGGAACGGGGATGGGTATCTCGATTTAGCGGTTGCTAATTTCGATACGGTTAATCGCATTTATCAAAACACAGGGGGAGATTTAACGGGCACGGCCGTATGGAATGACTCACTGGCGGAAAGTTCGCGGGCGGTGGCTTGGGTTGACGTCGATCAAGATGGTGACCTTGACCTATCGGTCGCCAATTTCGGCCCTCGCAGCCGTTTATACGCCAATGAAAATGGGGGATTGAGCCAAATTTGGCAAAGCCAGTATCCACGGCCGACGGCCGATCTGGCTTGGGGAGATGTGGATGGGGACGGCGATCTCGACTTGGCTCTCGTTAATCAAGACAGCAACAATGCGCGGGTGAATCAGCTCTACCTAAATGAGGGCGGGACACTAGCGGCGACACCACACTGGGAGTCGGCCGATTACTATGAAGCTGCGGCCGTAACATGGGTTGACCATGATGGAGACAGCGATTTAGATTTATTGGTGGCTCATGAGGATGGCGTGGTCATTTATGGCAATGAAAACGAAACATTGACAGACACACCGGTTTGGGATCAAACCGAAATAGGGGTATCGGCTCAAGATATGGCTTTGGCCGATCTAGATCACGACGGCGATTTTGATTTGCTGACCGCTCATGACCCCCCTGCTGTGCCTGATGATGTTTATAATCAACTCGCTCTCAACACAAGTCAGGTGATTAGCAGCGTTTGGGCCAGTAGCGAAATTTCAGGCTCGCGCACGGCCGCATGGGGTGATGTCAACCAAGATGGCTATTTAGATTTGCTTTTGGGCCGTTTGGGTGCAGAAAACTTGCTCTACCTAAATTCCAGCACAGGGCTCTCAGCAACACCGGTCTGGTCATCGACCGAAACCGCCTCAACCCGTCATGTGGCGTTTGGAGATATTGACGGAGATGGTGATCTTGATTTAGCTGTGGCCAATAGCACCACGGCCGGGGGACAGCGTGTGCAACTTTATCGCAATGACGCTGGTGTGTTGAGCCCCTCGGCCGTTTGGCAGTCTGGTGTAGTCCAACGAGCGGCCCACGTCGCCTTTGGTGATGTGGATGGGGATGGAGATCTCGATTTAGCTGTGGCGAATTTTGGTGAGCCCAGCGTGATTTATCGCAATAACGGCGGGATGTTAGATACGGCCGTTTGGTGGTCAAGCGAGAGCGCTTATTCAACACAAGCGATCGCCTTTGGTGATATCGATGGAGATAGCGATCTTGATTTACTGTTGGGCAATTATGGTCAAGCTAACACGCTATATGAAAATTTAGGCGGGACATTGGTGACAACACCCACTTGGCAATCGGCCAATCGCCTGCTTAGCCAGAGCGTCGCTTGGCATGATGTTGACGGAGATGGCGATCTTGATCTCGCGGTGGGGAATGATGGCCAAGTTGATGAACTTTATCGTAACAAGGGGGGGGAGTTAACAGTTGTGCCGATCTGGCGGGCCCGTGGCGTGGTCGATGATACCCGCTCTGTGATGTGGGGCGATTGGGATGGAGATGGTGATGGAGATTTAATTACTGGTGGATATGATGGGGTGTCTCGTGTGTATCAAAATGTGGCTGGTGTTTTGGAGAGCAAGGCGAGCTGGCAAACGGCCGCCACTCATCTGACCCATGCGGCCGTGCCGGGTGATATGGATGGGGATGGGGACCTTGATCTTGTCGTCGCCAATGAGGATGGGGAAAGTCAGATTTACAGCAATCCGAGTCAGGGTTGGCAAGGCTTGCCCACTCAAGACCCATTTGTGGTCTTGGGGACCGAACTTGCCCCAGCTGACTTGCACGCGACCGCGATTGTAATCACCGATTCTATTGTGCCAATCACATACACCCTGTTTGGCAATCGTGGGGATGTCATTGATCGCGTATCTTTGTTCTTCTCATTAGACGGGGGGGATAACTGGCAGGCAGGTGTCATAACATCAACGGCCGCTACCCGATTGACGGCCGATCTCTTTCCACACCGTACCGTGACCAATACCCATGTTCTCTATTGGGATACATTTGCGAGCGGTATTTTTGGCCAAACCGATCAGGCGGTCGTGCGTTTGGTTGCATATACGACACCTTCTGTGGCTGATGATCATTCAATTATTTCTTATACCAATCGTCTGCCGAACTTGATGCGCCGTGGGGTGAGCGCCGCAACCAGTTACCCGTTTCGTTTACGTGGGACCCAAGTCCAAGTTTTTTCGGGGACACAAGCGGCCGGTAACGCGCTCTCTGGCGCACACGTTTATCGCTTGCCCGCAGGACAAACAAAAAACGGGGCTCTGTTGACTGACAGCAACGGCCGTGTTTGGCAAACCGATAGCCAAGGCTTCTTGCAGGGGCGAGGAAATTTAGCTGTAGGAGATCGCTTAATGGCCTCGTATCCTATTTCCGCTACGGATCGATATACGATTTATCATACCAGCGCAGCACCCACCTTGGTCGGTCTCGATATGATGGAAGTGCAAGACTCGGGCGTTCAGTCATTGGTCGTTTCAAATAGCAAGCCGCTTATCTTGTTTAATTTGCTGGTCTCTTTAGAGTGGGATGCACGGAATGATGTTAGTTTTATGGCCCAACTTGAAAGCAACTTGCATCGCGCTTCTGAGGTGTTTTACGATTTAACCAATGGTCAGGCCGCTATCGGCCAAATCGATATTTATCACGACAAAGGGTTTTGGAGTTTTGCGGATTTGGTGATTAAGGCGAGCAATAATCAACGGCCGAGTGCGATTTTAGGGGGAACGGTGACAACACCAACCAATGATATTGCGGCCGATGGGTCTCTTATAGAAAACGCCTTTATTCCGGGGCAAATTCGTATGGGACCGACATGGAATCGTTTCGGCCTGCCGGGTGATGATTTAGATGAGGACTGGGCGCGAACGCTGGCCCATGAATTTGGCCATTATTTCCTCTTTTTGCCCGATAATTATTTGGGCTTGACAGAGGATGGGCATCTGACTCAGGTCAATTGCCCGGGGAGCGCGATGACGGACCCCTATGTTGATTCTTATAGCGAATTTATTGGGCCCTTGGAATGGGTTGGGGAATGCACGCAGACATTGGCCGCAAACTATCTTGATCGAAGCGACTGGGAAACGATTACCCGATTTTATCCGATGTTGGACGGGAGTGGCGGCAATCTGGGGCCAACGACGCTGCCTTTGGCGGTCACTGAGATAGAAACCTTTGCGCCGATAACACCCACGGCCGCGCTTGCTGCGCCATTTTTCAACTTGGTTGACGGGCAAGGAGGGCTGTTATCGGTGGTAACCGGCCGTGCGGAAGCCTATCTAATTAAGACCCACGGCACAGCGGATGTAACCGATGATTATGTTGTCGAATTGGGCACGCCGATCGGTGATGATTTACAAGCGCTAGGCGCGGAGCCGGGAGATCGCTTATGTGTGTTCGATTTTACGCTAGGCACGATTCGCTCAGGCTGTCTGGATTCGGTTGGGGTCACGGCCGAGCCGATCACGCTTGAATCGATTGAGAATTGGAACCCGCAAGTCGAAGTGTCTCTGGTGGCGACCGATACGACACTTATTACGGTGTCGAATGTGAGCGAAGATGCATTGCATATCCAGCTATTGCCTGCGGCTGGGCGCGCGTCGGCTGAGATGGGGATGGTGGCGGCTGACACTGACTTTACCCAAACGGTTGTGGCGCCAGATGGTGCTTACTATGGATATGTTCGCATTTGGGTGGAAGGAAGTGATCCCCATAAAGAGCTCTTCGTGCCGTTTGTGGCGACAGATAGTTGGGGTGGCCGAGGTTATGCATGGGGTGGCCGAGGTTATGCATGGGGTGGCCGAGGTTATGCATGGGGTGGCCGAG
>WTJY01000241.1 GCA_011524645.1 Anaerolineales bacterium | reverse complement strand
TCACAGGCCCTTTATCGGCGACGAATTCAAGGTCGAGCCCCATGCCGATTAGTGGCGGCAGAATGTCGGCGAAGATGATGGCCGCATCGAAGCCGAAGGCATCGATCGGTTGCAATGTGACTTCGGCCGCGAGTTCTGGGGTGCGAATGACATCGAGCATGCGATGTTTGGCGCGGATGGCGCGATATTCTGACATGTAGCGCCCCGCTTGGCGCATGAGCCAGATGGGGGTGTGGTGTGTTTTTTCCCCGCGACATGCTTTGAGGAATGTGGATGTTTGGGTTAAATCGGTCATTTTTTGAGGGTGTTGTTTGGTGATTTGCCAGTTGTAGAAAGGTTTTTATCGGACTTGCTCGTCACTGGGTTCTAAATGTTGATAGATGGCATGGCCGACGAAGAAGGGGCCAAGTCTTTCAAGGTAAGTCGATGTTTGGACCGTTTTGCGCATGCGCTGTACGATTTTTGAGAGGCCGGTTAGATTGTTGCCGACGAGTCCGGTGATGAAGTCGCCGTCGTTTTTGTCGAGCCCGTGGGTGGCTAAACGAATGTCTAGGCCGTGGCCTGACCCGCCGTAGGCGCGGCCGATGCCCCCGTGTTCACGCAAGATGGTCATTTGTTCATCGTTGCTTAGGGTTTCAAAGCTCCCTTTCCGTTTGATCGGATACCAAATGGCCCACGGCCATTCGTTGTTGGTGACCCGTTCGGCCGGTTTGCGCAACAAAACATATTCGAGGTCTTTTTCATAACCGATTGAATAGGTGCGGCCGAGCATAGAAAATTCAAGCTTGGGGGTGAGTGGTTGGAACGGTTCGGTTTGGGTGACCGGCCGTACATCAGTCACGAAGTGTGCGGGATCTTCGTGGAAGGTGAGCAAGCCGATGCCGGTGGGATCATTGACTTCCGCGTAGAGCACGCAAGAAAGCCCGCTGTTTTGCAATGCTGTGATAATCGGTTCTGTGTCGGTACAACCGCCAAATGCGAGAAGCTGCATGTAGAGTCGCCGGTTGAGGCTTGTTGCTTCGCCGTCGGGGGTTTTTCCTTTTTCGCTAATATCGACCGCTTTTTGGACCGGCCGTGATTTTTCTTTCATTTCCATAATTCAACCTTTGGTCTGTGAAAAAAGTCACAAATGTATAGTTTTGTGTATATTTTTGCAGAATAATAGCTGAATTCAGTTGCAAAATCACTTCAATTTTACCGATTTTATAGAATTTGTATCTTGATGGGGGGCTGAGCTGTCGATTTGCTTGCTTGATCTAGATTCTTTTGTACATTTGCTGAAAATTAACATTCAACAGGACAATCACCCTGATTCATCCCATTTGGAGGACCACAATGGATTTAAATGTCAAAGGAAAAGTATTTATGGTAGCGGCCGCGAGTAAAGGGCTGGGCTATGGTATCGCTGAAGCGTTGGCGCAAGATGGTGCGACGGTGTGTATTGGGAGTCGTACGAAAGCGGATATTGAGCAAGCTGCGCAGGCTCTTGCTGATCAAACCGGCAGTGAGGTGATGGGCTCGGTGTTTGATGCACGTGATAAGGCATCGATTGACGCGTGGACGGCCGAGGTTGTAGCCAAGTACGGCCGGATTGATGGACTAGTGGTGAATGCGGGTGGCCCACCGGCCGGTAAGTTCGATAACTTTGATGATGCGGATTGGCAAGCCGCCTTTGAGTTGACCTTGATGAGTACGGTGCGCATGATTCGGGCCGTGTTGCCGACAATGCGGGCGCAGAAGAGCGGGGCGATTTTGACCGTCACTTCTTCGTCGATAAAAGAACCGATCGATATTATTTTGTTGTCGAACGTGTTGCGGTCAGGTGTGGTTAGCTTAGTGAAGAGTTTATCAACCGATATTATCAGTGATGGGATTCGGATTAACAATCTTGTGCCGGGGCGCATGGATACGGACCGTGTCGAGAGCTTGGATAAAACGGTGGCGGGTCGGCTGGGGATTAGCTATGAAGAGTCGCGAGCGAATGCTGAAGCGAAAATCCCAAGCGGCCGGTATGGAACGATTCAAGAATTTGGCAAGATGGGGGCGTTTTTGCTGTCCGATGCGGCTAGTTACATTACCGGTACGACCGTGACGGTCGATGGTGGGGCGATGAAGACGGTGTGGTAGGGGGAGATGATAGGGATAGAGGATAGGGATAGGGATGAGTCTTAGCAGAGATATTTCGTTATCCCTATCT
>WTJY01000270.1 GCA_011524645.1 Anaerolineales bacterium | reverse complement strand
TCTCTATCTCTATCTTCTATCATGGTACAAAACCTGATAGCGAATGATTGCTGATAAAGCCTAATTAGATAGGACAAACGAAAATGAAACTTGGTGCACAAGTAAGTGTTTCTGGTGGTTTGTATAAGGCGTTTCAAAATGCGGCCGATGTTGGTGCGGAAACGCTGATGTTTTACACCCGTAGCAATCGCCAGTGGAAAGCGAAACCGATCGCTGAAAAAGATCAAAACCGATTTAAACAAGAAGCGGAAACCTTTGCGGATCAGATCGATTCGCTGGTGATTCATGCCAATTACTTGATGAACTTGGCTTCGCCGGAGCCGGAGAAGTGGGAAAAGTCGTACAACGCGCTGATCGATGAAATTACCCGTACCGGTCAGCTTGGTGTGGTTAATATGGTGATGCATCCCGGTTCTCATATGAAATCGGGCGAAGAGACCGGTTTGGCTAAGATTGCGGAAGGACTGACGCGGGCATTGGCGGAAACGGCCGATTCCTCCCCCGATGTTGTCGTCTGTTTGGAAACGATGGCGGGGCAAGGGACCAATCTCGGCTATAAATTTGAGCATTTGGCTTATGTGTTAGAGAAAGTCAACAGCCCCCGTTTAGGTGTTTGTTTTGATACCTGCCATGTGTTTACGGCCGGATATGATTTCCGCACTCCCGAGACCTATGAACAGACGATGCAGAAATTTGATCGTCTTGTGGGACTCGATCAAATCAAATGTTTCCACTTTAATGACAGCAAGCACGATTTAGGCTCCCGTAAAGATCGCCATCAGCATATCGGTAAAGGTTTTCTGGGGCTTTCTTCTTTCGCTAATTTTGTGAATGATGATCGGTGGGCCAATCATCCGGCTCATATAGAGACCCCCAAATCGGAAGATGATGAAGACGGGAACAGCATTGAGATGGACCCCGTTAATTTGGCGACATTGCGCGATTTAATCGCCTAGTTCTGCCATTGAGCCGATCGGGGTGCCTACACTAATGTAATCTAGCGCATGGGGCTGTAACAGCAACATCGCTAAGAGTGTTGTCCGTTCCACCAATTTGTCCAAATAAATAAACTCGTGTCGCGCATGGGCGCCATCACCAACGGCACCAAGCCCATCTAAGGTTGCGGTGTATTGGCTGGTGATATTGCCATCACTCCCTCCCCCTGCCATCGTTTCTTCGAATTGCACATCCATTTGCAAGCCGATGTCTTTCACAATCTCCCATAGGGCGCGATTGCGCGGGGTGCGTTCTAGTGGCAAACGATTCATTTTTCCTTGAATATCGAGCACTACGATAGGGACATTAGGGGTGATGCTATAAATCGCTTTTTCGATATATTTAGCGGCTGCGACCGTCGGTACCCGCACATCGATATCGATACTGCACTCTGGAGCGATCATGTTGGCGCGTTCGCCACCACGTACCGTGCCGACATTGACTGAAATCCCTTTTTCCCGATCATTTAAGGCGACCAACTGTTGAATAACATTGGACATACCGACGATGGCACTGGCCCCCCGGTCTGGATCAAGACCGGCATGGGACGCCCAGCCGTACGCCGTGATATTGAATTGGCCGACCCCTTTACGGGCCGTTTTGAGTCTGCCTGTCTTCCCCATTGAAGGCTCTAGGACAAAAACTCGATTCATGTGCATGGCCAATTGCTTGATACGGGGCATCGATTCTGGGCTACCTAACTCTTCGTCTGAGGTGAGAAAGAGAAATGGGCTAACGCTTGGCTTAAGCCCCGCATAGCGAATAGCGGCCAAGGCGAAAATCATCATGGCGATTCCCGCTTTCATATCATAGACCCCAGGACCGCGCATAATATTATCTTTGACGACAAGTGGCATTTCTTTGAGTGTGCCTAACGGCCATACCGTATCAGTATGACCTAGCAATAATTGTTTCGGCTGACGAGGGTTTAGGTTGCGCGGCTTGGCATAGAGATGGCCCCCTGTGGTTTGACCGGGAATGTGGATAACATCATAATCTAAGCGCCTCAGCTGATCGGTAATAAGGCTTTGGACCGCGATTTGGGAGCTTGGAACAAGAGATGGGGACTCGGCACGTACCAGTGTTTCGATGAAGTAGCGGAATCGAGTACTGCTCTGGTCAAGGTATTTACGGATTTTGGGTAATGCATCTTCCATAGTGCGGGTGATTATAACGGAGTTTGAGGTGGATTAAAGGTAGGGGGGGCGGTTTTACGATAGTTTCACCGGAGAGAAAGGAGTAGAGAGTAGAGAGACAGAGAAGAGAGATTGCATTTGGCGATGTTGTTTTCCACATATCATCGACCCGTAGGGGCTTTTAGGCTGGGAAACGAATCCCACTTTTTTGTCAGAAACAACTAACAACCAGCCTGAACGCCCGCCTGTAGCGGTGCGACATTTGTCATCATATCAGTAAGGATTTGTTGTCCGTTTTATCTCCCTACCCGGTCTCACGCTCTAACATCAGCGTAATCGGCCCATCATTTTGAATTTCGACCTGCATATTGGCTCCAAATATACCGGTTTGTACCCGAAAACCGGCATCCCGCATTTGGTTGACAAAATAGTCGTAGAGTGGTTCTGATTGCTCCGGCCGGGCCGCCGCAATAAACGATGGCCGCCTTCCCTTACGCGCATCCCCGTATAAGGTAAATTGGGAAACGATTAATAGTTCACCCCCGATATCGGATAGACCTAGATTGAGCTTTCCCGCTTCGTCTTCAAACAAGCGGATACCGGCGATTTTGTTCGCCAGCCAATCCGCTTCTTTATTAGTGTCGCTATGGGTAACCCCGAGTAGAATGCAAAAACCACGGCCGATTTGCCCGACCACACGGCCGTCTACCGTGACACTTGCCTGAGATACACGCTGTAATAGAGCTCGCACAATCTTTCTCCCTTCTGCTAACGAATAAAATGACGTTCTTCTAACTCATCCGCTAAGCGCAACAGATATTGACCATAGTCATTTTTGCTATAACGGTTGGCTTGAACCAAGAATTGTTCCTTGTTAATGAAGCCGCGACGGTAAGCGATCTCTTCGATACAAGAAATCATTGTGCCTTGTCGATCTTGAATCGCTTGGACAAATGTGCCGGCTTGGAGCAAGGATTCATGGGTTCCGGCATCAAGCCATGCATAGCCACGGCCGAGTACTTCGACCCGTAGTTTCCCTTGACGCAAATATTCTAAATTGACATCGGTGATTTCTAGTTCGCCCCGTGCCGAGGGTTGTAGGTTTTCCGCAATCTCAATGATCGAATTGTCATAGAAATAGATGCCGGGAATCGCGTAGTTAGATTTCGGTTCGGCCGGCTTTTCTTCGAGTGAAAGGGCGTTGAAATCTTTGTCAAATTCAACGACCCCATATCGTTCTGGGTCACGTACCGGATAGGCGAAGACGAGTGCGCCGTCTTCTAACTCGGCCGAGCGGCGCAGGATCGATGGCAAACGGCCGCCATAGAAAATATTGTCCCCTAAAATCAGACAGACAGAATCATCCCCGATAAACTCTTTCCCCAAGCGAAACGCATCAGCGATCCCACGTGGCTCTGTTTGTTCGATATAGCTGAATGTCATACCGATTTGACGGCCGTCTTGTAGCAAATCTTTGAACAACGGAAGCGCTTCTGGCGAACTAATCACCAAAATATCTTGAATGCCAGACAGCATCAACATCGATAATGGATAGTAGATCATCGGTTTGTCATAGACCGGCAACATTTGTTTGCTGACCGCAAGTGTCAGCGGATAGAGTCGTGTGCCGAGTCCGCCAGCGAGAATAATTCCTTTCATCTATGTTCCTTTTTGTGGTTTGTGGTGAATCATTCGTGATAGGGGTTTATTGGCTCATCACGAAATGGATTGACCCCGTTGTCCTTAGTTATATGTGTCTAAACTGGCGTTGTCTGTGGCGTTAACGACGGTGGCCCCGACGATGCGAACATTCGCTTTGGCTAGAATTTCGGTGGCCCGTTGTGCTTGGTCGCGACGGGTTTTTCCGCTATTGATTACCAAGAGGACACCATCGACTTTGGCACCCAAGATGGTGGCATCGGTGACCACGTTAACGGGTGGGGCGGTAAATAGGACGATATCGACTTGCTCTAACAAGGTTTGGATGACTTGATCGAGCTTGCGCGAGCCGAGTAAGTCGGCCGGATTAGGGGGCTTGGCCCCGCCGGGCAAAACCCAAAGGTTTTCCACGGTCGTTTCTGTGATGGGGAGTTGATCGTCGCTGATTAAGGTGTTGGTCAACCCCGGTTGTTGCTTGACCGCTAGCAAATTATGCAAAGATGGACGACGCAAATCACATTCAACCAAGCAGGTTTTACGGCCGCTTTGGGCCATCGTGACCGCTAGATTGGCGGCCGCGATACTGCTTTCTTCATCTGGTGCGGCCGAGGTGACAACCAATGTGCGTAAGGGTTCATCCAAACTGTAAAAAGAAAGGTTGGTCCGAAGCGTACGGTACGCTTCGCTTTGAGCTGAAAATGGATCAGTTAATGTTACAAGCATGATTTTGTATAAAAAATGAATTGAGTGACGAATCTTATTTCGGGATTGAGCCGACAACGGGGATGTCTAGATATCGTTCTACGTCTGTGCTACGGCGTAAAATGCCGGAATCGATCCATTCGAGTAGGAAAATGATGATGAGTCCGACAAGTGCACCGAATACACCACCGGCGATCGTATTGATCGTTTTACGCGGCCGGTCTAGGCCCGCTTGTGGATCGTCTACAAATTCGATTCCGATACGATCCTCTTTTTGCAACTGGGCATTGTTTTCTTCTTGCCACTGAATTAACAGATTTCCCCAAGTGCGCGCAATATCGTTGGCGAGGTCGGGGTCGGTGTTTTCGACTTGGAGCGTGATGATAAAACTTGAATCATCGCTGGCGATACTGATGTCTCCAAGTAGCTCTTGTGGTGTCATGTCGAGTTGGAGGATATTGATCACCGCTTGTGAGCGATAGCCACTGTTCATCCATTGGGTGTAGCCACGCATCAAGATTTTAGCCGCTTGTGCTTGACCGAAGTCGGTACGAGAGGGGGATACGAGCAGGCGCAGATTGGATTCATAGACAGGGGTTTGCATGGTGCTAAACCCGTAAGCGCTACCGGCCGTGAGTAGGGCTAGGACGATGATGAGCCAGCCACGCTGGCGCAAAATACGAAAATAATCTTGTATTTCCATAATAGTTGTGCGGGAGTTAGCTTAACTAACTCGCCGTTGATCTCCTTTTGCTTCCCATTTTTGCTGAATAAAGTCGTTCATCTTTTGTTTAAAGACGGCCGTGTCGTATTGTTCGGCCTGTTGACGGACAAAATCGGGATTAATTTGGGTGGTATCAAAGTTTTCGACCGCTTCTTTAATGGCGGTAATGCTTTGTTCGTAGAAAAAGTGACCGGTGCCGGGGACGACGGTGTCTAATACTCCACCGGAGGCGTATGCGATGACCGGCCGTCCGGCCGCCATCGCTTGAATCGGCGCGATGCCGAAATCTTCTTCACCGGGCCAGATAAAAGCGCGGCATTTGGCGACAAGTTCGGGTAGTTCTTCATCAGCGACAAAGCCGAGTAGCTTGACGTTGTCTTTGGCTATTTTTTCCAGTTTTTCTCGATCACGGCCGGAGCCAGCGATGAGAAGAGGCCGTCCCATTTCGTTAAAGGCTTGGACCAGTAAGTCAAGCCGACGGTAAGGGACTAAACGGCCGACAAATAGATAGTAATCTTCAACATCCTGCGTGGCGACCGGCGTAAAGCGGTCGATGTCCACAGGCGGATAGATAATAACGGAATCTCTTTGGTAAAACTTTTTGATTCTTTGGCGGACAGCCTCCGAAATAGCGATGAAGTGATCGACACGGTCGGCCGCTTGGCGGTCCCAAACCCGTAGAAAGGTGAGGAAGGGGAGCAAGGTACGGCGCATTGTCGTGCTAAAGTTTTCCCGTTCGGCGTATTGGTGGTAGCGCCATAGATAGCGGGTCGGGGTGAGACAGTAGCAAATATGCATCGTTTCCGGTTCGGTGATGATGCCGTGGCAAAATCCGCTTTTATTGGTTAGGACCAAATCATATTCCCGAAAGTCGAAGCGTTCGAAGTTAAGCGGATAAAGTGGAAAGTAAAGTTGCTGTTTGGTGCGGGCGAAGGGGAATCGATCGATAAAGCCGGGGCGAATATCCCACTCTTGCCAATGTGCAGGCATTTTTTCACTAGAATACACCGACGTATAGAGCGGTGCTTCAGGATACATTTCAACTAATTTTTCCAACACGTCTTCGGCTCCACCGATTTGGTTGAGCCAGTCATGGACAAGGGCTGTTTTCATGGGTTGTGGATGGTGTCAAACAAGAGGGGAAACGGCCGTTCCCCCTCTTATCCGCTTAGAGCCCTAAACGATCCATACGCGCCGCCAATTCCGCCTCGACTTCGAGGTCTTGCATGGCGCCGTCGAGCTGGTGGTCGAGCCGACTGGTTTGAACTTCCCAAGAGGCATCTGCATGATCTAAACGGCTACGGATATTTTCGGCCGCGTTTGCGACATCACTGTTGCCTTGCCCCATTAAATCATCCAAAGAGCGCATCGCTTTGGTGGCGACCTCTTTCGACTTCGCTAATTCGAGCAGATAGACCAATTCTTCCCGCTCTTGTCGCGCTGTGGCTAAGCGCCCCTCTAATTTAATGCGAATGTCTTCGATTTGTTCAAGCGCGACAACCTGTTTTTTGAGCGATGAGTCATATGTTTTGATCATGTCCATCGCTGAATTAAATTGTTTGAGGGTGACCATCGCTTGGGTACGCTTGCCCGATTGTAGAAAGCGGTCGATTGCCGCGTCCATTTTTGTCGCTTTTTCAGCGAGGGCTTCGCGACGACGTTTGGTCGTTTTGACCTGCCCATACATCGGGACGGTCAGTTTCTTAAATTGCTCAATCTCTTTGGCCGCTTGACGGATGTATTCATCATAAACCGCGATGTCATTTTTTTCGAGGGTGCGGTCAACTACATCATGTAGCTTTGCCGAGAAGAGCGTACGTATTTTTTGCCAGAGTGATGCCATGTCAGGGATTATAAATCGATCGAGTGTAGGCGCAAAATCCTTGGGATGATCTTAAATAAGCTTAAAGCGATAGGGACGATTGATAGCGATAGGGATGGGATTCTGTTCGGGATTGATTGGGTAGAGAAAGAAATTTAGTTATGTCAACAATTTCGATAAAGATGTATCGAGTCGAGGGGGTGTGATATTGTGTACAAAAAAAGCCAGCTTATTCAGGCGGGGCCTGAAAAACTGGCTTTGCAAGGGTTGTGGCCACGGCCGTGGCCGTTGCAAACTGTTATGCGTTGGCTTTGAAGCTATCTTTGATGATGATTTCTTCATCACTAAAGGTGTTGGCCATCGCTTCCGCTTTTCCATCTGGATCGGGCATGATATACATTAAAATCAAGTAGATGATGATGGTCATGATCGGGGCGGAAAGCCCTGCTAAAGCGATTCCGAGGCGAACCCAGACCGGATCGATATTGATGTATTCAGCGATACCAGCCGCAACACCGGCAAAAACTTTGTTATTTGATTTGGTTAAATTAGCTGTCATTGTTTTGTTTTTCTCCATTGACCACAGAGGTGATGTTTTAGTTTAAGTACATACTCTATTACGGCCGATCGGATGAAAAGTTGCGTAGAAATCGATGACAAATGGCAGAATGGGTGATTAAGCGTAGAGCATCCATTCAAATTCTGTGTTTTTGAGTTCCTGTTCAACTTCGGAAAAATTGATAATGAGCTTGTTTAAGGGGAAGGGGTTGGTTTTGCCAAGCTTGACCTGCACTGGATGAATTGGCATTTGGGTAAAACGGCAGATTTTTTCATAACCGATTTTGGGGTCTGTTTCTACATCATCTTCATAGGTGAGCTGGAGGTTGTTTCGTGTTTGCATATACGTGTCTAGCTCGGCGAAACGCGCTGTGTAATTTTCCAGAAAGGCGAGTAGTGGTTTTGTTTCGCGATCAAGATAGAGGGCGTTTATATCGATTGCGGTTTGGCGCAATTGCCGCTTTTTCTGGCTGATTTGATGAAACCCGCTCCCCGCTTCGCCCTCATGCGCGATACGGCTCGATACGATTTTGCGCAAGAAATTGTTCCGTTTTAGGACGATATAGTGTTGAAAATCAAGGGTGTCCATGGCGTCCATAAATTGGGCCAATGTTTCGTTGCCTAAGTCCATATGGAAGAACTTGACTTCGAAGCCGTAGAATTTGGGTCCAGCATGTTTGAGCCGTGGTTTGATGAAATCATGGGCGGAAATCGACAAATCGGCCGGAATACCACTATCTCGGTAGTGATAAAAAATCGATTCATAGATTTCCCCATCCCAGTAATAGTCTGGATGTTGGGTTAAGAGATTGGTCAGAACGGTGCTGCCGCTCCGGCCGATGTGGAACATGACGATTTGCCCTTTGCGCCACGGAGACCCTAATGGGCCGATAATTTTCGTCTGTAATTCGGTTTGGATGCGATTGACTACTTTGGTTGGGGATTGGATCGCTTTAACTAATTTGTCTCTTATTGTCATAACAACACCTCTCTTGAATTAATGCCACCATGTTTTCTAAATATAGGATATTTTGGCGGAATCGAAAATAGACAAAGTTAGATTGGCCGTATCTCGTCATAAATTTTGTAGCTTGTCTGTGACAAACAATCGTTTAAGACGATCTCGGAAAAACAAGCCAAGCCCGATTAAAATAAAGAGCAATGGAAAAAAGTAATCGTACCGAAAACCGACAAATAAAATAAAGAGAATTGAACCGACGACCATCGGGGGGGCACCCGCTTTAATGGCCTGTGTGGCTGGTCGGCCGTCACGTAGCAGATATAAGGTGGTGCCAACACCTGCAAATGTGGGGGTGAGCAACCATAGCTGCCAAAAATGCCATTGATCAAAATTGTTTTGGTAAAAGAGGACTACACCCACAAAACTGACAACGGTGCTCGGGACGAGCATTTCGGCCGAACCAAATAAACCACCACAAAATAAACTGGCCCCGATGAGAATGGGAATGAGTGGCCAAATCTCGCCAAAGTGGAATCTGTCTAATACAGTAGGGACAAACTGGGCTCCGAGAAAGACAAAGCCCAATAGAATTAAGATGAGTCCGCTGATGATCGATCCTTGGCTGTTTTTTTTCATAGTGTGGTTAATCCTTTGTTGTTCGATATTGATTGCTAGTGTGATGATACAGACTATACGCTTAAATGAAGGGGGCGTTTTATGATTGGGTGGTAATGTGTCATTTGGCCGTTTATGCTAAACTGTGACTCATGTGGCGTTTGATTCGCAGATATTCGATTATTCTTCTAGCCTGCCTATTCTACACATCCCCAACATTGGCACGGCCGATTTTCCAAGAAACGGTTGTTTTAACTGATCTTATTAACCAATACAGAAGTCAAAATGGGCTTTTCGTTTTGCAGAACAACGCGGCCTTAACTACGGTCGCGCAAAATCAGGCGGAAACGATGGCGGCGAACGGGTCTGTTAGCCATTTAGATGGTCTGGGGAACCGAGTTGATGTGCGGGCGAGCCAAGTGGGATACAACGGCCGTGTGACCGAACTGATTTTCGGGACCAGTGGTGGTGCTTCACGTGCTTTGGAGTGGTGGCAAGGATCGGAGCTCCATCGCTCGCTGTTGTTGAGCTCGCGCTATGTTGAAATCGGCGTAGGCGCGGCCTTTAATGCCAATGATGGTTGGACCTATTGGGTGGTTGTCTTGGGGGATGGAACCGGTGTGGGAGGTGTTGAGAACGCTAGCGGTGCTGTGTCTTCTCAAACCTCTGGCATAGAATCGGGGCCGACCGTTACCCCGATCGATCCGGCCGTTTTATTGTTGCCCACCGCCACGACCGCCCCCTTGCCCACACAAGCCGCGATTCCCACGATTACACCGTTGCCGACCGCTATCCCCTTGATTGTCGCCACGGCCGTGCCCGAGGTGGTTGCTACCGTGCCGGTTTCGGTCACGGCCGTGGCCGAATTGCCCTCATGGCCGACGGTGGCCACAGGGGAATTGGTTTTGACACCGGAAATTCGTTTAGATACCTTGTTGACACAAACGGAAACATCAAGTCCTTCGACGGCCGATACAACCGCTAATCGGCCGGATGACCGTATCGCGCCTGTTTTAGATCCATCGGCTAATCAAGAGCGGCCGCAGCCCAATTGGCTGATCGTTGTGTTTGCCTTATTATCCATTCTATTTAGCCCATTGTTGTTTTATTTTGGCTGGGTTGTCACAGATTAGCCCGCTACCCCAGATCATGGAGAGTCATAATGACCAAGGTTTTATTTACCGCCCCGTTCCCCGACCATTTGTTGGCCAAAATTCGGGCCGTTTCAAAAGAAGTTGAAGTTGTGCAAACAAAGCTTGAAAGGGGAAGATGGCCGGAAGGGCAAGTCACTGATGCTGAGGTCTACTATGCGCTTAATGGCGTTCCCCCTTTAGAACTTGCCCCTAATTTACGTTGGATTCAAGGGCATTGGGCCGGTGTGGATCATTTGCGTGAAACACCGATTTGGGATACAGGTGTTATCTTAACTTCGGCAAGCGGGATCGGTGTGACTAATTTGGCCCAGTTTGTGTTGGCCCAGATGTTGCATTGGGCCAACCGTATGGGGGCTTGGCATAAAGCACAAGCTACAGGGCAATGGTCAAGCGACCGGTGGGAGAAATTTGTGCCACAGGAGCTACGTGGATTGACGCTGGGGATTCTCGGCTATGGGAGTATCGGCCGTGAAATCGGCCGTGTGGCGAAAACATTAGGGATGACCGTGCTGGCAACCAAGCGGAATGCACGCCAATTAGAAGACAATGGGTATCGTATATTGGGGACCGGCGACCCTATGGGGGAAATGGTTGATCGTATTTATCCGACAGAAGCGACTCGCTCGATGATTAAAGAATGTGATTACGTGGTGTGTACCCTGCCCCGTACAGATAATACCTATCATTTTATCAATGAAGATATGTTGCGGGCGATGAAACCGGAGAGCATTTTGATCAATATCGGCCGTGGCGGCGTTATTAAGGAAGACGATTTAGCCAAAGCACTTAAAAAAGGTTGGATTAGGGGAGCTAGTCTGGATGTGTTTGAAGTTGAGCCTTTGCCCGATAGTAGCCCCCTCTGGCAGCTGGATAATATCGTGTTGACACCCCATATCGGCGGATTTACCCCCGCCTATGATGAGCGAATGACCGATCTGTTTGCAGAAAACTTACGCCGCTACTTAGCCGGAGAACCGCTGTTGAATGTTGTTAATCGCGAACTGGGATATTAAATTTGCATTGAAACAATAAAAGATGATGCTTATCGATTGCCCTGATCGATTGCCTGTTAAGACACCTTGTGTTACAGTGTTCGTCATTCATGTCTGAGCGTATACCACTACTTAATTCAATCGCAATACCCTTTTCTATTTATACAAGCCTGCTGGCTTCATGTGTGGTCTGTTTTGCGTAAACGTTCAGGCCAAATTTTATTTTTTGCACTCATTTTTATTTATTTTATGAATCGTATAGATGAATATTTTCAGTTAAGCACCGAGTTCGGTATTCGGATTATCGGCGCACTCGCTTTGGCTGCCACGGCCGGTTATCTTGGCAATGAATTGGCGGAAGCGATGGAATTCTTGCCTATTTATTTGATCATGGTTTTGGGGGCATTTGGATTCTTAATCGGCTTGATTTTGACACCCTATGTAACAACACGGCCGATTCGCCGAGCGCGGAATTCCCTATTGCGGATGCCCTCTGAACGCTTAGTGGCCGTTGTGTTTGGCTTGTTACTGGGCTTGCTAGCTGGGGGTCTGTTTTCCATTCCTCTGTCTTTCTTGCCTGCACCATTTCGCCAGATCTTGCCATTGGCCTCAGTCGTTGTGTTCACCTATCTTAGCTCTATCGTTTTTATGCTAAGACAAAATGACATTAAAACCCTTTTCGGTAGCATCCAAGAACTGACGCAACGGGGAACCCAAGCGGCATCAGCGCAACCTGCCCCTGTTTCATATACGACAACAGATACGTTGAGCGCGAATAATGTGATCTTGTTAGATACCAGTGTGATCATTGACGGCCGGATTGTAGATATTAGTAAAACCGGCTTTTTGCGCGCAACCTTGCTCATTCCTAACTTTATTTTGCGTGAATTGCAGTATATCGCGGATAGTTCCGATGTGATTCGCCGTAATCGCGGCCGTCGTGGGTTAGAAGTGTTAAGTGTGTTAACTGACGACGCTCCGATTCCTGTCAAGGTGACCGATATTGATGCGCCAGATGTCAAAGATGCGGATAACAAACTTGTCTCATTGGCCAAAGAGATGCGTTGCCCGATTATGACCAACGATTACAATTTGAATCGTGTGGCTGAGATTCAAGGGGTAAACGTGCTTAACATCAATGATTTAGCCAATGCGGTCAAAGTCGCTTTCTTACCCGGTGAAGATTTGACTGTCAAGATTATTCAGGAAGGGCGCGAAATCAATCAAGGGGTCGGCTACTTGGAGGACGGCACAATGGTTGTTGTCGAAGATGGGATGGATCAGATGACCCGTTCGGTGGCTGTGGTGGTGACCAAAGTCTTGCAAACCTCGGCCGGCCGTATGGTCTTTGCCCGTTTTCCGACCGAAAATGAACAGAATCATCGGGGCCACTAGAGGACCCCATTACGTCTGGTGGACGGAGCCTATATCACCTTATCAGCGTTCACGCTGTTTTTGAAAATATGCATATTCGTACCCTAATCGATGATACACCGCTGACAGCGAACCATTTGTATGAAGCGGTATTTGCGGCCGGTTTAGCCCAAGCTTATGGCGGGGCATGGTGTGTGGTGACGGCCGCAGATCGGCAAACAACGCGATGCTATTTACAGGCCTATTCATTTCTCAACCTCTTTTGGGATGAAGGTCCAGAGTTAGATGAACGCGATCCTGCTTATGAGCTTGTCATGAAGACACCTGAAATGATTGCGGGGTTTGATCAAGAACATCATATCACTCATGAGATTGTTCAAATGGGTGTTTCCTATAATTCTGCGCTTCAGGCGATTCGTTTACCTGTGGTCGAGTTTCAGGAAGAGGCTCTTGCTACTTTGCTTGAAGGGGATTATCTGCCCACGGCCGTGCAACACACTTTGTTGACGTTGGGTTGGCCTGCTGCCATAGAAATTGATCGCTTAAGTCGCTATAAAATTACACAACAACTCCGTGTAGACAGCTTGGTTAGTCGCTCAACTACCACGTTTGAGTTGGCCGATTTGCGTCAGTTCAATCAGCGTTATATTGCGCAGTTACCGGCCGATATGGTTGCTGAGCGGATCAAGCCTTATTTAGAAGAGTGGTATGGGCCGATGCCTGCGGCGGCGCGTTGGTTGGTGCAGCTGGCTGAACTGATTCGGGCGGACCTAACTCATTTTGAAGATGCCCCTGATATCGCGGGTTGGGCGTTTGCCGATGGTTGGGAGTTAACGGCCGAAGCGGAGACATGGTTAGCGCGAGAATCGACGCGGCCGATTTTGGTTCCCCTTGTTGCTGAATTGGCCCATATCGTTTTACTTGATCGGCAAACGGCCGATTCGATTCTAAACGGATTGCGCCAGCGGTTGGGCGAAACCTTTCCGGTGAATAAAACGGTGGCGACCGCTTTAACGGGGCAGGTGCAACGTTTGGATGGGGCGGCCGTGTTGGCGGTGTTAGGGAAAGCGCAGGCGTTGAGTCGGCTGGGAGAGTTGTTGGGGGAGAATGGTAAATGGTAAATTGCCAATAGCCAATTGTAAATGAGGGGCCGTGTGGTGTGTAAACAGAAAAAAGAGGTTCAAGACCGATAGGGTCTTAACCTCTTTTTTTGCTTGTTTGGTATAGATTTGATTATTGGGCTTTCTTCAACTCTGCGATTTCGTCAATTTCGACAGATTTATTGGGTAAAACCCCTTTAAGCAACAGCCCCACACCGAGCAGAATGAGAATACCTGAACCGATAAAGCTGATGCCAATGGTCGAAAGAATGGCGATCATTATCACGGCGGCCACACCGGCGATCAGGCATAAAATCCAGCCCGCTTTGCGCAAGCCTGCGTTTTCAGTGATGCTGCCGGTGAACAAGAGGGCGATACCGACCGCAAGAGGCTCAAGGGTCCAGATAATTGACCATGCTTCCCACCAGCCGGTGACTGTGCAGGCGAGGAAGATCAGGCCGTTTGCGCCGATAATGATGGCTGGAATAAAAAGTTCACGTGTTTGTAAGCCCAAGGCGGCCATGATAAAGCCGATTGATAAGGCGACTAATTCGAGTGGCCAAGCCCACGCCCAAATCGACCAATAGTTAAACATGCTGGCGATTAAAAGAATGATGCCGGTCATCATGATCGGAGCGCCGGGAATGAACATACCGGCCATGCCCCGTTTGCCGACCATAAATGGGGCGCAAATAAATGAAGCCCCGATGCCGAGTACGATGAGTGGCCAAAGGCTGGCTAAACCCCATGTGGCAAACCCTAAGAGAGGAAATAGGCCATTGCCAAAGAGGGCGATTACCCCGATAGCAACGAAGGCGATGCCGACGATGGCGGATCCTTTGTTTACTTGGTTGACGCTGACTTTGCTGTTCGCTTTGTAATCGATTTCGATTTGTTGGTCTGTTTTATATGGGTTGTCACTCATGGTCCTGTCTCCTAGAAACTAATTTGTTGAACTGATAAATACAGAATAAATCTTTACGGTTGTGCTTGCCTATCGGTTACCTAACGCTTAGCTATCATTTTGACGATTAGGTTGTTAGGTAACCCTATATCGCTCTAAAAGGGGGACCCAATTGCACCAACTAAGATCGCGACGATGGTGCTAATGAAGCCGATCCGGCCGAAGTGAAAGGCCAATTCACGAACCCGATGTGAATTAGGTTGAACCGTATCAATCCAGTAGCGTGTACCAAAGATTGCGGTAAAAACCAAAATCGGCTCTAGAGGCCATAGGTAGGCCCACTGATGCCAAAATCCGGTTGTGGCATAGTAACCGAAGATAAAGCCATTCCCTAAAACGATGCCAGCTGGGATGAGTGTCCATGCGTTACGTTGGACGTACATGGTTGCAAATAGAAGGGTGGCTACCGCAAATATTTCAAAGGGCCAGCCATTGGCCCACACGGAACCCCCGGTGAAACCTGTGAGAATAATCGCTAGAAAATTGGCTCCGATAATAGTCGCTACGCCGAACATGGTTTGTCGCTTTGGTGAGAGGGTGTCGAAAAAGCGACGTGCTTTGTCCGGCTTTTGTTTGGGACGATAAGATTGCGGGTCTTTGCCCGAAAAGGGCAGCACCTCATCAGAGATGACTTTTTCTTTGACTTGCGCTTTTTCTTTTTCTTTGAGCTGTTCGATTTCAGTCACACCGGCCGTGTCATCATCGGCAAACTGTTCATCGATGAGTTGTTGGCGGACTGTGCCGGAGAATACGGCGACCGATTCGGCCGGTGCTTCGGCCGTGGTAAATGACAGCGGAAGCGAAATCGAGCTCGGAATATCTAAGTCTAATTGGCGGGCCGCTTGGCGTAAGGCCGAAGCCATTTCGGCCGCGTTTTGATAGCGGGAATCGGGGTCTTTTTCAAGTGATTTAAGCAAAATGCGCTCAAATGCATCAGGAATTGAAGGATCAAACTCGCGTGGCAGAGGCAACGGGTCATTGATATGTTTCATGAGCACGGCGAGTGGCGTATCTCCGTCAAAGGGGGTGGTATGGGTCAGCATCTCGAAAAAGACGATGCCGACCGCATATAAATCACTGCGAGCATCGAATTTGCCATTGACCACTTCGGGGGCCATGTAACTCAGTGTTCCCATAAGTGCGCCAGACATGGTGTGGCGGGTGCCACCGACGATCTGGGCGATACCGAAATCGGCCAAGACCGCTTCCCCTTTTTTGGTTAAAAGAATGTTGGCCGGTTTGATGTCCCGATGAATCATCCCTTCTTCATGGGCATAGCCTAATCCGTCTAAGACATCGAGCAGGAGTCGAATCGCTTCACCATAGGGCATTTTTTCGCTACGCAAACGGTAATCATTGAGTCGTGTTTTGAGGGTATCCCCTTCTAGTAACTCCATGACCATGTAGTACGTTTCATCATGCATATCGAAGTCATAGACCTGCACAATGTTGCCATGTCGCAAACTGGCGATCGCCCGTGCTTCCCGACTAAAGCGGGCCAAGAAATCGGCATCATCGACCAGATCTGAGCGCATAACTTTAATCGCTACATAACGATCTAGCTTCGCATGATAGGCCCGATAAACGCGGGCCATTCCCCCACGGCCGAGCGGTTCTAAAACTCTGTATTTGCCTAATTGTTGTCCTTCCAATGACGCCATGATGAACCTCGTACAGTAGAGAGTAAAGAGTAGAGAGTAGAGAGGTATGTTCCTGCCTACTCATGTCAATAGCATATAGCTTTTTAGAAAAGGATGCCTATTGGCTAGCTAACAATTAGCTATCTTTTTGCTGTTTAGCCGAGACCTAGAAGTTTATAACCTCGGCCGCGCACGGTGACGAGCATTTGTGGTTTGCTGGCATCCGCTTCGATTTTGGTGCGTAAGCGACGGACGAGATTTTCGACTTGGTAATCGTAGACCCCGTCGGCGTATTCGGGCCAAACGGCCGTGGCGATCTCATCTTTGGCACAGACTTCACCGAGACGAGCGTGTAGATAGGTGAGCAATGTATATTCTTTCGGTGCGAGATCGACTGATTGCCGATTGAGGCGCACGATCCCTGCGGCCGTATCGATTTCTAAAATCGGTAACACATTGTCTTGCTGGGTATTTTCAGGGTCGAAAAAGGTAAAGACGACATCTCCGATTTTGATTTGATCCCCATCTCGGAGCTGTTGAATATCAAATAAACGTTCTCCATTTAAGATGGTGCCATTGGTGCTGCTCATATCTTCTACAACAATGCGCCACCCTTCACGACGAATTTGGGTGTGCTCCCGTGACACCCGTTTGCTGGTGATCACGATGTCATTTTCTACGGCCCGGCCGATGCGGGTGATCTCTCCACCGAGGAAATGTTCACGGCCGGTGGGATCCTTTAACGAGGCGATTTCTTGAGTCATGCTCTAAACATATTGACATGATTTCAGGTTGTCAAGCATTAATGCCGAGCTGGCATCGCTTTTTAGTAAAAACGGTTTGGGTTGTTATTGTTGTTTCGCGCCTTCGCCCATCCCCCAACCTCCTTCCCTCAAGGGAAGGGGGCTTTCTCTTTTTACGCTATTTTTGTCGGCCGTGCCGACAAAAATAGCGTGTTTTCTAATAGCCCCGCCCCTCGGGGGGGGGCGGGTGGATGAGCCGTAGAAACAACGTACATCGCGCTTAACTTAATGGCATTGGGAATTTAGGGTGGGGAGAACTGCAAAACCAAGCTAAATTCTAAAAATGAATTTTATTGAAAAGCCGTGGCCGAGCTGGTGCGACATTTTAAAGTGTTTCGATTTTGAGACGCTAGTTGTGGGAGCTAAACCGGCCGGGGCGGAGGACTTGGAGTAGGTCGAGAAAGTCTGATTCTAGGCCGTGGGTATGATGATAGGCGATGAGTTGGAGGGCCCGTTCTTCATGGGGGGATGTATCTGCGATTTCCCCATCGGGTACACATAGATCATCGATGAGATCGCTGAGTTGAGAGGAGGTAAACTGCTCGGCGATTCGTTTGTGTAGAGGTTGGGGTGGGGGCGGGGGGATGACGACGCAATTTTCCCGATAGTAGGTGAGAATCTCTTGCGGCCGGTCATATTTCGCCAGTAAATCGGCCGGTATGCCCAGCGGATTACCGTTGAGTTGTAACCGTTCGAGTTGCTTGAGGTCCAGTAATTCTAGAGGAAGTTCAGTGAGCGCATTGTTTTTGAGATTGAGGCTACGAAGTCGGCTCAATTGTCCCAGTTCGGCTGGTAGCTGGGTGAGTTGGTTGTCGGCTAGGCTGAGTTGGGCTAGCTGGGTCAGCTGGCCGATAGACGCGGGAATGGCCGTAATCTCGTTGCCCCGCAAGCTTAAGTGGGTGAGCGTGGTGAGCTCGGTTAATGGGGGGGGGATTTCTGTGAGCTCCAAGCCTCCCAGATCGAGATGTGTATCTTTTTGGGCGGCCGAGTCTGCGAGTAAATCGGCCACATATTTATGCATCGCATCGTCTGACATAATTTTACCCCGTTTCACTGGCTAGACCGGGCAGATTAGCGGCCGTGGTAGCGTAGCGCACCGCATTGCGTACGGCGTCTGCGACCAGATGAACGGCGGTGTTGGCGATCGCATCAAAGGGAACCCCTGTGATCTTACCGGTCGAGAGGGCAAAAGCACAATCCCCATCGTGCATCGTATGAACCGGCCAAATCGACAGCGCGAAGCCATCATGAGCCCGTTGCGCCAGTCTGTTGGCTTCGACTTTGTTCAGTTTGACGGTGGTGGCGACGACGACGAGCGTTGTGTTGGTCATAGTCGGCCGTGTGGGGGGCGTGGGATTGATCCTGTTTTTATTGCCCGTGGCGTACCATTCACCGGTTTGATGATCGCGGGCTCCTGCTAAGACAGAGCCATCTGGATTGACGACATCACCGACCGCATTGACCACGGCCGCTGCAAAAAGCTCAGCCTCGCCTACTTTTGTGCTGGCGAACCCGATACCACTTTTCATAAAGGAATCGAGTCGTGAGATCCATTTGCCGACTGTTGCACCCGCACCTGCGCCGACACATCCTTGTTCTACTGTTGTATTTGGGGTGTCGGCCGCGACACAGGCGGCATATCCCATATCACTATCTGGCATGCGGACCCCACCGTGCAAAAAGAGATCATAGATAACGGCCGTGGGGACGATGGGGACCGGAATGACCGGAGTCCAGTGGCCGATATTTCTTTCGTGCAGGTAGCGCATGGCCCCATCGGCCGTGGCTAGGCCATAGGCACTGCCACCTGTTAGCATAATCGCGTTGACATGGGGAACAGATTTAATGGGATCAAGTAGGGCGATTTCGCGACTCCCCGGAGCCATACCGCGAATATCGACACCGGCCGTTGTTTGTGGGGGGCATAGAAATACGGTGCAACCTGTGTTGTGCGCGCTATCTGTTGCGTGGCCGATTCTTAGATTCGCTGTTAACATTTTTTCTCCCATGTATCTTTAAAGTATGAAATATGAAGTATGAAATGGAATGTTGCGGTATGCCGCTTCATGTTTTCGTTTGCTAAATTCATTTTTTCATAGTCAATGTTACTTGGTTAAGGGCTGTTTCCCCTTAAAACAAAAAATCCGCCCTGTTGAGGACGGATTTTTAGGGCGAGTGGTGGGATTTGAACCCACGATCTTCTGGGCCACAACCAGACGTGTTAACCACTACACTACACCCGCCATACCGAATTACAATTCTATCATGCAGGCTTAGTAGAGACAAGAAATTAATGATTGTATTTTGATATGTCTAGTTGAATCGGTTTTAGATGCCATAGTAAACCGGCAAACTGAGGGCGGTGTCTCAGAAATTTTCTAGCTTTTTAGAATTGTGACCACGCGGCCGGAGGCAAATCAACCCACAGTTTGATCGCTTGTTGGAGTTGACCCACTTGATACGCCAACACTTGTTTCATTAGAGCGTAAGCTCCATAAAAACAACTTCTTTGGCGAGATCGGCCGGAAAATCGGCCGGTGCTTCGGTACGGGCAAAGCCCACGACACCGTAGATTTGATGTGCTTTGGTCATGCTCACATGGCTGTCGAGCACCAATCTTTTGTAGCGACTGCGGCGTGCTTCACCCAAAAGCGCATCAACTAGCTGCCAACCGATACCTTGTCCACGATGTTCTGGCCGAACATAGAGTCTCTTTAAATCGGCGACTTCGGGGGATATTTTGGTTAGCGCGATGCAACCGGCCGGTTGTCCATTGTTTTTGGCCAAGAGTAAGCGTCCACCAAAATGGGGAGTGAATTTACCGGGTAAGCCGGTTAGCTCTGAGTCGATGTCGCCAAATGTTGGCACATTCTCAATGTGTGCGGTGAGTGGCATCGCCCACGTTGTAAACTCTCGAATAAGCTCTACAGCCGCAGTTATATCGGCTGGTAGGGATACTTGCTGGATCAGTACCATGTTACCTCTTTCGTATGATAAACATTTCTTTGCATTGATTTTAGCCTAGAATTTGGTTTCAGGTTAGCAGTCCTTTAGGACTAGTGAGAGGTATGACCCCGTGGGCGGAGCGTCGCGATTTCCAACTTTAGGAAAGCTGAAAATAAACAGTTGAAAATCGCGAACTGTTCTGATCTTACTCGATCCATTCCATGTGTGCGCCCAGTGCTTGCATTGTTTCCACGAATCCTGGGAAGCTGTCGGCGATGCAATTTGCTTCATTAATCGTGGTCGGGCTATCGGCGATTAACCCTGCGATCGCGAGTGTCATGCCAAGGCGATGATCGTCATGGCTGTCAACTTCTGCTCCATTGAGTCGAATCGGCCCTTCGATAGAGAATCCATCTGGGGTTTCATCCATGGTGATGCCCATTTTGGCTAATTCGCCAGCCAATACGCTAATCCGGTCCACTTCTTTGACCCGTAGTTCGGCCGCGTCACGGACAACACTACGGCCGGCCGATTGAGAGAGGGCGATACTGAGAATCGGGAATTCGTCGATGCCACGCACGACCACTTCACCACCAATTTCGGTGCTATGCATTTCGCTAAACTGTACTTGAACATCTGCGGCCGGTTCACCGCCGGTTTTCCGCTTGTTTTGGGCGGTAAAGGTGGCCCCCATCGCTTCGAGCATATCGAGAATGCCGGTGCGGGTCGGGTTTAGCCCACAGTTTTCGATGGTAATTTCGGAATGTGGGACGATGGCGGCGGCGACAATCGGGAAGGCGGCACTCGAGATGTCGGCCGGTACGGTTAAATTGATCGGGTTTAGCTTGTCAACCGGTTTGATCGATACGGTACGGCCGTCGATGGTCAGATCTGCCCCCATCGCTTTAAGCATCCGTTCGGTGTGGTCACGGGCGGCCCCCGGTTCGATGACAACGGTTTCCCCATTGGCGTACATGCCTGCGAGCAAGACACAACTCTTGACCTGTGCACTGGCCACAGGGAGTTCATAAGTCATCGCTTGGAGTTCGGTCGGTTCAATGGTCATCGGGGCTTTGCCCTTGGTGCTATCGATTTTTGCCCCCATTTGGGCCAGTGGTACCGTGATCCGTTTCATCGGCCGTTTGCGCAACTGCTCGCTACCATCTAAAACGGAGCTGAATTTTTGACCGGCCATAACGCCTGCGAGCAAGCGAATGCAAGTGCCTGCATTACGGGCATCGAGCGGTTCGGCCGAGGGTTGCAAGCCATGCATGCCGACCCCATCGATCACGAGGTCCCAGTTGGTGGCACTATGTTTGGTGACCGAGATATTGACACCGAGTTGGCGAAAAATTTCGAGTGTGGCGATCGGGTCGCCCGCCGGTAGCCAGCGACGAATATAGCTGGTTCCGCTAGCCAATGAACCGAGCATGACAGAGCGGTGGCTGACCGATTTGTCTCCGGGAACAGTAATGATCCCCTTTAATGGTGTTTTTTGTGGATATACGCGAAGTTTCTTAATCATAGTTTTGGCAATTTCATTTTAATTAGGGTCAATAAAATCAATACCTTCGCCAAAGTAATCAACTGGTTGGATTTGTTCCCCTCCTAGCAGGCTTCGTTTTACCCATATCTTTTTAGGGAAAATCATTTCAGTGCCTCGCCTATCCCCCAACCCCTTTCCCTTGAGGAAGGGGGCTTTCTCTTTTTACGCTATTTTTGTCGGCACGGCCGACAAAAATAG